>NZ_JAFLRG010000001.1:3600000-3900000 GCF_017315725.1 Trinickia acidisoli
CCTCGCCCGCACCGAGCCCCAGCAAGCCCACGACGCTCTCGACGTTCGCGTGCCGCTCGCCGTGATGCACGTCGACGCGCGCCTGCAACCCGCGCACGGCCTCCCTCGCGCGCGCCGCGGGACGCGCATGCAGCCCGCCCGCCTGCGCGAGCTTGATCGTGCGGCTCGCTTGGACCTTGACCTCGCTCGCGGGCGCACTCTCGACTGCCGCCGCGCCGCCTTTCGCACGCAGCGCGAGCAGCGGACTCACGCCGGCCGTCACCCGCCCCGATGCGCGCTCGACGATGTCGAACGCATCCGAATTGGCGATCGCGATCACGGAGACGAGGCTTGGCGCCTTCACGCCGACTGCGTCTTGGTCGAACTCGATGAGCAGATCGCCGGCCCGCACGTGATCGCCCGACGCGACCTTCGCCACGAACCCCTCCCCGCCCAACTCGACGGTGTCGATGCCGATGTGCAGCAGGATCTCCGCCCCCTCGGGCGTTTGCAGCGTGACGGCATGGCCGGTGCGCGCGAGATGCGTGACGACCCCATCGCAGGGGGCGACGAGGCACCCGTCGAGCGGATCGACGGCGATGCCGTCGCCGAACATGCCGCCCGCGAAGACGGGATCGGGTACGTCGGCGAGCGGCACCACGGGCCCTGTCAGCGGCGCGAGCAGAATCACTTTGTCCGGAGATTGATTCATTAATCGGGACTCCTCAGCACGTTCCATCTGCATCTCTCGCTCAGTGGGTTTCGGTGATTTTGTTCAAATGGCGCGGCGCGTCGGGGTCGCGGCCGCGCGCGGCCGCGAGTTCCGCGGCCATCACATAGAAAGTCTGGATCATCGCGATCGGGTCGAGCGCCACGTGACGGCTCGTCGCGAGCGGCAACTGGGCATCCGCTACGTCCGCGGGCGCGGCCAGCAGTACACGCGCGCCGCGCGCGCGCATATCGGCGGCCAGCCGGACCAAGCCTGCTTGCTCGGGACCGCGCGGAGCGAAGACGAGCAGCGGGTAGTCGCGATCGATGAGTTCCATCGGACCGTGACGCACCTCCGCGCTCGAGAACGCTTCGGCTTGAATGCCCGACGTCTCCTTGAGCTTGAGCGCCGCCTCCTGTGCAATCGCCAGTCCTAGGCCGCGTCCGATCACGATCATGCGTTCGACGTCGCGCAGCGTATCGACGGCCGGCGACCAATCGAGCGCGGCGGCATCGCTCAGCGTATCGGGCAGCGCGCGTAGCGCATCGAGCAGTATCGGGTCGCGCTGCCAATACGCCACGAGTTGCGCCGACATCGACAACATCGCGACATAGCTCTTCGTGGCCGCGACCGAGCGCTCGGGGCCGGCCAGAAGCGGCAGTTGCCATTCGCAGGCATCGGCGAGCGGGGATTCGGGCGCGTTCACCGCGCTCACGGTCAAGGCGCCGGCTTCCCGCAGCGCCTTCATCGTATCGACGAGATCGGGGCTCCGGCCCGACTGCGAGAACGCAATCGCCAGTTCGCCGGCCACGCGCAGCGGCGCCCCTTGCAGCGTCGCGATCGACATCGGCAGCGAAGCGACGGGCAAGCCGATGCGGCTCATCGCAAGACTCGCGAAATAGCTCGCCGCATGGTCGGAACTGCCGCGTGCGACGGTCAGCGCGACATGGCGCGGCGCGGCCGCCAGCGCGGCGGCCACCTGCTCGACGCGCGCGCTGTCCGCGCACTGCGCCGCGACGACGGCACTCGCTGCGAGCGCCTCCCTAAGCATATTCGACAATCTGCTCCCCTTCGACGTAGGTAGCGGCCAGCGTGAGGTCGCGCTCGAACACGACGGCGTCGGCCCACGCGCCGCGCGCCAGGCGGCCGCGATCTTCGACCCCGAGATAGTCGGCGGCATAGCGCGACATGCGATTGGAGACGTCGGCGAGCGGCAGGCCGATCGAGACGAGGTTGCGCAGCGCACCTTCCATCGTCAACGTGCTGCCGGCGAGCGTGCCGTCCGCCAGGCGCACACCGCCAAGGCACTTCGTCACATGCTGGCTGCCGAGGCGATACTCGCCGTCAGGCATGCCGGTGGCCGACGTGCTGTCGGTCACGACATACAAGCGCGGGATCGCGCGCAGTGCCGCCCGGATCGCCCCGGGATGCACGTGCAGCAGATCCGGAATGATCTCGGCGAATTCGGCGTGCGCGAACGCCGCACCGACGAGACCGGGATTGCGGTGATGCATCGGCGACATCGCGTTGAACAGATGCGTGAAGCCACATGCACCGTGCTTGAGCGCGGCCACCGCGTCATCGTAGGTCGCAAGCGAATGGCCGAGCTGGACGCGCACACCGCGCGCCACCATCTCCGAGATGATTTCCATGTGGCCCGCAATCTCGGGCGCAAGCGTGACGACGCGGATCGGCGCGACCGACAGGTATTTCAGCACTTCGTCGAGCACGGCCGACACGGCGGCGTCGGGCTGCGCGCCGAGCTTGCCCGGGTTGATGTAGGGCCCTTCGAGATGGACGCCGAGCACGCGCGCGCCACCGGGCGTACGGGTACGCGTGACGTTGCCGAGGCCCGCGACGACGGCGAGCAGTTCGTCGCGCGGCGCCGTCATCGTCGTGGCCAACAGGCTCGTCGTGCCATGGCGTGCGTGCGTGCGTGCGATCGTTTCGATGGCGGTGCCTGCTTCCATGACGTCGGCCCCACCGCCGCCATGCACGTGCAAATCGATGAAGCCAGGAAGGATGTAAGGCTCATCGTTCGTCGATGGATCGACGGCCCGACCTTCGAGCGCCGTAATCCGCCCGTTCTCGGTGTGCAGCGTGCCGAGAATCCAACCGTCCGGCGTCAGAATGTTTCCGTTCAGCATGGGATTGCTATCTCAATAAAGCTCGAGCGCGCGAGCGTTGCGCGCTGTCGTAACTGGGGCGATGCGCCCGCACTATTCGAGCGCGGACGCGATCTCGTGGAGGGCTGCGAAATTGGAGCCCATTATATAACCACAGTAGTACCAGTCAATTCCCCCTACGAGCGACCGCAAAAATGGGCTCAAACCTTATTGGGCAAGGCAAAGGTAAAAATTGACGTTCATTCGGCGGCTATCCGCGGCATCAGGATTTACCCGGAGTGCATACCAATGTCACCGTCCCGATTGGGTCGACACCTCATGACGAGCCATCTCGATCGGGGAAGATACCGGTTTAGTACCACCTGATTTGTCAGGCAAAACTTGTTTGTTGACGATGATCCCATATAGTTCTGATTAATTCAGACGATACGGTGACGCTCGCATTGACCGAACCTACTCTGCTGCGCCGCGCGGAAGCCGTGCGCCGTTTCAATCGCTTCTATACGCAGCACATCGGCGTGCTGCATGAGTTTCTGCAAAAAAGCCCGTTCTCTTTGACCGAGGTGCGCGTGTTGCGCGAACTGGCGCTCGGTACCGTTTCCACGGCGACCGAACTCGCGCGCGCGCTCGGTCTCGACAGCGGCTATCTGAGCCGCTTGCTGACGAGCTTCGAGCGTCGGCAATTGATCACGCGGCGCCAATCGGAAACCGACGCGCGCCAGTCGCTGCTCGAAATGACGCACGCCGGGCGCGCCGCCTATGCGCCGCTCGAAGTCGCGGCCATCGACGAAGTGTGCGGCGTACTGAACGCTCTATCGGCGGCCGGGCAAGAGCAACTCATTGCAGCGATGCGCATCATCGAGCGACTGCTCGATCGGTCGCCGTCGCGCGCCCCGGTTTCGCTTCGCGCACCCCAAGCCGGCGAATACGGCTGGCTCGTGCATCGCCAAGCCCTGCTGTTCGGGGCCCAATACGGTGCGGATATGGGATTCGAAGCGTTCGCGACTCAAGAGATGGCCGAATTCTCGCGTCAACCCGATCGCCAACGAGCAACGTGTTGGATCGCCGAGCAGCAAGAGAGCATCGTTGGCGCAGCGCTCGTCGCGGCACTGTCCGAACGCGCGGCACGCATGCGGCTGCTGTATGTGGAGCCCGAATCGCGCGGGCTCGGCGTCGGCACGCTGCTCGTCGCGCAAAGCATCGGCTTCGCGCAGCACGCCGGCTATGAAACGCTGACATTGACGACGTGCGGCGTGCTCAACGACGGCCGCCGCGTATTCGAGCGCGCGGGATTCAATTGCGTCGCGACCGAACCCGAGCGCCGCTTCGGACGCAACCTCATCGCGCAAACGTGGGAACGTAAGTTATGAGAAGCGCGGCAACGTCCACGCAAGCGGTCGCAGATCCTGCGCCCGTTAGAACGAAGGCACCATCGCGCCTTTGAATTGCGTGTTGATGAAGTTGCGCACTTCTTGCGAGTGGTAAGCGGTCACGAGCTTCTTGACCCACGGCTTGCCCTTGTCCTGCGTGCGCACGGCGATCAAGTTCGCGTAAGGACTATGGACGTCTTCGCGCGCGATCGCATCCTTCGTCGGTTGCAGGCCCGCCGACAACGCATAGTTCGTATTGATCACTGCGGCGTCGACGTCGCCGAGCGAGCGCGGCAATTGCGCGGCATCGAGCTCCAACAGTTTGAGCTTCTTCGGATTGTCCGCGACGTCGAGCGTCGTTGCGTTGTTGCCGTTCGTGCCGGCGCCAGCCTTCAGCTTGAGGAGCCCTTGTGCTTGCAAGAGCAGCAGCGCACGGTTTTCGTTCGAGGGGTCGTTGGGAATCGCAACCTTCGCACCCTGCGGCAGATCCTTCACCGATTTGAGCTTCTTCGAATAGAGGCCGATCGGCGAGATGTAAGTAAGACCAACGCTGACGATCTTGTAGCCGCGCTGCTTCACTTGGCCGTCGAGATAGGGCTCGTGCTGGAAGCTGTTCGCGTCGAGGTCGCCCGCATCGAGGGCCGCGTTCGGCTGGACGTAGTCGTTGAACGTGATGACCTTGACGTCGAGTCCTTCGCGCTTCGCCACCTTCTGCACGACGGCCCATGTTTGCTCGTCGGGGCCCGCGATCGTGCCGACCTTGATGACCTGATTCTGCGCATGCGCGCCCGAGCCGATAGCGAACGCAACCGTTGCTGCGATGGACGAGAGGAGCTTGAATAGCGTTCTGTGTCGCATAAGTTCTCGATTCTTTATAGGGAAAATAAGGAGACGATTCGATGGTGTCATAGCGATCGAGCAAACGGAAATACGTTGATCGCATATCGATATTCCACGACGCGGCACGGCGCGAATCGCCGTCGAGATCGGTCGCAGCGGGCAATTAAATTAGGAGTGCGAACTAATTGCGCGAAGATGAAAATCGGACTACCGAATTGCTTCGGAGTCCGAACGAATTGCCGGGAAAATTAATCGAGCAGAAGCTTGAGATCGTGAACCCACGGCTGCACGCCCTGCCCGTCGCGGGCGAACAAGCGCAGCTTGCCGGACGGATCGAATACGTAACTCGCCGCGGTGTGGTTCATCGTATAGCTGTCGGGCGTCGAGCCCGGCACCTTCGCGTAATAGACGCGAAAATCCTTCGCGACCTTTGCGAGTTGCGCGTCGTCGGGCCGCAAGCCGACGAACGAAGGATTGAAGGCGTGCACGTATTGCGAAAGCACTTGCGGCGTGTCGCGCGCGGGGTCGACCGTCACGAACAGCACCTGCACGCGCTTGGCCTCGGGGCCGAGTTGCTGCATCGCTTGCGCGAGTTCGGCCATCGTCGTCGGGCAGACGTCGGGGCAATGCGTGTAGCCGAAAAACAGCACGACGGCCTTGCCTTTGTAATCGGCGATCGTATGAATCTTGCCGTCCGTATCCGGCAGCGAGAAATCGGCGCCGAACTGCGTGTTGCCCGTCAAATCCAGGTTCTGGAACGCCGGCTCGCTCTTACCGCAACCGGCGGCGATCAGCGTCACGCCAACTAGGCACGCAGCGAGAAACGTGCGCGCAACGCGCATCAGCGGAAGCTTGGCCATGAGGTGGGTCAAAAGCGGATCAGCGCGTGCGTGTAGTGGTCGACGAGCAGCGCGGCGAACAGCAGCGACAAATAGATGATGGAGTAGCGGAAGGTCTTGCGCGCGAGCGCATCGGAGTACTCGCGATAGATCTTCCACGCGTAGCCGAGGAACACGGCACCGAGCAAGACCGCCGACACGAGGTACACGAGCCCGCTCATGCGCGAGATGAACGGCATCAGCGTGACCGCGAACAAGATCACGGTGTAGAGCAAGATATGCAAGCGCGTGTATTGCTCGCCGTGCGTGTTCGGCAGCATCGGCAGACCGGCGTTCTCGTAATCCTTGCGGCGATAGAGCGCGAGCGACCAAAAGTGCGGCGGCGTCCACACGAAGATGATGAGCACGAGGATCCACGCGTCGCCGGGCAAGGCGCCCGTCACCGCGGCCCAACCAAGCGCCGGCGGCATCGCGCCCGAGGCGCCGCCGATGACGATGTTTTGCGGCGTGAACGGCTTGAGCAGCAACGTGTAGATGACGGCATAACCGACGAACGTGGCAAACGTGAGCCACATCGTCAAGGCATTGGTGAACGTATAGAGCGTCCACATACCGAGGCCGCCCAGCACCGCCGAGAACAGCAGAATCTGCGCGCTCGTAATCTCGCCGCGCGCCGACGGACGCCACGCCGTACGGCGCATCATCGCATCGACCTTTTGCTCGACGAGGCAGTTGATCGCGAAGGCGGCGCCGGCTGTCAGCCAGATGCCGACGGTGCCGCCGATCAACACTTTCCAAGGCACCATGCCCGGCGTTGCCAAGAACATGCCGATCACCGCGCAAAACACGGCAAGCTGCGTCACGCGCGGCTTCGTGAGGGCGAGATACTGGGAGATTCGGGAGCCGGGATGGCGAAATAGTGTCGTGCTTTCCATGGGATCACGCGGGTGCGGCTTCGTGCGGCGAAACGGCGGCGCGGCGAAGTCGGCTGGAAGCGGTTCGAAAGTTTAGCACAACGACGAGCAGCAGCAGGACCGCCGCGCCGCCGTTGTGCGCGACGGCGATCGGCAGCGGCCACTGCAAGACGATGTTCGACAGGCCCGTCGCGAACTGCAGCGCGAGCACGATCAGCACGCCCGTTGCCGGGCGGCGCAGCGATTCGAAGCGGCGCATCTTCCATGCCAGGCCGGCGAGGTACGCGATGACGACCAGGGCGAACGTGCGGTGCGTCCAGTGAATCGCCACGAGCGCATCTTGCGTGATGACCTCGCCGTCGCCCGTCATGCCGAGCGCGCGCCAGAGATGAAACCCTTGCGCGAAATTCATCGGGGGCAGCCAGTGGCCGTTGCAAGTCGGGAAATCGGTGCAGGCGAGCACCGCGTAATTCGTGCTCACCCAACCGCCGAGCGCAATCTGGATGACGAGCAGCACGAGCGCCGCGAGCGCCGCCACGCGATAGCGCGCGATTTCGGGCTCGTAGGCCGGCTGCGGCGTCAGCCGCGCGGCGAACCAAGCGAGCGTGCCGAGCAGCGTCAACCCGAGCAGCAGGTGGGTCGTGACGATCACGGGCTGCAGCCTCAACGTCACGGTCCATGCGCCGAACGCGCCTTGCACGACGATCAGCAGCAGCAGCGCAGTCGGCCACCACGGCGAGACGTGCAGCGCTTTGCGCTTGATGCGCGCAACCCATGCGCTGGCGGTTTGCGCGATGATGAGCACGCCCAGTGCCATCGCGAAGTAGCGATGCGTCATTTCGATCCACGCCTTCACCATGCTGACGGGCCCGCTCGGCATGGCCGCATGCGCGGCCGCGATCTGCGCGTGCGCGAGGAACGGCGAGGCCGTGCCGTAGCACCCGGGCCAGTCGGGGCAGCCGAGGCCCGAATCGGTCAGACGCGTGAAGCCGCCGAACATGATCAGGTCGAGCGTCAGAAACGTCGTGACCCAGACGAGCTTGCGAAATTTATCGTCGCTCCCCTTGATCCAGACGTAGCTCAGTGGAAGCAGCGCGATGCAAAACCCCCTCGCACCCAATTGCAGCCAAAACATCGATTACCCTCCAACCAATCTGCAGCGTGCGTCAGCCGATACTCGACCACGACAGGAGCCTACTGACGTCGCCCTTGATCTTGCTCGGATTCGGGTTCTTCGGAAACCGCATCATCAGGTTGCCGTTCGGATCGACGAGATAGATGTGATCGACGTCGCTCGTCCCCGCATCCGCCGGCAGCCATGCGCTCAGCGCCGCCGGATCGGCGATCAGCTTGCGCGTGTCGGGATAGGCGCGCTCGATCGCGTCGGGCACGGCGCCGGCGTCGGTGCGCAGCCAAACCGTGACGACACGCTCGCGTTCGCCCCCCTGCGTCGCGCGGATCTGGCGCATGAAGTAGAGCTTGGTCGCGCAGGCTTGGCCGCAAGCGCTGGCGTCGACGCTGATCATGAGCCAACGCCCTCGCAGCGACGCGAGCGGCATCGGCTTGCCCGCTTCGTCCTTGACGATGAGCGCGTCCGAAATGGGGCGCTGCGGCTCGATCAGCGTGCCGTAATTCGTCGTCCCGCCCTTCGGCTTGAACACGTAAAACGTCAGATACGAAGCGATGACGGGTGCCGCGCACATGATCGCAATCATGAGCACGACCCACCGCCCGCGCGTCCAAGAGCCGCGCGCGGCGGCTTGTACGGGCGATGCGGATGCGGCGCGGCCTTGATCGGCGGCGCCGCTGCGCTCGCGTGAACCTTTAGATGACATCGACAAGCCCAACTCCCTCTCAAATTCCCTTTTTCGCGGCCCGTCTGGCCGCGTACAAGCCGAAGCCCAAGGCCGCGGCGGCCATGCCCCACCACTGGAACATGTAGCCGTAATTGGTGTCGACGCCCGTCGTCGGCGCAGGCCAGTCGCGCACGAGCGCGTCGCCGTCGTCGCTTGTCTGCTGAACCACGAACGGCTGCAGCGCCAATCCCGTTTCGGACGCGAACGCGGCGACGTCGAGATTTTGCCGAATCTGCTGATGCGGCGCGGAGCCGCCTTGGCCGAGTTCGAACGCGCGCGATGCGTTGGCGCGGGCGATGCCCTCGATCGCGACCTCGCCCGTCGGGGTGCGATACGGCGCCATCGCCGTGCGCACGTCGGCATTGCGCGGCAGCCAGCCTCGATTGACGAGGACATAGCCTCCGCCCGTCAACTCGAGCGGCATCACGACGTAGAAACCGGGCTGGTCTTGGTACGGACGATTGTCGAGATAAACGACGTGAGCAGGCATGAAGCGACCGACGGCCCGCACCCGATGATATTCGATCGACGCGAGCGGGATCGGCTGCGCGCCGACCGATCGGGCCGGCGCGTGCTCATATCGTTCGATCTGCGCCTGCAGCGCTTCCTTTTGATGCGCGCGGTCGCGCTGCCAAAAGCCGAGCCGAATCGTCACGGCCATCACGAACAGGATCAGCAGGGCGGGTACGAGGCGGATTTTCATATCAAACGGACCAGGGCGAAGGCAGTTGTGCCCGAATAAGCGCCCTTCCGCCCTCCCGCCGTGCGTGCGAGCCGGACGTCGGTGCGATAATTGCATTCATTGCTACACGTCGATTCCGAATATCGGTTGATTCCATGCACATTCTCGTTGCCGTCGCCTTCATCCTCATCATCGCCAGCATGATTTCGGCCCTGTACTTCATGATGCACGACCGCGGCAAGTCCAAGCGGATGGTCTGGTCGCTCGCCACACGCGTCGGGCTGTCGATCTCGCTATTCCTCTTCCTCTGGCTCGCGCATTGGCTAGGCTGGCTTCAATACAGCCACGTGCCGCTGGGCCGCTGAGCAATCCGCTCGATGCTGCGGCACATTGCCGCAGCACTCCCACTGAAAACACAAACGCCGCCTCGATCGACTCGAAGGCGGCGCATCGATACGGCTACTTCATCTCGGCCGCATCGCGCCGATCGGGCGATGCGCCGCAGCCCGCCGCCTGCCGGCAGACGGGCTTCGACTGCATTTACAGCCAGTAGACGACGACGTACAGGCCGAGCCAGACGACGTCGACGAAGTGCCAGTACCACGCGGCGCCTTCGAACGCGAAGTGGTGATCGGCCGTAAAGTGGCCGCGAATCAGGCGTACGAGAACGACCGTCAGCATCGTACCGCCGAGAAACACGTGGAAGCCGTGAAAGCCCGTCAGCAGGAAGAACGTCGAACCGTACACGCCCGAGGCCAGCGTGAGGTTCAGTTCGTTGTACGCGTGGATGTACTCGAACGCCTGCATGCACAAGAAGCAGAAGCCAAGCACGACCGTCGCGGCCAGCCACGCGATGGTCTTTTTGCGATGGTTGTCACGCAGCGCGTGGTGCGCCACCGTCAGCGTCGCGCCCGAGCTCAAGAGCAGCGCCGTGTTGATCGTCGGAACGGGCCACGGCACCATCCGCTTGAAGTGGCCGGCTAACTGAGCCGGACCTTCGTTCGGCCATACCGCCGTGAAGTCGGGCCAAATGAGCTTGAAATCGAGGCTGCCCAGTTGGTGCATCGCAATCTCGCGCGCGTAGAAGAGCGCACCGAAGAAAGCACCGAAGAACATGACTTCGGAGAAGATGAACCAGCTCATGCTCCAGCGGTACGACGTGTCGACGCGCTTGCCGTACATGCCGCTCTCCGATTCGGAGATGGCATCGCCGAACCAGTGCCACAGCACGAACAGCAGCCACAGCAGGCCGGCGAACAGCGTGTACGGAGCCCACGACGTGTCGTTGATCCACAGCCCCAACGATCCGAGCATGACGAAGACGCCGACCGACGCCATGGCCGGGTGCCGAGACGGATTCGGCACGAAGTAATACGGGCTCTCGTTTTGACCGCTCATTGTTGATTCTCCACTTCAGTCCAGTTATGCACTTAATCGGCGGCGCGTCGATACCGCACCGCTTCTCTTTTCCAGTTGCCTCGCCCGGCTCTCGCGCTCAGTTCACGACCGCATGCACGATCGCGATCAGAATCGCGATGAAGACGGCCGCCGCGATCAGCCCCGCTGCAATCAAATGCAGCGGATTGAGTTGCATGTCGGCCTCGTGATCGGTTCGGCGACGCACGCCGAAAAACGACCAGAACACCGCCTTCATCGTCCTGGCAAAACTGCTTTTGCCGCTCGAGGCCATCGCCCTCTCCATCGCTCGCCATCCGCTCGTGTCAGGCGCCGCTCACGGCCGTGACCGCCCGCTGCGCATCGGCCGTCTTCGTCGCCGCGGCGCTTGCCGTGCCACCGGCCGGCACGTCGAGCTCGAAAAACGTGTACGACAACGTGATCGTCTTCACGTCGCGCGGCAGCGCCGGATCGACGTAGAAGACCACCGGCATCTCGCGCGTCTCGTGCGCGGCAAGCGTCTGCTGCGTGAAGCAAAAGCATTCGATCTTCTTGAAGTATTCGATCGCGTGCCCCGGCGCGTAGCTTGGGATCGCCTGCGCGCGCACCGTGCGGTTCTGTCCGTTCGTCACGCGATACTTCACGACCGTTACTTCTCCCGGATGCACGTCCAGCGCGTTCTGCTCGGGCTTGAACGCCAGCGCGCCGCGCGCATTCGCGTCGAACTCGATCGACACCGTGCGCGTCGCGTCCACTTGCGTGTTCTTCGCCTCGCCGACCGTCGCATCACGCTTGACGAGGTTGTTCACGCCGGTGATTTGGCAAATCGAGCGATAGAGCGGCACGAGCGCGAAGCCGAAACCGAACATGACCGCCGACATGACGACGAGCTTGATCAGCATCGACCGATTCAGCAATCGATCGGCATCGCGCGGAGCACGCGTCGACATGTTTCCCTCGCTAAACGTCCGACGCTCGGCTCAATGAGACAGCCACTGCTTCAGAACGAAACCCAGAAAGAAGACGGCTGCGATGGCGAACAGGATCGCGCCGAGCCGCAGGTTGCCGGTGCGCATCTGCTCCGGCGTACGTCTTTTTTGTGGGTGGTTCATCTCATGTTTCTTTGCTTGAGGCGGGAGCGGCAGGCCGCCCTCGCCTCGTCTTTCGCGGCCGCGCCGGCCACCGGCCCACCCGTGTATTTCGCACGCGTGGGCCGGCGACGAGCGGCCGATTCACATTACTCGACCGTCGGCGGCGTTTCGAACGTATGGAACGGAGCCGGGCTCGGAATCGTCCATTCGAGGCCCGTCGCGCCATCCCACGGCTTGTCGGACGCCTTCTCGAGCTCGCCGCCGCCGCGATACGCGGGCAACACGACGGCGAACAGGAAGTAGACCTGCGCCAAACCAAAGCCGAATGCACCGATCGTGATGACTTGGTTCCAATCGGTGAACTGAGCCGGGTAATCGGCATAGCGACGCGGCATGCCGGCCAGCCCGACGAAGTGCATCGGGAAGAACGTCAGATTGAAAAAGATCATCGACGCCCAGAAGTGGATCTTGCCGCGCGTCTCGTTGTACATCCACCCTGTCCACTTCGGTGACCAGTAATACCAGCCGGAGAACAGCGCGAACAACGACCCCGCAACTAGCACGTAGTGGAAGTGCGCAACGACGAAGTAGGTGCCGTGGTATTGGATGTCGAGCGGCGCCATCGCCAGCATCAGGCCCGTGAACCCGCCCATGGTGAACACGAACAGGAAGCCGATCGCGAACAGCATGGGCGATTCGAAGGTCAGCGAGCCGCGCCACATCGTCGCGAGCCAGTTGAACACCTTCACGCCCGTCGGCACGGCGATCAGCATCGTCGCGTACATGAAGAACAACTGCCCCGTCACCGGCATGCCCGTCACGAACATGTGGTGCGCCCAGACCATGAACGACAGAATCGCGATCGAGGCCGTGGCGTACACCATCGAGCTATAGCCGAACAGCGGCTTGCGCGAGAACGCCGGGATCACCTGCGATACGATCCCGAACGCCGGCAAGATCATGATGTAGACCTCGGGGTGCCCGAAGAACCAGAAGATGTGCTGGTACATGATCGGGTCGCCGCCGCCGGCCGCGTTGAAGAACGACGTACCGAAGTGACGATCGAACAGCAACATCGTGATGGCGCCCGCCAGCACCGGCATCACCGCGATCAGCAGGTACGCCGTGATGAGCCACGTCCACACGAACATCGGCATCTTCATCAGCGTCATGCCCGGTGCACGCAGGTTCAGGATCGTGACGATGATGTTGATGCTGCCCATGATCGACGACGCGCCCATGATGTGCAGCGCGAAAATCGCGAAGTCCATGCCCGGGCCCATCTGCGTCGACAGCGGCGCATAGAGCGTCCAACCCGCGGCCGTCGCGCCGCCCGGCGCGAAGAACGAGCCGACGAGCAAGCATGCCGCGACTGGCAGCAGCCAGAAGCTGAAGTTGTTCATCCGCGCGAAGGCCATGTCGGCCGCGCCGATCTGCAGCGGAATCATCCAGTTCGCGAAACCGACGAAGGCCGGCATGATCGCGCCGAACACCATGATCAGCCCGTGCATCGTCGTGAGCTGATTGAAGAACTCGGGGCGCATGATCCACAAATACGGGTGGAACAGCTCGGCCCGGATCATCAGCGCCGCGACGCCCCCCGAGAGGAACATCGTGAACGAGAACACCAGGTACATCGTCCCGATGTCCTTGTGATTGGTGGCGAACAGCCACCGGCGCCAGCCATGCGGCGTGGCGTGCGCATGGTCAGCGTGGCCATGGCCCGCGGCTACATCGTGTCCGATGCTAGACATGAGAATCTCCTAGAGCAAATAGTGCGGCACCGACTGTGATGAACACAGCGACACGTCAAGCCGCCGGCGCGGTGCGGGCAGCAACCACTTCCGGCTGATTCTTACCCACCCGGCTGGCCGTCACGGCGAGCTTCGCGCCGATCGAGGCCGTTGGCCCGCTCGCGGCTGCACCGCTGGCCGCCGGCGCCGCGCTTGCGCCCGCCGGCGCGGCAGCCGTGCCCGACAGGTGATCGCCGCCTTCAGGCATCTTGCCGTTGCGGGCATCGGCAACCTGCCGCGGCTGCAGGATGTCGCCGGTGTGGTTACCCCACGAATTGCGTTCGAACGTGATCACCGAGGCGATCTCGACGTCGCTGAGCGTCTTGCCCCAAGTCGGCATCGCGCCCTTGCCGTTCAGCACGATGCTCACGTGGTTCGCGATCGGACCGTTGACGATCTTGCTGCCGTCGAGCGCCGGGAACACGCCCGCGCCCTTGCCCGTCGGCTGGTGACAGACGGCGCAGTTCGACTTGTACACGTCGGCGCCGCGCTGCATGAGCTCGGCCATCGTGTAGGTGCGATTCGGATCGTCGTTCGCGTTCGCCATCTTCTTTTCTTGGTCGGCGACCCACTTGGCGTAGTCGTCGTCGGACAGGACCGTCACGACCACGGGCATGAACGCGTGCTCCTTGCCGCACAGTTCGGTGCAGAAGCCGCGGAACGTACCGGTCTTCTCGGCCTTGAACCAGGTGTCGCGCACGTAGCCCGGGATGGCATCTTGCTTGACGCCGAACGCGGGTACGTACCAGGAGTGAACGACGTCGTTGGCCGTCGTGATGATGCGGATCTTCTTGTGGACCGGCACGACGAGCGGGTTGTCGACTTCCTGCAGGTACGTATCGGTGAGCGGCGCGCGCCCGTCGATCTCGGCACGCGGCGTGGTGAGCGTCGAGAAGAAATTGATGCCTTCGCCCGGACCCTTGACGTAGGTGTAGCCCCACTTCCACTGGTAGCCCGTGACCTTGATCGTCAAATCGGCGTTGCTCGTGTCCTTCATGGCAACGACCGTTTTCGTGGCAGGCAGCGCCATCAAGATGACGACGATGAACGGCACGATCGTCCAGATGATTTCGACCGTGGTGCTTTCATGGAAATTGGCTGCCTTGTGTCCCTTCGATTTGCGATGCGCGAACATCGAATAGAACATCACGCCGAACACGCCGATGAAGATCACCGTGCACAGCAACATCATCATCATGTGCAGGTGATAGAGCTCTTCAGCGATTTTCGTCACGGGCGGCTGGAAATTGATCTCGTTGACGGCGGGGCCGCCCGGACTATCACCGACTGCCCAGGCGGCATGCACGCTGAGCAGCCCGCACGTCGCCAGCACGCCCATGAGGGCTCGCTTGATTGTTTTCATAGCTTCCTTACCCAAAATTTCCATTCAAATCCTCGCCCCCGCCGATGGCCGGCTCAAGTCGCCTCAACCGCACCGCGCCAGCGTCGCGCGCAACTCGCTTGCGAACGACGCGCGCCGGTATTGCGCGAGATGCACGCCGACCACGACCGTTTGCCCGCGCGACACCACCTTGACCGGATCGCGCGGCAACGCACCGTGCTCGACCCGCACCCAACGCGGATTGAATTCGTACTGCGTCAACCGCTCCGCGCTCATTTGCTCGATCACGAGCCGGTTCGGAAAGAGCCGGATACGCTCGTAATCGACCGCATGGCGCGCATGAATCACAAACGCGACGCCAACCGCCAACAGTTCAATGCCCGTGAACAGCAGGATCGGCCATGCGCCACGCACGACTTGCGAGCCGGCGACGACCGACGAAAACAAGGCCAAAGACGCATAGAACCAAACGAACTGCCGCGGCGAAACCGAGCAATTGCGCTTCATCAGCCAATCTCGAAGGACCGGCTCCGCATCCGTCAGCAAGGTTGTCGCTTCCATCGCCGCCTCCCGCGCATGCCGATAAGCACACCGCGCTATTCGGGGCCTGCCGCACCGGGACTGTGGGGAACTTCCGGGCGACAAACTGACGCATTATAGGCGCGTTCAATGGCATCCACAAGCAAACGGCTATCGCCCTGCAAGCCAAGCGCGACAAGCCTTTGCGGGCTTTCGGCCGCTTTTTTTGCGAACCGTCTCGCCCACTGATTTCGACCATAACGGATCGCAACTTTACGATCCGCGACAAAGCGTCGCAGGCTAGGAATTCTTGCGATGCGGCGCCTCGGGCGTGCGTCGACTATCCAGTGCGGCGGCGTCCGATGTCTTCCAGGCGCACGATCGCATGCCCGTCGGCCGTCGTGCGCGGCACGGCCTTCCATGCATGGCCGTAGATCACCTCGAACGTCAACGCGATCGTGTCGTCGGCGCGGCGCCGCGCCTCCAGTGCTTCCAGCAGCGCCGCGTGCAAACGCCGCGCGTGCGCAACTGCCGCAGGCGAGCCGTTCTCTCCGGCGACGGCGCGGCGATGCGGGTATGCCCCCCAGCGACGCACGTCGGCGAGCAGCGACTGCGGCGACCGATACGTGATCGTCAACGTCTCCTGATCCATCACAGGAATCTCGAACCCGCTTTCGACAAGCATGTCGCCAAGATCGTGCATGTCCACGAAGTCGATCACGTGCGCCGCGCTCGGCAAGCCATGCGCGGCCTCGACCTCGGCGTAGGCCCCGCGCAACTCGCGCAGCGTGTCGGGGCCGAGCGTGCTGAACATCAAGAGGCCGCCCGATTTGAGCACACGCGCCCATTCGGGCAACACCAGATCGGGCTGCGCATGCCAATGCAGCGCGAGATTGGACCAGATGAAATCGAATGCGCCGGCCGCGAACGGCAGCGCCGCAAAATCCGCTTGAGCGAGGCGCGGACCGCGCGCGCCGAGCGAACGCTGCAGCGCAGCAGGCAGCAAGCGGCGCCATCCGGTGTCGCCGACCGCATGGGGCAGTGCACGCGTCAGCATCGAATAGGACAGGTCGACGCCCGCGAGCGGCGCTTCGGGAAAACGCTCGCGCAGCAAGGGCAGATCGTCGCCCATGCCGCACCCCGCATCGAGCATGCTCGTCGGGTTCACCTTGATATAGTCGAGCCGCTCGCGCATCCGCCCGGCAATCTCACGCGGTAGGAACGCAACCTCGCCGAACTTTGCTGCGCGGCGATCGAAAATGCGCCGCACAAGTCGGGAATCGTAGGCCGGACGGCCGGACTTTGCGGGTGTGAGGGACATGACGGTCGAACGAGCGAGGAGCCCGAAGTATACTCGCTCGCTTCGATCCGTCCAGCGAGGAGAGCCGCCCATGGAGAACGCAGCAGGCTCGCCGAGCGCGAACGCCAGACTCCCGGCGCGGCGCGGCCGCGCACGTGGCGCAACCCTGTGCGCGATCCCGCTCGTTCACCGCGTGGCCGGCCTCGCACTGCCGCGGACTTGCCTGCTCTGCGGCCTCTCGTGCAGCCCCTCGTGCGGCACAATGTCGCAAGGCCCGATCTGCTCGGCATGCGACGCGGCGTATTGGAACGAGCCGCGGCTGCGCTGCACGATATGCGCGCTGCCGTTGCCCGCGCTGCGGCAGCGCCCCCGTGAGCTTGCGCAGTTTCGCTGCGCCGCGTGCACGCGCACGCCACCGCCGTTCGACGCGACGCTTGCGCTGGCCGACTACCGTCCGCCGCTCGAACGGCTTGCGCTCGGGCTCAAGTTTCATGCGCGTCTGGCTGTCGCCCGCGAGTTCGGCCTGCGCCTGGCGCGCCTAGCCGGCGATCATCCGGCCTGCGCGCCACCGCCCGACGTCCTCGCGCCGATGCCGCTCGCGCACGCGCGGCTCGTCGAGCGCGGCTTCAATCAGGCCTGGGAGATCGCGCGAACGCTCGCACGCGCGCTGAACGTGGCAGCCGAGCCGACGCTCATACGGCGCGTCGCGGACACCGCGCCACAGTCTCGGCTCGATCGCGACGCTCGCCGGCGCAACGTCGCAGCGGCTTTTCGCGTAACGCGGCGCGTGCGCGGCCTACACGTGGGGCTCGTCGACGACGTCATGACGTCCGGGGCGACACTCGAGGCGGCAGCGCATACATTGAAGATGGCGGGCGCGCGGCGCGTGACGAATTTCGTCGCGCTGCGCACGCCGCAAGATTGACACTCTCGTTTAAGCGAACCCATGTTCAACGTCGTTCTCGTCGAACCCGAAATTCCGCCCAATACCGGCAATGTCATCCGGCTCTGCGCCAACACGGGCGCGCGACTCCATCTAGTCGAGCCGCTCGGCTTTCCGCTCGACGATGCGAAGATGCGTCGCGCCGGCCTGGACTATCACGAATATGCGCAAATGCGCGTGCATGAAAGCTGGGATGCGCTGCTCGCGAGCGAAGCGCCCGACCCGGCCCGGATGTTCGCCTTCACGACGCGCGGCTCAGGACGCTTTCACGATCGGAGCTTTTCGCCCGGCGACTGGTTCGTCTTCGGCGCAGAAACGCGCGGGCTGCCGGCGGCGCTGCTCGATCGCTTTGCGCCCGAGCAGCGCGTGCGGCTACCGATGCGTCCCGACAATCGCAGTATGAATCTGTCGAACACCGTGGCCATCGTCGTGTTCGAGGCATGGCGTCAGGCGGGCTTCGAAGGCGGCGCCTGACGCCGGCCGAATTGCGCCTCGTAAAGACGCAGCATCGGCTCGGCGAAGCACGCAAACACGATTCGAGTCACGCCGGGAAGCGACGGTAGCGTATCGGCAATGGTATCGACCGCGATGCGCACCGCCTGCTCGGCCGGGAAGCGATAAATGCCGCAACTGATCGCGGGAAAGGCGACGCTCGCGCAGCGCGCCTCGTGCGCAAGCTCGAGCGAGCGGCGGTAGCACGACGACAGAAGTTCGGCCTCCCGGTGGCCGCCGCCCCGCCAAATGGGGCCGACCGCATGCACGACATACTTGGCCGGCAACCGGTAGCCGCGCGTGAGTTTCGCGTCTCCCGTCGCGCAGCCGCCCAGCGTTTCGCATTCGCGCAGCAAATCGTGGCCCGCCGCCCGATGGATCGCACCGTCGACGCCTCCGCCGCCGAGCAGCGAGGTATTGGCCGCATTTACGATCGCGTCGACGGCCAGCGTCGTGATATCGGCCTCGCACGCCTCCAATCGGCACGCGCCCAGGATGAGCATGGACATGGCTGCGCCTCCTCTCGTGCGCCGCGATCAGGCAGGGCACGGCGCTCGATACAGCGTAGTGCACTTTCGCAGCGCGTACCGGAGACCATCCAAGATGGGGCGAGCGTCAACCCGCCGCGCCTTTTGCCCCAATCGATTCGGCGCGCGCATCGCGGCGCAATAGCGCATCGACGGCAGCGCGCGGCGCCACGCCGTCGAACAACACAGCGCAAACCGCCTGCGTGATCGGCACGTCGGCACCGTGCGCCTGTGCAATGGCAAGCACGGCTTTCGCGCAGCGCACCCCTTCGGCCACGTGGCCGAGCCCGCCGAGAATGTCGTCGAGCGAACGCCCCTCGGCAAGCTGTAGCCCAACGGTGCGGTTGCGCGACAAATCGCCGGTGGCGGTGAGAATGAGATCGCCAAGCCCCGTGAGGCCGGTGAACGTTTCGGGACGGCCGCCGAGCGCGACGCCAAGCCGCGACATTTCCGCGAGCCCGCGCGTGATCAACGCCGCCCGTGCATTGAGGCCGAGCGCGAGACCGTCGGCGATACCCGTCGCGATCGCAAGCACGTTCTTTACGGCGCCGCCCACTTCCACCCCAACGACGTCGTCGCCGGTATAGATGCGCAACGCGCCATGATGGAAAGCCGCAAGCGTGCGCTCACGGCAAGCGGCCGACGCGCTCGCGACCGTCAGCGCGGCCGGCAGCCCCAACGCGACTTCGCGCGCGAAGCTCGGCCCCGATAGCACGCCGATGCTCGGATGCCCGGCGAGTTCGGCCGCAACGACCTGATGCGGCAGCAACTGCGTATCGGCTTCGAATCCCTTGCAGACCCACACGAGATGCGCCGGGACGCAACCCGCTTCGTCGCGCATCGCACGGCACAGCGCACCCAGCCCCGCAACAGGCGTCGCGACGACGACGAGCGACGCATCGTTTGCCGCGTGGGCGAGCGCGGCCGGCAGGCTCGCTTCATATCGCAGCGCAGCCGGCAGTGCAACGCCGCCGAGGTAGTGGACGTTTTCGCGCTTGGCCTCGAGCTCGGCGACGAGCGCGGCATCGCGCGCCCACAGCAACGTGTCGTGCTTGAGCGCCAGGTGTGCCGCGAGCGCGGTGCCCCACGCCCCGGCCCCGAGGACTGCAACCTTCATGGCCGGCACCGCCCGCGTTCGCTCAATGCTGCGTGGCGTTCGCCGCCGCGCCGCCGTCCGGCTGCGCGCTCAACTGCGCAAGGCGCTGCTCGTAGAGCGCCTGGAAGTTGATTTCGGCCAGATGGATCGGCGGGAAGCCCGCACGCGTGATCGCATCGGCGACGTTCGAGCGCAGATACGGGAAGATGATCGTCGGGCAGGCAATGCCGACGAGCGGGTCGATCTGGTCGGCCGGAATATTGCGGATATCGAAGATGCCCGCTTGCTTGGCCTCGATCAGGAACGCCACTTTCTCGTTGACCTTGGCCGTGACCGTACCCGTCACGAGAATCTCGAAGATGCTTTCGGCGAGACGCTCGGCTTTGACGTCGACCTCCACTTCGACCGACGGCATGTCCTGCTCGAGGAAGATCGCCGGCGAGTTGGGCTGCTCGAGCGACAGGTCCTTCAAATAGACGCGCTGGATGTTGAAGAACGGCTGGTTGTTCTGGTCCGACATGGTGACTCCGATGGGTAAATGGTGCCGCGGCAGTCAATAAACCCGCCGCCTGCGTGCGGTGGCGCCCGAGCGGGGACTCGCGCGCGCGTAGCTTGAAAAATCGGGCGGGAAACGCGTTGGCGCGCAGCCTGCGCGCCAACCGCTCCCGCTTATGGCTTAGCCTTGGCCGAGCAGCGGCATCAAGCCGCCGGCGCGGTCGAGCGCGGACAAGTCGTCATAGCCGCCGACGTGCGTCTCGCCGATGAACACCTGCGGCACGGTGCGACGCCCCGTGCGCGTCATCATTTCCTCGCGCCGGGCCGGGTCCTTGTCGATCAAGATCTTCTCGACGTGCTGAACGCCGCGCGACTTCAATAGGCGTTCGGCCATCTGGCAATACGGACACACCTGCGTGCTGTACATGACGACGGAATTCACTCTCGCGCTCCTTTACTTGACGACCGGCATGCCGGCCTGCTGCCAAGCGTTCAACCCGCCTTGCAGCACGTGGACCTCGGTATAGCCCGCCTCTCGGACGGCGCGCGAAGCCTTGTTCGATTGCAGCCCCGTCTGGCACACGAGCAATACCGGCGTAGCCTTATTTTTCGCGATTTGGCCGATTTTTGCTTGGAGCTCGTCGAACGCGAGGTGGCGGGCGGCCGGCAAATGGCCGGCGGCGTAGTCGGCCGCCGTGCGCAGATCGACGACCACCGCGTTGCGGCGGTTGATGAGATTCGTCGCTTCGGGGGCGGACAGGCCGCCGCGGCCGCGCCCGGAGATCAACGGCCAAAGCAGCAGCGCGCCGGATACGACTAGGGCCGCGAGCAGCACGAGATTGGTGTAATCGGTGAAGAACGTCACGTGGATCCGTCGAAAAGGAGAAGTAAACGAAATCGGCAATCCAGCCATTATAAAATATCCGTTTGACGCGATGGCGCTTCCCTGTTCGGGAGAGGTGCCGATGCGCGTCGCGCTTCCTCACTACCGACCGACAACCTCATGTACAAGCTCGTTCTCATCCGCCACGGCGAATCGACGTGGAACAAGGAAAACCGCTTCACCGGCTGGGTCGACGTCGACCTCACCGAACAAGGCAACCGCGAAGCCGCCCAAGCGGGGCAACTGCTCAAGGAAGCCGGTTACACGTTCGACATCGCCTACACGTCGGTGCTCAAGCGCGCGATCCGCACGCTCTGGCACGTGCAGGACCAAATGGACCTCATGTACCTGCCCGTCGTCCATTCATGGCGCTTGAACGAGCGCCACTACGGCGCGCTCGCCGGCCTGAACAAGGCCGAAACCGCGGCCAAGTACGGCGACGACCAAGTACTCGTCTGGCGCCGCAGCTACGATACGCCGCCGCCGGCGCTCGAAGCCACCGACCCGCGCGCATCCTACGACGATCCGCGCTACGCGAAGGTGCCGCGCGCCGAGCTGCCGCTCACGGAGTGCCTGAAAGACACGGTCGCGCGCGTACTGCCGATCTGGAACGAGTCGATCGCCCCGGCGCTCAAGGGCGGCAAGAAGGTGCTCATCGCCGCGCACGGCAATTCGCTGCGCGCGCTGATCAAGTACCTGGACGAGATCTCCGACAGCGACATCGTCGGGCTCAACATCCCGAACGGCGTGCCGCTCGTCTACGAACTCGACGAAAACCTAAAACCGATTCGCCACTACTATCTGGGCGATCAGGACGCAATCGCCCAGGCGCAGGCGGCCGTCGCCAAGCAAGGCAAGGCCGGCTGACCCGCGCGGCGGGGCTCGGCCGGCGCCGGGCAGGGTCCCGCCGCGAACCGATCGGCCCCGCGCCGGTCCAATCTGCGCTTAAGTCCGTTGCGCCGCCCGCGCTTCCCCAGTCGAGCAGTTATACTTGACCGTCCTTCGCCCACGGCGCTCATACCCCGTTTCCCGAACGCACCAGACTCTATGCGCACGAAACTCAAGAACATCGGCTTGATCGCCGCTGGCCTCGCCACCGGCGTCTTCGCGACGCTGCAATTTTCCGCCGCCGCGCAGCAACAAGCCACAGCGCCGCTGCCGCTCGATCAGTTGCGTCTTTTCGCCGAGGTGTTCGGGCAGATCAAGCACGACTACGTCGTGCCCGTGGACGACAAGAAGCTGCTGACCGAAGCGATCAAGGGCATGGTGTCGAGCCTCGACCCGCACTCGTCGTATCTCGACAAAACGGACTACCAAGAGCTGCAGGAGCAGACAAAGGGTCGCTTCGCCGGCCTCGGCATCGAAATCTCGCAGGAAGACGGCCTCATCAAGGTCATCTCGCCGATCGAGGATACGCCCGCGTTCCACGCCGGCATCCGCCCCGGCGACCTCATCACGCGCATCAACGACAAGCCCGTGCGCGGCATGACGCTCGATCAGGCCGTCAAGCAAATGCGCGGCGACCCCGGCACCAAGGTCACGCTCACGATCTTCCGCAAGACCGACGACCGCACGTTCCCCGTCACGGTCACGCGCGCGATCATCCGCGTTCAAAGCGTGAAATCGAAGATTCTCGCACCCGGTTATGCTTACGTGCGCATTACGAGCTTCCAGGAGCGCACGGTTCCCGACCTCGCGTCGAAGCTCGAGGACATCGCTCGCGAGCAGCCGAATCTGAAGGGCTTCGTGCTCGATCTGCGCAACAACGGCGGCGGGCTGCTGCAAAGCGCGGTCGGCGTGGCCGGGGCGTTCTTGCAGCCCGGCTCCGTCGTCGTCTCGACGAACGGCCAGATCCCCGATTCGAAACAGGTCTATCGCGACACCTACGATAACTACCGCCTGCCGTCGTTCGATTCCGATCCGCTCAAGAACTTGCCGGAAATCTATAAAACGGTGCCGATGCTCGTGCTGACGAACGCCTATTCGGCGTCGGCTTCCGAAATCGTCGCCGGCGCGCTGCAGGATCAGCACCGTGCACAGACCATGGGCAAGACGACGTTCGGCAAGGGCTCCGTGCAGACGGTGCGTCCGCTGACGGCCGACACGGCGTTGCGCTTGACGACGGCCTACTACTACACGCCGAGCGGCCGCTCGATCCAGAACAAGGGCATTCGCCCCGACTTCCCCGTCGATCAGTACGCCAACGGCGATCCCGACGACGCGCTCGTCACGCGCGAGGTCGATTACTCGAACCACCTCGCCAACACGCAGGATCCGAACGAGAAGAAGGAAGAAGAGCAGCGCGAAAAGGATCGCATGCAGCAGCTTCAGCAGCTCGAGGAAGAAAACGACAAGATGACGCCCGAGCAGCGCGAGAAGGAACGCGACCGCAAGCCGGTCGAATTCGGCTCGGCGGACGACTTCATGCTGCAGCAAGCCCTGGACAAGCTCGAAGGCAAGCCGGTGCAGTTGTCGAAGTCGGTCATGGAGCGCAAGCTCGCAGAAAACAAACCGCCGCGCTCGGCGTCGGCGCCCGTCGCCGTCAAGCCGGCATCGCCCGTCTTGCCCGCCTCCGCGCCCGCGTCGAGCAAGTAACGCCGCACCCGGCCGGCCTTCGCCCCGCTCTCCCAACGCACGTTCGCCTGCGCGAACGGAGGGCGTGGGCGCTAGCGCCGCCTACGCGGCGCCATCGCATCAGCCCATTCCCCGGCGCGCCGCCATGAACGACGATCAACTCCTTCGCTATTCCCGCCACATCCTCGTCGACGAAATCGGCATCGAGGCGCAGCAGCGCTTCCTCGATGCGCATGCGATCGTGGTCGGCGCGGGCGGCCTCGGCTCGCCGGCGGCAATGTATCTGGCCGCGGCCGGCGTCGGCACACTGACGCTCGTCGATGCCGATTCGGTGGATCTCACGAATCTGCAACGGCAGATTCTGCATGCGACGGCTTCGATCGGACAAAAGAAGGTGGAATCGGGGCGCGAGACCATTGCGCGCCTGAACCCGGAAGTACGCGTGCAAACTGTCGATCAGCGCATCGACGACGCGTGGCTCGAGGCGCGCGTCCCAGCCGCTACCGTCGTGCTCGACTGCACCGATAACTTCGCGACGCGCCACGCGATCAACCGCGCCTGCGTCAAGCATGGGGTGCCGCTCGTGTCGGGCGCGGCGCTGCGCTTCGACGGCCAAATCAGCACGTTCGATTTCCGCGACGAAAACTCGCCCTGCTATGCCTGCGTCTTTCCCGAGGATCAGCCGTTCGAGGAAGTCGCCTGCTCGACGATGGGCGTATTCGCGCCGACGGTCGGCATCATCGGCGCGATGCAGGCGGCCGAGGCGCTGCGCGTCATTGGCGGCATCGGCCACACGCTGACGGGCCGGCTCATGATGCTCGACTCGCTGCGCATGGAATGGACGACGATGAAAATCGCCCGCCAGCCCGAATGTCCCGTGTGCGGCAGCGGCGGTTCACACCTGGGTGAGACACCGTAACGCGGCCTGCACCTCTTCGGGCTCGAACGCCGCCAAGACATCGGCGACGGGCTTCTCCAAGGCCGGCAGATTGGCGCGCAAGATCTCCTGCTTCACCACCAACAACTGGCTCGGGTGCATCGAAAATTCGGTGAGCCCCATGCCGAGCAACAAACGCGTGAGCTGCGGGTCGCCGGCCATCTCGCCGCAGACGGACACCGACACGCCCGCGCGCTTCGCCTCGCGCAGCGTAAAGGCGATCAAATGCAACACGGCCGGATGCAACGGGTCGTAAAGATGCGCGACGGCGTTGTCGGCGCGATCGATCGCGAGCGTGTACTGGATCAGATCGTTCGTGCCGATCGACAGAAAGTCGACGCGCTTCAAGAACAGCGGCAGCGCAATGGCCGCGGCCGGAATCTCGATCATCGCGCCGATTCGCACGCCCGGGTCGTACGGCAGGCCGGCGTCGTCGAGCTGGCGCTTGGCCTCGCGTATCAAGTCCAGCGTCTGGTCGATCTCCTGAGCATGGGCGAGCATCGGCACGAGAATCCGCACCTGGCCGAATGCCGAGGCGCGCAGAATCGCGCGTAGCTGCGTCAAGAACATCTGCGGCTCGGACAGGCTCCAGCGAATCGCACGCAGGCCCAGCGCCGGATTCGGCGCGCTTTCGTAGCCGTCGGCGCCGATCGACTCGAGCGGCTTGTCGGCGCCGACGTCGATCGTACGAATCGTCACGGGTAAGCCGCCCATGAGCTCGACCGCGCGCTTGTACGCCTCGAACTGCTCCTCCTCTTCGGGCAGATGGTCCTTGTGATTCATGAACAAGAACTCAGTGCGAAAGAGCCCGACGCCGACGGCGCCGGCCTCGACGGCCGCGCGCGAATCCTCGGGCAGCTCGATGTTGGCCAGCAGCGAAATCTTCGTACCGCACAGCGTTTGCGTGGGCGAGAACTTGAGCCGCTGCAGCTTCTTTTGCTCGAGGAGCTTTTCGCTTTGCCGATACGAATACTCTTCGAGCACGATCGGCGCGGGATCGACGATCACGATGCCGTGATCGCCGTCGACGATGATCAAGTCGTCCTGGCGGATCAGAGCGCTCGCATGCTGAACCCCCACGGCCGCCGGAATCCCGAGGCTGCGTGCAACGATCGCCGTATGCGACGTGCGGCCGCCGAGGTCGGTCACGAAGCCTTGGAACGTTTGCGTCTTGAACTGCAACATGTCGGCCGGCGAGATATCGTGCGCGACGACGATCATGTCGTCGGGCGAATCCGCGTTGGCGCCGCCGACGAGCAAGGCCGCCGATGGCGCCCCGGCCAGGGCCTTCAAAATGCGCTCGACCACTTGCTGCACGTCGGCCTTGCGCTCGCGCAGGTACTCGTCCTCGATATCGTCGAAGTGCCGCGAGAGCCGCTCGAGCTGTTCGGTCAACGCCCATTCGACGTTATAGCGACGCGTGCGGATGAGGTCCATCGTCTCTTGGACGAGCATCGCGTCGTTGAGAATCATCGTATGGACGTTGATGAACGCGCCAACCTCGCTCGGCGCGTCGGCCGCCAGATCCTCGCTCAGGCGCTCGAGCTCGATCTGAACCCCCTTCAAAGCGGCGCGAAAGCGCTCGATCTCGCCATCGATTTGCGGTGGATCGACGAGGTAATGGTCGACGTCGAGCGCTGCAGGCGCGATGAGATAGGCTCGCCCGATCGCGATGCCGCGTGACACCGGAATACCATGCAGCGAAAACGACACGCGCACCTCCTCGAGTTGTTTGGTACCGCGGGAAATAACCGCCGCAATAAGACCTCAATGGTCGATTATAAATTCCGAGGACCGCTGTTGACTGCGTGCGGCGCAGCATCGCGGGCCGCAATGACGTATTGCCGTCCATGAACGAAAACGCCGCGGCAAAAACCGCGGCGTTTTCGTTCAGCCGGCACGGGCCTGACGTTTATTGTCCCTCGCCAAATTTATCCGCGATGAGTTTCAATAGCGCGGCCATTGCGTCTTGCTCGTCGGGCCCCTCGGTTTCGATCGCCACGGTGCTGCCAATTCCGGCTGCTAGCATCATGACGCCCATGATGCTCTTCGCGTTGATTCGGCGCCCGTTGCGCGTCATCCAGATTTCCGATTGGAAGTTGCCGGCGAGTTGCGTCAGCTTGGCCGATGCGCGTGCGTGCAAACCCAACTTGTTTACGATCGTCGTTTCTTGTTGAAGCATGGGCTCGTCCTGAGAGGCGAAAGGAGAAAGGTCAGCGTGCGGGGCCGATCGGGTTCGCCGCGCTCGCCGGCGGGACCACAGCCTCGCCGGCCGTGACACCTGAACACGGCGCGAGGATGGGCACGCCCGGCGGCGCGCACTCCGCCTCGGCGACGGGTTTGCCCGCTTGATCCGGCGCAACGAGCGGCCCGATCAGGTGCATCCCCTTCGTCGCGCCCGCGAGCGCTTTATCGACGAGCGCATCGAGTTCGCACGTGCGATAGCAGACGCCGCGCACGAGCATCGGCAAATTCACGCCGGCGAGCACGCGCACGCCCGGCAGCGTAGCCAGCCGACTTGCAATATTGGCGGGCGTGGCGCCGAATATGTCGGTCAGCACCAACATTCCGTTCTCCTCGCGCAAGCGCTCGATCTCGCTGTGCGCGAGCGCGACGACCTGCGTGGGATCGCTGTCGGGCAATACGTCGATGGCGCCGATGCGCGCGGGCAACCCGCCGTAGATATGCGCAACGCACTCCTTCAATGCCGAAGCGAGCGGCGCGTGCGCGATGATCAGTATGCCTGCCATGTCAGTCTTACAACGAAAAACGCCTCAAAGGGCCAGATCCAGATGGACGCTAACCCTGGGCGCGCGTGCGCCGCGGCGTACAGATGCGAGTCAAGAGCCTTCGCACCGCGCACCTTGCGGGCGAACCGTTTCAGGAGACGGCCATTGTAGCAGGCACGTCTTTCGCGAAACCGACCGGCCCGCGCGCGAGCGCCGGGCCAGCTTACCCGGCCGCGCGCTCGAGCGCGTCGGCGAACATCGCGGCGACGTCGAAGCCCGTCTGATCCATGATCTCGCGAAAGCAGGTCGGGCTCGTGACGTTGATCTCGGTCAGCCAATCGCCGATCGCGTCCAGGCCGACGAGCAATAGCCCACGCGCAGCCAGCACGGGCGCGAGCGTATCGGCGATTTCCCGATCGCGCGCGGTAAGCGGCTGCGCGACCCCAAGACCGCCCGCGGCCAGGTTGCCGCGCACCTCCCCGCCTTGCGGGATGCGTGCGAGCGAGTACGGCACGCTTTGGCCGCCGATCAGCAAGATGCGCTTATCGCCGGCGGCGATCTCGGGAATGAATTTTTGCGCCATGACGGAGCGGGCCCCGTCGTGGCTGAGCATCTCGATGATCGAACCGAGGTTCATGCCCTCGCGCGTCACGCGAAATACGCCCATGCCGCCCATGCCGTCGAGCGGCTTGAGAATGACATCGCCGTGCTCGGCATGGAATGCGCGCAGCCTCGCCGCGTCGCGCGTCACGAGCGTCGGCGCGACGAACTGCGAAAATTCACCGATCGCGAGCTTTTCCGAATGATCGCGGATCGCCTGCGGCTTGTTGAACACGCGCGCGCCCAAGCGCTCCGCCATCTCGAGCAGCCAGGTCGAGGTCACGTACTCCATGTCGAACGGCGGATCTTTGCGCATCACGACGGCGCCGAACGAGGTCAGTTTTCGGGGCTCGTGCGGCCCGCTTTCGTGCCACGGATGGCGATGCAAGTCGGCCGTATCGCCGATGATGTCGACACGGCGCACCGTGGCTTCGACGTGCGCCGACGTCCAAGCCAGATGCTTCGGCTCGCACGCGTACACGACGTGGCCCCGGCGCGCGGCCTCGGCCATCATCGCGTAGGTCGAATCCTTATAGATCTTGAAGTGCGCGAGCGGGTCGGCGATGAAAAGGATGTCCATGAAACCCCTGCTGCCCGAATGCGGGCTCTCGTTCGTTGGATGCGTCGAACACGCGCGGCGCCGCGAGCATCGACCGCAAAACCGCTTGCCCCGCGGGTCCTCGCGCGAGTGCGGTTAGACCTGGATGGCTTCCGGGTCCGTCTTTTCGAGCTCGACCGACGCCGCGAGCAGCCCGAGCCGCGCGACGACGCCATACATGTAGAACCGGTTCGGCGGCGCCGCCCCTGGCTTGGCATGCGCATCGGGCAAGACCGTATGCTCGAAACCGAGCGGCACGAAGTGCATGCCGGGCGCGTTCAGGTTCTGATCGCGCTCGCGGCTGCCGTGCGCGCGATAGAAGCCGCCCACGACGTAGCGGTCGATCATATACACGACGGGTTCGGCCACTTCCTCCCCGATGCGCTCGAAGGTATAAACGCCTTCCTGCACGATGGCATCGTGCACCTGCAATCCGTCTTTGGTCGCCGACATGCGCGAGCGCTCGCCCTTCGTGAGGTTCGCTACTTCCGACGCGTCGTGCACGGTCATGACGCCACGCCCGTCGGTACCTGCATCGGATTTGATGACGACGTAAGGCTTCTCGCCGATGCCGTATTCGCGGTACTTGCGCGCGATTTTCTTGATGACGGCGTCGATCGCGTCGGTCAGCGCCTCCTCGCCCGTGCGCGCCTCGAAATCGACATTCTCGACGCGTGCGAAGTAGGGATTCACCATCCACGGATCGATTTCGACGAGCTTGGCGAACTTCTTCGCAACGTCGTCATAACAGGAGAAGTGCGTCGATTTGCGGCGCACGGCCCAGCCCGCGTGCAGCGGCGGCAGCACGTATTGCTCGTGCAGATTCTCGAGCACGGGCGGCAAACCCGCCGACAAATCGTTGTTGAGCAGAATCGAGCAAGGATCGAAATTCTTCAGCCCGAGCCGGCGCGGCGTGCGCTCGAGGGGCTCGAGCACGATCTTTTGCCCGTCCGCCAGCGGAATCGTCACGGGCCCGACGATGTTTTCGTCGAGCGTGCCGAAGCGCACGTTCAAGCCGGCCTGGCGCATGATCATCGCGAGCCTGGCGACGTTTTCGAGGTAGAACGCATTACGCGTATGCCGCTCGGGAATCACGAGCAGGTTTTTCGCGTCGGGGCAGATCTTCTCGATCGACGCCATGGCCGCCTGCACGGCGAGCGGCAGCACTTCTTCCGGCAAATTATTGAAGCCGCCAGGGAAAAGGTTCGTATCGACGGGCGCGAGCTTGAAGCCCGCGTTGCGCAAGTCGACCGAACAATAGAAAGGCGGCGTGTGCTCCTGCCATTCGAGCCGGAACCACCGCTCGATCGCCGGCGTAGCGTCGAGGAGCTTGCGCTCCAACTCGAGCAGAGGACCGTTTAACGCGGTAACTAGGTGCGGAACCATTGATGACTCGATGAACAGGTGAGAAAAAGATTGTAGAGCAATTGCCTGGCCGATTTGGGGGTGGTTTGGCCGAACGCAAGGGCCTTCGCGCAAGGCATTCTCTATTGACCCGATAGCGGACAGGGTCGTAGCGGCCGAGGCGTCGTCTGCGTGACGGCCGAGAAACAAAAAAGCCCGCCATGAAGGCGGGCAAAAGTCGCTACTGCTCAGTGATTCGGTTCGGATGCGCGGCCGCGGCGCAAGCCTCGCGGGCCAGCTCGCGGCTCGCAGCCGGTGATTCGATTATTCGACGTGTTCGCCGTGGAGCACGACGTCGAGACCCTCGCGCTCCTCCTCTTCGGCCACGCGCAGACCCATCGTGAGGTCGATGATCTTGAGCAGCACGTAGCTGAGGATGCCGCTGTAGACGAGCGTCGTCGCCACGCCCTTCGCTTGCAGCAGCAGGCTGCCGTCGGCGCCGCCGATGTCCTTGACCGCAAAAATACCCGTCAGCAGCGCGCCGATGATCCCGCCCACGCCGTGCACGCCGAAGCAGTCGAGCGAATCGTCGTAGCCAAGCTTCATCTTGAGCCAGGTTGCCGACCAGAAGCAGACCGCGCCGGCGATGAAGCCGATCGCGAGCGCGCCGCCGACGCCGACGTAGCCCGAAGCCGGCGTGATGGCCACGAGGCCGGCCACGGCGCCCGAGGCGATACCGAGTGCGGACGGCTTGCCCTTCGTGATCCACTCGACGAACATCCAGCCGAGCGCCGCGCAGGCCGTCGCCACTTGGGTCGTCAGCATCGCAAAGCCCGCACGGCCGTCGGCCGCGACGGCCGAGCCCGCGTTGAAGCCGAACCAGCCCACCCACAGCATCGCGGCGCCGATCAGCGTCAGCACGAGATTGTGCGGCGCCATCGCTTCACGGCCGTAACCGACACGCTTGCCGAGCACGAGCGCACAGACAAGGCCCGCGATACCGGCGTTGATGTGCACGACGGTGCCGCCCGCGAAGTCGAGAATACCGGCCGACGAGAGCCAGCCCGTCGGTTCCCAGACCATGTGTGCGATCGGCGAGTAGACGATGATCGACCACAGCGACATGAACACGAGCATCGCCGAGAACTTCATGCGATCGGCGAACGCACCCGTGATGAGCGCCGGCGTGATGATCGCGAACGTCATTTGATAGACGAAATAGACCGTCTCGGGAATCGTCGGCGCGAGGTGGCTCACCGTGAGCGTCGTCGCCTTGTCGCCGTGGATGTAGTTCATCCCGGACAGCAGGACACGGGAGAAGCCGCCGATGAAGGCATTGCCCGGCGTGAACGCGAGGCTGTAGCCGATCACGGTCCAGATCACGGTGACGACACAAGTGATGGCAAAGCTTTGCATCACCGTGGCGAGCACGTTCTTCTTGCGGACCATGCCGCCGTAGAACAGCGCGAGGCCCGGGATCGTCATGAACAGCACGAGCGCGGTCGAGGTCAGCATCCAGGCGGTGTCGCCCGAATTGATCTTGGACGAATCGACCGAGAACGGCGCGGTCGGCGCGGCGGGCGCGGCAGCGGCCGTGGCCGCCGAGGCGTCCGGTGCGGCGGCCGCGGAAGCGCTGCTCGCTTGGGCCGCGGCGGCGGGGGTGGAAGCTGCCGCGGCGGCCGCGGTGGCGGCCGGTGCCGACGAGGCGTCGTCGGCGAGCGCGGCTCCGACGCCGCTCGCGAGCAGCGTGGCGGCCATCGCCAAAGACATCAATAGTTTGCGCATCTTTCGGTTTCCTCTTTGTCTTTTTGTCGCTATGTCGATTTACAGGGCGTCGGCGCCTGTTTCCCCGGTGCGGATACGAATCACCTGCTCGATCTGCGTCACGAAGATCTTGCCGTCGCCGATCTTGCCGGTACGCGCCGCGCGCTCGATCGCCTCGATCGCCTGATCGACGATGTCGTCGGAGACAGCCGCCTCGATCTTGACCTTCGGCAGAAAATCGACGACGTACTCGGCGCCACGGTAGAGCTCGGTGTGGCCTTTCTGGCGCCCGAAACCCTTCACTTCGGTGACGGTGATGCCCGACACGCCGATCGCCGATAACGCCTCGCGCGCTTCATCGAGCTTGAACGGCTTGATGATTGCGGTAATGAGCTTCATGAAAGTCCTCTTTTCGTTGCGAAAACTGTGTTGCCGCGCAGCGCCGCCGACCATTCGACCGGCGTCGGGTGCCGGCCCCCGATTCGTGCGGCCACAAAAAGCAACTGCCGTGCCATGCGGCACCTGTCGGGCGCCGGACCCGACGTTCGCGCATCGGGCGCAAGAGCCGGTCGAACGGCCAACGACGGCCCGACGTGCTGGCGCGGCCCCTCGAACGTTGCTAGAGTGTTTGCACGCCCGGGATTCGGGTACGCACCAACGGCGCTCGTCGGTGCACGAGCGTGCGGCCTTGCGCGCACCAAGTTCGATCACGCGTGCTTCGTCGGCGCGAGTCGGAGATAAAGCTGCACATTTTTTGTGCAAAGAAGGGGAGTCACCATGAAGCAACCGAATGATTTTTTTCAGGATTTTCAGAATCGTATGGGCGAGTTGCTGAAGCACTCGCCGGCGAAGGATGTCGAGCGAAACGTGAAGGCCATGCTTTCGCAAGGCTTCTCGAAGCTCGATCTCGTCACGCGCGAGGAGTTCGATACGCAAACGCAGGTGCTGCTTAGAACCCGCACGCGCCTCGAGGAACTCGAGCACCGCGTGGCCGAGCTCGAGCAACGGCTCGCCGCGTCGCAGGAGTCCTAAGCCGCTCGCGCACCGTCCGCGCGCCCGCAACGGCGCACCCGCCCACGCAAGCGGGGCCTCGCCTCACGACGAAACACCGAGCCGCATGCCGCGCACGCCGCCGGCAGGCTCAGCCTGACGGCGCCGCTCGGATGCCGTCCGATCCGGAGAGAAAGCCATGTCGCTTGCCGTGGTGCGCTCGCGCGCGCCGGCTGCCGGCCGCGCGCCTGAAGTTACTGTCGAAGTTCATCTTGCCAACGGGCTACCCTCGTTTTCGATCGTCGGCTTGCCCGATCTCGAAGTGCGCGAGAGCCGCGAGCGCGTACGCGCCGCGCTGCAAAATTGCGGCTTCGATTTCCCTGTCCGCCGCATTACTGTCAATCTCGCGCCGGCCGACCTACCGAAGGAGTCGGGCCGTTTCGACCTGCCCATCGCGCTCGGCATTCTCGCGGCCAGCGCGCAAATTCCGGCCGATGCGCTCGGCGAGCGGGAATTCGCGGGCGAACTCTCGCTAACGGGCGCCCTGCGGCCGATGCGCGGTGCATTCGCGATGGCGTGCGGAACCGCGCGCAGCAGCCGCGGCATCGACCTGGCGCCGGGGAGCGCAGCGCCGAACGGCTCGGACGACGAGACAGAAGGCGGGATACGGCCTAGCGCTCTAAGGGAGCGGCCCGGCGCTTCACCCGAGTTGTACTTGCCCGCCGCAAGCGCCGGGGAGGCGGCGCTCGTGCCGGGCGTGGCCGTCTTCGGCGCAACGGACCTGCCTTCGTTGTGCGCACATTTATGCGGGGATCGAGACGCTCGGCTCGTCCCGATCGCGGCGTCCGTGCCGGAGCGAAAGGGATTGCACGCCGCGCCGCCCGACATGGCGGACGTCATCGGCCAATACGGCGCGCGGCGCGCGCTCGAGGTGGCGGCAGCCGGCGGGCATCACGTCTTGATGGTCGGGCCGCCGGGCGCGGGTAAATCGATGCTGGCGGCGCGGCTGCCGAGCCTGTTGCCGCCGATGACGGACGACGAAGCGCTCAGTTCCGCCGCCCTGCTCTCGGCCAGCACGCTCGGTTTCTCGCCGGCGCACTGGCGGCAAAGACCGTTCCGAGCGCCCCATCACTCGTCCAGCGCGGCCGCGCTGGTGGGCGGCCGCAATCCGCCGCAGCCGGGCGAAATCACGCTCGCGCACCTCGGCGTGCTGTTTCTCGACGAGTTGCCCGAATTCGATCGGCACGTGCTCGAAATGCTGCGGGAGCCGCTCGAAGTCGGCCGCATCACGATTTCGCGCGCCGCGCTGCAGGCTGATTTTCCGGCCGCCTGCCAGCTCGTCGCCGCGATGAATCCGTGCCCATGCGGCTGGCACGGCGATCCGGGCGGGCGTTGCCGCTGCACGCCTGAAATCGCCGCGCGCTATCTGCGCAAGCTGTCGGGCCCGCTGCTCGACCGCATCGATATTCAAATCGAACTGCCCGCGCTGACGCCGGCCGAGTTGTCCGCGCGCGCGGCCCGGAGCGGCGAATCGAGCGCGCTGGTTGCCAAGCGCGTCGCGGCGGCCCGCGAGCGGCAAATCGCACGCCAAGGCAAAACGAATCGTGATCTGAGCGGGCGCGAGGCCGACGAAGTCTGCGGGCTCGGAGCCGAAGCCGAAGCGTTGCTGCGCGAAGCGAGCGAGCGCTTCGGGTGGTCGGCGAGAGCCTACTACCGTGTGCTCAAGGTAGCGCGATCGATCGCGGATCTGGCTGGGGACGACGATCCAAATGCCGCCCACGTCGCCGAAGCCATTCAGTATCGGCGCGTGTTCGCCCCGCGTTGATCTGGACAGCGCGGTGTCGCCCCCAGCGTTCTGTCGGGCGCGGTACGCCTGATGGTACCGCCCCACCCTTTAGCGAAACGGCTCGCCCCGCGAGTCTCGGCGCCGTTGGCTCGAAGCGAGCGCGGCGCACCGCCGACGCGCCGATGCGCTCGCCCTCCCATTGCTCCAGCGAATGCGACACGACCAGCCCTCAATGTTGTCCCGACGTCATGTCAAATACGGGCCACATGGCGTAAACGACAGAATACAGACTTGTCTTTTCTAAAAATTAAGCTGAAAAATCCGCTGTCAAGACTTGACTTATACACACATGCGAGATTCGTCGGGCTGGACGGGTGTTTGAAGGCTACGCATGAATGATTCGTTTCAGCCAATTGATTTTAAAAGAATTTTTTAGTGTGCCGCGCTTATGAGCAACGAAGCAAGCGGCCCACTGCGCGGGCTTTTCGGACCCACAGCCATGATTTCCCCACAGAGTTATCCACAGTGTCTGTGGATAGCCCAAAAACCTACAAGAAATCCGGGGATTAGCGTCATTTCTTGCCACGCGACCTTCATTCGAATGCGCTGGCATCAAGCGTCGCTTCTAGCGACGCCTCGTCGCGTACTCGCCCTACTGGAGCGTCAGCGAGCCGAAGAATTGCTCGGACTGCTCTTGCGGCGGCGCATGTGCGGCAACGATGATGGCCTGGTACACGTGCCGCCCCCGCGCGGCGATCCACGCGTGAATCGTGCGCTGCTCGTGCGCCGCGCCGGCCCCGCCCGTCGCCACCACGTCGACGCCCGGCACTGCCGCACCAGCCGTCGCCGGGATTTTCACTGGGTGCTCGACCGGCTGCGAGCCGAGGTTGCGCGCGAGCGCGCTGCGCAAAGCATCGACCACGGCCTGGCGTAGCTGGCCATCGTCGCGCGGCAGGTCGATCGCCGCGATCGCGAAGACAGCGCCTTGCGCATTGGCGGCACGCACGTGCATCGGCAACGCGCTGCCGGCGATCTCGACCTGGCGCTCGTCGACGGTAGGCTTCGCGGGCAAATCGATCGCATAGCCTTCCGCCTGGTCGGTCACCGTGCGCCAGTTATAGGCCGGCGTGCATGCCGCGGCGAGCGCGATGGCGAGCAGCGCTTGGAACGCAACGAAGGGAAGGCGGCGCGCTCGCGAAATTCGCGATGGCAATGAAACGAGCATGACGGCCAAGCGGCGCTGCAACCGCGAACGCCGGCGGACAGACCAGCCGGAAAGACGAAAGCGCATAAACGGTAAAGGATCGAAAGGGTGCGTACTGCCGAAGCCGCCATTATCCGTCATCGAGCCGCCAAGCCTTGGCGCAGGGCGCAGGGCGCAGCAGTATCCGCCGGATTCGGCGAATACGGGTAAAATAGCGACGCAAAATCGCGCCGCTCGGGCTGCCCGCCATCGAGCCCCCGTATCCAGCCGGCCGCGATGGTCCGCACGAGGTCGTATCCATGAGCCAAACCCCTGCTTCACCTGCCCGCCGGGCCAGCCCCCTGCGCTATGTCGCGTTCGTCTGCGCGGCGGCCGCGATCGCGATCGCCGGCTATTTCACGTTCGGTCGCAGCCAGCATGTACCCGATGCCACGTTCACGCTGCTCTCGGGTCAAAAACTGACGACGTCCGACTTGAAGGGCAAGGTCTATCTGGTCAACTTCTGGGCCACCGACTGCGAGACCTGCATCAAGGAAATGCCGCAGATGGTCGACACGTACAACCGCTTCAAGGGCCGCGGCCTGGAATTCGTCGCTGTCGCGATGCAGTACGACGCGCCGATGTACGTCGTCAATTACACGCAAACACGCCAATTGCCGTTCAAGGTCGCGATGGACGACGGTAGTGCCGCCAAAAAGTTCGGCAACGTCCTGATGACGCCGACGACGTTCGTCGTCGACAAAAACGGCAAGATCCTCAAGCGCTATGTCGGCGAGCCGCAGTTCGCCGAGCTCGATCAGTTGCTGCAAAAGGCGCTCGGTTCCGCGTGAGCAGGCGCTAATCCCCTTCCTTCCCGGCCTCGCCGCGTTCGGCGAGGCCGTATCGTTTGATCTTCTCGTACAGCGTCGCCTTGCCGATCTGCAGTTCATCGGCAGCAGCCGATACGGCCCCGCCGTGCTGCTCGAGCGCGTCAACAATCGCCACCCGTTCGAATTGCTCGACCCGCTCCTTCAGCGAACGCGCGGACGAGGCATCGCTCGTTGGGCCGCCCGCTTGGTCACTCATCACACGCTCGATGCCCAGCACGAGCCGGTCGGCCGCGTTACGCAATTCGCGGACGTTGCCTGGCCAATCACGCGCCATCAGGTCCGCACGCTGGCGCGCCGTGAGGATCGGCGCGGGACGGCCGTAACGCACGGCGGCATCGAGGATGAAGTGTTCGATCAACGGCACGATGTCTTCCCGTCGCTCCGCGAGCGGGGGCAGATCGATCGTCACGACGTTGAGCCGGTACAGCAAATCGCGCCGGAAAGTACCTGCCGCGACGAGCGCCTGCATGTCGCCCTTGGCGGCCGCCACCACGCGCAGATCGACGTGCACCGGCTGGTTCGAGCCCAGACGCTCGAGCATCCCCTCCTGCAACACGCGTAGCAGCTTCACTTGCAGCGCCGGCGGCATGCTTTCGATCTCGTCGAGGAACACGGTGCCGCCCGACGCATGTTCGAGCTTGCCGATGCGACGTTTGGCCGCGCCCGTAAACGCGCCGCTCTCGTAGCCGAACATCTCGGACTCGAACATCGACTCCGGCAGCGCGCCGCAATTGATGGCCACGAATGGCTTGACCCGCCGCGGCGATAGCTCGTGCAGGCTGCGTGCAACGAGTTCTTTGCCGGCGCCCGTATCGCCGACGATGAGCACCGTCGCGTCGGTCGGCGCGATGTTGACGATGAGCCGGCGAACTTCGTCGATCGCCGCGCTGCGGCCGATGATGCGTGGCACGAGCGCATCTCGCTCGGCCAACTCGCGGCGCAGCGCCGCGTTTTCGAGTGCGAGGCGCCGGCGCTCGAGCGCGCGCCGCACCGTATCGACGAGGCGTTCGGCGGCGAACGGCTTTTCGACGAAATCGTAGGCGCCGTCGCGCATCGCTTGCACGGCCATGGAGATGTCGCCATGCCCCGTGACGAGGATGACGGGCACGTCGAGCGCGCGCTCGCGGCATTGCGCGAGCAAATCGAGACCGCTCGCACCGGGAAGCCGGATGTCGCTGACGATCACGCCGGCAAACTGCGCATCGAGGCCGCCGAGCGCGCTGCTCGCCGCCTCCACCGACCCGTAGCCGGCGACGGCGAACCCCGCCAATTGCAGGCTCTGCACGCTCGCGCGCCGCACGAGCTCGTCGTCCTCGATGAAGATCACCTGCGGGTCGTCTATCGTCGCGGTCGCGTTCATGCTGATATTGAAATTTGAGGAAATTGAAGCCGTAGCGGTATTAGCGAGGTCGCGCGGCGTCGGGCGGTGCCGCCGCCGTCGAACCAGCCGCCACCGTCGAATCGGCCGCGCGACGCAGCGCCAAGACGAACGCCGCGCCCCCCTCTGCTTCGTTGCGCGCCGAGAGCGATCCGCCGCAGTCGCGGGCGATCGACGAAGCGATCGCCAAGCCGAGCCCCAGGCCCTTGCCCGTTTCTTTCGTCGTAAAAAACGGTTCGAAGAGCCGCGGTAGGACATCGACGGGAATGCCGGGACCATTGTCGCGCACGGTAATCGTCACGGTATTGCTGCCGGCGTCGATATCGATCCAGAGACGTGGGGCGGCCATTGACTCGAGCGCATCGAGCGCGTTGGCGATCAGATTGATGAGCGCCTGCTCGAGGCGCAAACCATCGCAATACGCGGCGAGTTCCGCTTGCTCGGTGGCCAGATCGACTGGCGCGTAGCCGTTTGCGTCACACGGCTTTGTCCACGCCTGCGGATCGAGCATGCACTCGGGCCCGCACATGCGGACCTGCAGCGATACGCGCTGCAGCCGCTCTTGCAGCAGATGCAACGCGTTGCGCAACGCCGCTGCGACAGGCGAGCGCGCATTGCCCGGACGCGCGCGGCCGACGAACAGCTTGAGCTGATTCGTGATCTTGCCCATCCGATCGGTCAAGGCGCCGATCGCTTCGAGATTGTCTCGCGCATCGGCGAGTTCCCCGCGCTCGATGAGCACGCGCGTATTGTCGGAGAAGGTTCGCAGCGCCGCGAGTGGTTGATTGAGCTCATGCGTGATGCCGGCCGCCATTTGCCCAAGGGCGGCGAGCTTGCTCGTCTGCAGCAGTTCCGCGTGCGCGGCGCGCAACTCTCTCTCGGCACGAGAACGCTCGGCCACCTCGGTCTGCAACTGCGCGTTGGCGGCCGACAAATCAGCCGTGCGCTCCTCGACACGCCGGTTCAACTCCGCGTAGGCCTTTTGCAGCCGCGCGCGCCCCTTCACCATGTCACGCAGACGCGCGCGGCGCGTGCGCCAGTAGAACCCGAGCAAGCACAACGAAATGAAACCGAACCCGACCGCCGCCGTTGCATTGCGCGCGTCGTCGACGACGGAATCCACGGGCGCGAGCGTCATCAGTTGCCAGCCGGGACCGGGAACGGCGCGCTCGGCCAGCAGGTAATACGGCGACGCCCCGCGCGCGCCGACGCGCACGATCCGCGCATCGGCCGCATCGAGCGCGCGCACCGGCGTCATCGGCAGCCTGTTAATAGGCGCCCCGGCGTACTGGCGGGTCTGCTCGATCGAGGCCGCCACGGCGTCGGGTACCGCGCGCACCGCCCGATACTTCCACGCGCCCACCGACGACAAAAAAATCACACCGTGCTTGTCGACGACGAACAGCGGCTCGTTCGCGTCGGTGCCCGGAAACCACTCTAGATTGAGTTTGAGGACGGCTGCCCCGACGATGTGCCCGTTCCGATACACAGGCTGCGAAATGTAATAGCCGGGCACGTGCGACACGGTACCGATGCCGAAGAAGCGGCCAACGCGCGCGCCGATCGCATCGACGAAATACGGACGAAATCGATATTGCGCACCGACGAAGCTGTCGGGCTGCCCCCAGTTGCTGGCCGCAACGCATAGGCCGTCGGCGCGGATGATGTAGGTGACGTCGGCGTGCGCGTGCGCATTCGCGTCTTCGAGATAGTGGTCGGCGCGCGCGATGGCAGCGAGCGAGCCCGTGTCGAGCGCTTCGCCGACGGCGGGATGATTCGCCACCAAGTAGGACAGCGATTCGTAGCGCTCGAGCGTGTCGCTGAGCGCAGTGGCCGTGCGGTCTGCTCGCACGGCGGCTTGCTGCCGCAAAACGTCGATCCCGCGCAGCCAAGTGATGCGCCAGGCGGCGGCGCACACCGCGACGAGCGCCGCGGCGAGCACGAGAACGACGACGAGGCGGCGCGTCACGGTGGCGGATTCCGGGGCAAAAAAACGTGAGGCCTATTGTGGCATAGCCGGCCGCACCCGCCTCGAGCCTCGAGCGCTTTAGACGCCGGCCGTGTTCGTCTGGGTGTCGGCCTCGACGGCAAGGCCGCCACGGCCGAGCGCCGCGCGCAGCTTCGAGCGGTCGAGCTCCTTCTCCCAAGCCGAGATGACGACGGTGGCCACGCCGTTGCCGACGATGTTCGTCAGCGCGCGGCACTCGCTCATGAAGCGGTCGATGCCAAGGATCAGCACCATGCCCGAGAGCGGAATCGTGGGCACGACGGCGAGCGTCGCCGCGAGCGTGATGAAGCCCGCGCCCGTCACCCCGCTCGCCCCCTTGGACGTCAGCATGGCCACGGCAATCAGCGTGAGCTGCTGCATCAGCGTGAGGTCGGTGTTCGTCGCTTGCGCGATGAAGAGCACGGCCATCGTCATATAGATGTTCGTGCCGTCGAGATTGAACGAATAACCCGTGGGCACGACGAGGCCGACGACCGAGCGCGAGCAGCCGAGCTTCTCGAGCTTGTCCATCAGTTGCGGCAGCGCGGCTTCCGACGAGCTCGTGCCGAGCACGATCAACATCTCTTCCTTGATATAGCCGACGAAACGCACGATGTTGAACCCGACGAGGCGCGCCACCGTGCCGAGCACGACGAGCACGAACACGATCGAGGTCAGATAGAACGTGCCGATCAGCTTCATGAGCGGCAGCAGGGAGCCGATGCCGTATTTGCCGATCGTGAACGCCATTGCGCCGAACGCGCCGATCGGGGCGAGCTTCGTCACGATGCGCACGATGCCGAACAGGACGTGCGAGACGCTTTCGATGAAATCGGTGACCGGCTTGCCGCGTTCGCCGATCGTCGCGAGCACGCTGCCGAACAACAGCGCGACGAGCAGGATCTGCAGGATCTCGCCTTGGGCAAACGCATCGATCAGCGTGTGCGGAATGATGTGCATGAAGAAGTCGACGGTGCTTTGGCCGTGCGCCTTCGCCGCGTACGAGGCCACCGCTTTGCCGTCGAGCGCGTTCACGTCGACGTTGAAGCCCGCGCCCGGTTTCAGCACGTGCGTGGCGATGAGGCCCAGCACGAGCGCGAAGGTGGAGATGACTTCGAAGTAGAGCAGCGCCTTGCCTCCGACGCGGCCGACCTTCTTCATGTCTTCCATGCCGGCGATGCCGGTGACGACGGTACAGAAGATGATCGGGCCGATGACCATCTTCACGAGGTTGATGAAGGCATCCCCGAGCGGCTTCATATCGATGGCGACGGCACTCGAGAAGTGGCCGAGCAACACGCCGGCGATGATCGCCGCGATGACCTGCACGTAGAGGATTCGGTAGAAGGGCTTTTTCAAAGGACGCATCGGTGTCTCCCAGCTTGGATTAATCGATCAGCCAAGACGGCCGCTCGTGGGGTCCATCGATTGCAAGGTCGATGCCAATGCGCGATGTGGCGTTAGCCTTTGATTTTGTTGGGATTAGTCAGTATCGCGAGCAGCCCAAGTCCGGGTTCCCGGAAAGCGAGACGCCCGGCGTCCGGTTCTCTGGAGACTGGAATGGGTTCGCGAGCAAACCGCCGAACAAACAAAACGCGGCCGCGCAACCGATCACCGAGATCGATCGCACCGCCGCGTGGCAGCTCGCAACGAGATAAGCGGCGCTAGGCCAAATGTCTCAAACCACGCCCGCCACGCCCGCGTCGTGCGCTTGCTGATCGGCGTGATAGCTCGAGCGCACCATCGCGCCCACGGCGGCGTGCGTGAAGCCCATCTTGTAGGCCTCTTCCTCGTACATCTTGAACGTATCCGGATGCACGTAGGCGCGCACCGGCAAATGATGCTCGGACGGCTGCAAGTACTGGCCGATCGTCAGCATGTCGACGTCGTGCGCGCGCAGATCACGCATCACCTGCAGAATCTCTTCCTCGGTCTCGCCCAGGCCCACCATGAGGCCCGACTTCGTCGGCACGTCGGGATGCAGTGCCTTGAAGTCCTTGAGCAGCTTCAGCGAATGCGCATAGTCCGAACCCGGGCGCGCTTCCTTGTACAGGCGCGGCACCGTTTCGAGGTTGTGGTTCATGACGTCGGGCGGCGCGGCATTCAGAATCGCCAGCGCCCGGTCGAGCCGGCCGCGGAAGTCCGGCGTCAGAATCTCGATGCGCGTTTCGGGCGAATGCTCGCGCACCTGCTTGATACATTCGACGAAATGGCCCGCGCCGCCGTCGCGCAAATCGTCGCGGTCGACGCTCGTGATCACGACGTACTTGAGCTTGAGCGCACCGATCGTGCGGGCGAGGTTCAACGGCTCGTCCACGTCGAGCGGATCGGGGCGGCCGTGGCCGACGTCGCAAAACGGGCAGCGGCGCGTGCACTTGTCGCCCATGATCATGAACGTGGCCGTGCCCTTGCCGAAGCACTCGCCGATGTTCGGGCAGCTCGCCTCTTCGCAGACGGTATGCAGGTTGTGCTCGCGCAGAATCTGCTTGATCTCCGAGAATCGCGAATTGCCCGTCGCCGCCCTCACGCGAATCCACTCGGGCTTTTTCAGCTTCTCGATCGGCACGATCTTGATCGGGATGCGCGCCGTCTTCGCCTGCGCCTTTTGCTTGGCGGTGGCGTCGTACGACGCGGGAGTGGCTTGCGGCGCTTCGAGGGCGCCGCTCGGGTCAAGGGTAACGTCAGTCATTCGGTGATCCAGTCGATGAGCGATGCGCAAGCGCGCCGTCGAGATTCGCGGCAACCCGTGCCGCCAGGGTTTCGGCTACTTCGTTCCAGCCGGCGGCGACGCCGAGCGTCGCCATGTCGACCGTCTCCAGCCCCGCGTAGCCGCATGGGTTGATCGCGAGGAAGGGCCGCAAGTCCATCTCCACGTTCAAACTCACGCCGTGGTAGCTGCATCCGTTGCGGATCTTCAGGCCGAGCGCGGCAATCTTCGCGCCTTCGTGCGCGAGTTCGCCGTGCCCCGGCCCCACGTAGATGCCAGGTGCGCCGGCCCGGCGCACGCCGACGAGATTATACGCTGCGAGGGTATCGATCACGGCTTGCTCGATCAGCGTCACGAGTTCGCGTACCATCAGCTTGCGCCGGCGCAAATCGAGCAACAGGTAGGCGACGACCTGCCCCGGCCCGTGATACGTGATTTGCCCGCCTCGATCGACTTTGACGAGTGGAATAGCCGGGTCGGCTGCCAGCAAATGGGCGGGATTGCCGGCCTGGCCGAGCGTGAAGACGGGCGGGTGCTCGACGAGCCAGATTTCGTCGGGCGTTTCAGAGGTACGCGCCTCGGTGAAGGCGCGCATGGTGTCGAAGCTGACGTCGTACGCCTCGCGGCCGCGCCAGCGAACGATCGGCTGGGAGCAACCCGCTGTCGCGTCGAGCACGGCGCCGCCGCTTGGTACCGCGTCCGGCGACGCCGCGCTCGATGCGCAAGACGGCAGCGTAGCAACGGGCGAAGAAAACGCGGACGAAAAAGACGATGCGGCGCACATGATTGCCGCAGTTTACCGGAATCGGCACCGGCTCGCCCGCGCCGGCCCGGATTGCTTGCGCTGAATCAACCCCCCTTCAAGCCTGCCGCGCGCGCCGCGTCCGCATCAAACCGTGCACCAGCCGCTCACGCGCGCTGCCCACCAATCGCCCAGCGCCTTGAACAGATCGGTCAGCACCGCTGCGCGCGGCAACGGCGCGACGAACGCGACGCACGCCGCCCGGTGCCCTTCGGTGCTGAGCCAGAGGCGCTCGCCTGGCCGCAGACGCAGCGAGCGGCCAGGCGCGAGCCAATAGTCCTCGACGTCGTTGCTGCGCGTGACCCATACGGGCGCGCCATGCACGGACAAACGCGTGCTGTGCGCGATCATCATCGGCACGGTTTCGCCAGGTGCGATTTCGAGCGTGATACTTGAGGAAATTTGTCGCATGATCGACTCACAAAAAAGTTGCTCCGTGACTAGAATCCTAGACGTGGCAAGCCATTCGGCAAAACGATCAATTCTCACGCTTATGTGAGAAAAATTAACAAGCAGGATGATCCGTGGATTTGCGACAACTGCCCGCGCTCAATGCGCTGAAGACGTTCGAAGCCGCTGCGCGCCACGAAAGCTTCTCGCGCGCGGCCGACGAGCTGTTCGTCACGCACGGCGCCGTCAGCCATCAGATCCGAGCGCTCGAAGACGAACTCGGCACGCCGTTGTTTTTACGCGAAGGCAAACGGGTCCGGCTGACCGACACCGGCTGCCGCTATGCGAAGGACGTGCGCGCCGCGCTGATGACGCTCGCCGACGCCACGCGCGAGGTGCGCGAGGGCCAGCGCGCGCGGCGGCTCGTCGTGTCGTCGATGTCCTCGTTCTCGGCGCGCTGGATCACGCCGCGCATCGGCCGCTTCATCGAGCGCCACCCGGAGATCGATCTGGAGCTGTTATCGACGAACGCCTTGACGGACTTCACGCGCGACGATGTCGACGTCGGTATCCGTTTCGGTCCGGGCCGCTACCCCGATCTTCACGTCGAGCCGCTACTCGACGAAATAGCGTTCCCCGTCTGCGCGCCGACGTTCGCCGGTGGCGCATTGCCGAAGACGCCGGCCGAACTGGCGGCGTCGCCGCGGCTACTGCGATCGGACGATCAAATGTGGCGCACCTGGTTCGAAGCGGCCGGGCTCAGCGGCGTCCCCGAGCCGCGGCGCGGCGTGCTGTATCAGGATTCGTCGAATCTGTTGCAAGCGGCGATCGACGGGCAAGGCATCGCGCTCATCCGCCGCTCGATCGCGACACACGAGCTCGCCGCGGGGCACCTCGTACGCCTGTTCGAGATCGACGCGCCGAACGCGTCGTCCTACTGGTTCGTCTGCCCGCCGCCGCTGTTCGCGAGCGCGCGGGTGCAGGCATTCCGCACGTGGTTGTTGGAGGAAGTGGAGCGCTTTCGCGCTCAGTTCACAGCACGACCTTCACCATCGGATGCCCGGTGAGGGCCCGATAGATGTCGTCGAGCTGCGCACGGCTTTGCGCCCGAACGGTCACGGTCAAGCCGATGTAGTTGCCGCCGCTCGAAGGCCGCGTCTCGATGCGCGCCGCGTCGAAGCTCGCATCGAACTGCCGCACGACGGACACGATCGTCTCGGCGAAATCGGGGTGCGCCTTGCCCATGACCTTGATCGGAAAGTCGCAAGGAAAGTCGATTAAGGACTCGTTCACGGGGCTCATGGTCACACCTTTCGTCACTTCTTCTTGCCGAACATGAGCAAGAGCGAATCCCAGACGCGCCCGCCGATGCCCGCTTGCGGCACCGCCTGCAGCGCGACGACAGGGAATTGCGTCAGCGTCTTGCCGTCGGCGACGATCTGCACCGTTCCGACCTGCTGGCCGTTCGCGAGCGGCGCGACGAGCGGCTCGTTCAGCACGAACTGCGGCTTGATCTTGTCGCCCATGCCGCGCGGCACGGTGATGTACTGATCGCGCTTCACGCCCACCTGCACCGTGTTCGCCATGCCCTTGTAGACGCGCGGCGTCTGCACGGGCTGGTTCGCCTTGAACAGGCGCACCGTGTCGTAAGCCGAGTAGCCGTAGTTCAGCATCTTCATGCTGTCCTGCACGCGCTCATGCTCTTTGTCCTCGCCCATCATCACGCTGACGAGGCGGCGCGAGGCATCGGACGCACCCGGCAGCGGACGCTTGGCCGAAGCGATCAGGCAGTAGCCCGCCGCTTCTGTGTGGCCCGTCTTCAAGCCGTCGACGGACGGATCGAGCCACAGCAGCCGGTTGCGGTTCGGCTGCTTGATCTTGTTGTACGTGAACTCCTTGACCGAGAAGATGCTGTAGTACTCGGGGAAGTCGCGAATCAGGTGGGCCGAGAGCACGGCGAGGTCGCCGGCCGTCGTGTAATGCCCCGCCGACGGCATGCCGTTCACGTCCGCGTAGTGCGTGCCCTTCATGCCGAGCCGCTGCGCTTCGGTGTTCATCATCTCGACGAAATGAGCTTCGCTGCCGCCGACGAGTTCGGCCAGGGCGATCGCCGCGTCGTTGCCCGACTGCACGATCATGCCGTAGACGAGATCGTGCACCGTGACGGGTTTCTCCGCTTCGATGAACATGCGCGATTCGTCGTTGCGCACGCGGCGCACGGCATCGCTCGGGATGACGACCTGGTCCATCGAAATTTTCTTCGTCTGCAGCGCTTCGAAGACGATGTAGGCCGTCATCAGCTTCGTCAGCGAAGCGGGCTCGACACGCTCGTCGGCGTTGCCCGATGCGAGGACCTGATTGCTCGTCGCGTCGACGAGCACCCACGACTTGGCCGTCACGGCCGGCGGCGGCACCTGCGCTCGCGCGACAGGCGCATAGGCCGCGCCCGCGACGAGCGTGGCGGCGATCAGTGCGCAGACTGGCGCGGTGCGATGAAGCGATGAGGGAGCGAAGGACGAGGCAAGCGACGGAAGGCGGAACGAGGAAGAACGCATAGATCGATTCGTGCAGAAAAACGACGCGCGCGGTGCGCGCATTCGGGAAGTGCCGGCCGCCGATGGGCGGTGCTCGCCGCCCGTCACGGCGCACGACGAACGAGCGACGCGGCTGCGCGGCAGCCGGTTGGACCGGCGACGCGCGATTCGGTTCGCTCGATTCGCTTGCATGTATCGCCGTGCTACCCGCAATGCATCGCGCGGGACCGCGTCGACAGGGCGGTGCGAAAAAAATTGCGCCCATTATACGCGGCACGTCCCGTCGAAAACGCGCTTTTTTGCGGCACGAACGTGTGCGCGGCCGCCGCTCGGCGGCCTTTCAGATCGCCTTCGTCGCGGCTTTCGTCAGCTCAATATCAGCGCGTTGTCAGCTCAACGCCAGGCATCGACCACGATGCGTTTCAAGATGTGCAGCTTGCGATGCAAAAAGTGCTCCGCCCCTGGAATGACGACGACGGGCAATTCCTGCGGCCGCGCCCAATCGAACACGGAACCGATCGGCACCGTGTCGTCCTCTTCGCCGTGGATGACGAGCGTGTTCTCGGGCACGTTCGCCACCTCGAAGCGGCTCGCGGCCGTGCCGACGAACACCATGCGCTCGACCGCCTCGCCGCGCTCGGCAAGCGTGCGCGCGACGTGCGAAATCACGGCCGTGCCGAACGAGAAACCGGCCAGCACGAGCGGCAAGGACGCTTGCCCCGGCTGCTCGCGCATATACGCGAGCACCGCGAGCAGATCGTCGCGCTCGCCCACGCCTTCATCGTGCTTGCCCTCGGTCTGCCCCACCCCGCGAAAATTCGAGCGATAGGTCACGTAGCCCAGTTGCACGAGCGTACGCGTGAGCGTTTGTGCGACCTTGTTGTCCATCGATCCGCCGAACAACGGATGCGGATGCGCGACGAGCGCGATGCCGCGCGGCGTACCGTCGGGCACATCGAGCGCGACTTCGATCTTTCCGATGGGACCGTCGATGAGAAATTTTTTCGTGTGAGCGTTCATGGCGCGGCGGTCGGACTTCGGTGAATCAGGCGGGCTGGTCGATCAGCAGCCGCTCGACGATCTTGCCGTCCTTCAGGTGCGAATCGACGATCTCGTCGAGATCGGCTTCGTCGAAATAGGTGTACCACGTGCCTTCGGGATAAACGACGATCGCAGGTCCCTGCTCGCAGCGATCGAGACAGCCGGCCTTGTTGATGCGCACGTTGCCGGGTGCCGCGAGGCCGAGCTTTTTCACGCGTTTCTTCGTGTGGTCGAGCATTTTCTCCGCATCGCAACGCCGTCCGCAACTCGGGCGCTCGGCGCCGGGATCGCGTTGATTCAAGCAGAAAAAGACGTGGTACTTGTAGAAGGAGTCCATGGTCTTTGGGTTCGGATGTTGAGCCGAGCCGCCGCAGCGCGCCGCGTCGCACAAGCGCGTCGCATTGCATCGAATCGCATCGAATGACGCGAGCGTCGGCATCCGGCATGGGTAGGAAGGAAGCCGAGCCGATTATAACGAGCGTTGCGCGCGAGCGCTGGCGCCTTGTCCTGCAAGGCCTCGCGCGATGGACAGACCGTTCGGCGCAGGGCCGCGCCACGGTTCGCCAGCGTGCCCCGCGTGCGGTCGCATGCGTGGCGCGCGAGTGACTCACCGCGCGACGGCACCGCTTTGCATGCCGAGCCAAGCCATGAGCTGCGCCACGAATTCGTCGCTGGCCGCCGCGAGCGCACGCACGCCGCCCGCGGCGTCGGGCATGCTTGCCGGCGCGCGCGCCACGAACGTCTGCTGCGCGATCAGCACGCCGTCGCGCGTGAGCGTCGCGCGCGCGGTTAGCGCGCCGTGGCTTTGCGTCTCGCTGTCGAATACCTGCTCGAACTGTTCGAGATCGATCGTGAGCAGCGGTACGCTCACCGCTTCGCCGCCGCCGAGCACCGTGCCGCGCGCGGCCAGTGCACCGCGCACGCGCTCCGTCAAAAGCTGCGCGGGCCGCATCGCCCAATGGCTGTTCGCATAGGCCGCCGTGCGCCGCGGGTCCGCGTAGCTCAAGCGGTACGCAATGTCGTCCGTATCGAGCGCGGCCGGCGCGCGCACGTCGAACAAACGTAGCGTCGGCAGCGGGCCCGCATAAGCCGGCGCATGCTCGGGGCCGAGGTCGTAGCGAATGTTCGAGACGGCCGCGGGCGTACCGAACGCGCAGCCGCCCATCATCCCGAGCACGCCCGCCGCGGCAAGCAGGCATGCCGCTGCCGTCGACGTGCGCGCGCAGCGTCCCACGCGCGCCCACTCAGCGCACTGCGCCCGCATCCGCGCAATCACATCGATTGAACGTGCCATGTTGTTCGCTTCCTCTTCGATTCAATGCCTAGCCGATGCCCGATCCACGTCCGACTCAATGCCGTGCGCCGGCGCTCGCCGCATCGGGCCACGCGAAGCCCGGCTCGCCCGGCCCCGGCTGCGCACGCCCCACGCCGAACAACAGGCTCCTCGGGCTCGTGCTGAAGGCGTCGGCCGCGCGATCGACTGCCCGCGCCGCGCCGCTCACGTCGGTCGCGAGCGCGTTCATCCGCGGCAGCGTTTCGTAGTCGAGCCGCGCCGACATCTCCAGCAGCGACGCATTCATCGTCGCGAGCGCGCCGCGCGCCCGATCGGCCGCCGAACCGATCTTGTTCAAGTTCGAGACGAGCGGCCCGTTCGATGCCGACAGCGTCGTGACGAGCGCGTTCGTCGCCGCAAGCGTGCGCGTGAACTGGTCCATCGCGCCCGGCAATCGCGACACCGCCGGCTGCACCGCTTGCGCGAGCGTCGTGACCGCGTCGGCCGCATGCTGCAGGCTCGCCGCCGTCGCCATCAACTGCATGCGCGTTGGGTCCGACAGCATCGCGTCCGCATGCGCGGCCACGCTTTGCAACTCGCTGAGCAACGCGTCGCCGCGCTCTTGCAATTGATCGAGCAAGCCTGGGCGCATCGGTAGCTGCGCAACGTGGTGCGCGGAGCTCGGCACCGGAGTCGGATCCGCGCCCGTATCGTCGAGTTGCACGAAGGCGATGCCGGTAACGCCCTGCAGGCCGAGACTGCCGAACGTCGAGCGCGTGATCGGCGCGTTCTTGTCGACGAGGATGCGGATGACGATGGTCCCCGGTGAAGCGCGATCGAAATGGATCGATTGCACCTTGCCCACTTCGAGGCCGCGATAGCGCACGTCGGCATCGGTCGAGAGCCCCGTCACGTTCGTGTGCGAAATCAAATCGTACGGTACGCGCACGGTGCGATCGAGATTGAACCAGAATACGGCCAGCGCGATCGTGACGCCGAGTCCAATCGTGAAGAGCCCAGCCCAAAATGCGTGCGATTTGTTTTCCATTCGCTTTCGTCCCGTCGTTGAGCGCAGTGCGTCAAACAGCGGCGCGCCGTCGCGTCATAGCGGCACCTCCGCCGACGCGGACGCGAGCGCGGCCGGCGGCAACTTGGCACGGCGCTCGGGCGGCAGCGCCTGCAGCGCCCGCCGGCCGCGCCGGCCGAGAAAAAACGCGCGGATGAACGGATGGTCCACCGCCGCCGCCTCCTCGATCGGTGCGGCAACGAGCACGCGCCGGTCGGCGATGACAGCGACGCGCGTCGACAGCGCAGCCATCGTGTCGAGATCGTGCGTCACCATGACGACGGTCAAGCCGAGCGCGCGATGCAGCGTCGCGATCAGTTCGACGAAGTCTTCCGACGCCTTCGGGTCGAGCCCGGCCGTCGGCTCGTCGAGAAACAGCAACTCCGGCTCGAGCGCGAGCGCTCGAGCAATGCCCACGCGCTTGATCATGCCGCCCGAGAGCGCCGCGGGCATCTTCGACGCATCCTTGCAGGGCAGCCCGACCATCTCGAGTTTGAGCATGACGATGTCGTGCAACAGCGGGGCCGGCACGCGGCCGAGCTCGCGAATCGGCTGCGCGACGTTGTCGAAGACCGACATCGACGAAAACAGCGCGCCTTGCTGAAACAGCATGCCCACGCGGCTGCGCATGACGTGCGCCGTTTGTTCGTCGATCGTCGACGTATCGCGCCCGAACACGGCGATCGTGCCCGAGGTGGGCGCCTCGAGCCCGAGAATTTGGCGAACCAGCGTCGTCTTGCCCGATCCCGATCCGCCGACGATCGAGACGATTTCCCCGCGTCGCACGTCGAAATCCAAGTGCTCATGCACCACCATGCCGCCGTAGCGCTTGGTCAGATCGCGCACCTCGATCACGCGCTCGGCAATCGCGGGCGGCGGACGGTTGCGCACGGCGGCGGAGAGCGGCGCGGTCATAGCCCCACGTTCTGGAAGACGATGGCGAAAATCGCATCGGCCAAGATGACGACCGTGATCGACGAGACGACGGACGCCGTCGTGCCCGTCCCGAGGCTTTGCGAATTCGGCTTGATGCGAAAACCGAAGTGGCAGGCGACGAGCGCGATCAGCATGCCGAACACGACGCCCTTGCCGAGCCCGATCCACAGGTTCGCGATCGGCACGACGCTCGGCAATCCCTTCGCGAAGTATCCCACGTCGATGCCGAGCACGAGTCGCGCCGCGAGCGCGCCGCCGGCCAGCGCGACGATGTTGGTCCACATGACGAGCAGCGGCATCGCCACCGACAGCGCCACGACGCGCGGCAGCACGAGGCGCAGCCCCAGCGCAATTCCCATGACGCGCATGGCGTCGAGCTCTTCGGTCACGCGCATGGCGCCGATCTGCGCCGTGATGGCCGATCCCGAGCGCCCAGCGACGAGTATCGCGGACAGCACGGGACCGAGCTCGCGAATCACGGCGAGGCCAAGGATATTGACGATGAATTGATTCGCGCCGAACAGCCGCAGTTGCTGCGCCGATAAGTAGCTGAGCACGATGCCGATCAAGAACGCGACGAGCGCGGTGATCGGCAGCGCCTTCGCCCCGGCGCTGTAGATGTTCGCCGAGATTTCGAGCCACGGCGCACGCGCCGGACGGCGCAGCACCGTCAGCATGTCGAGCACGAAACGGCCGAACATCGCCAAGCCGCCGTAGGCGTGGTCGGCAAAACCCAGGACCGAACGGCCCAGCGCCGTGACGATATCGACGCGCTCGACGGGCTCGGGGCTCTCGCGCTGGGCTTCGAGCAGGACAATCCGCGCGAAGATGTCCCGCTGCGTATCGGTGAGCGTGATCTGTTCGGGCATCTTGCGGCCCCACACGCGCCACAGCGCCTGCCCGCCGACGTGATCCATTCGCTCGACGCCTGACAAGTCCCATTGCGCGGGCGCCGCGCGCGCGAGCGCGGCCAGACGCGAGGTGGCGCCGGCCCGGGCGCGGTCGCGCGCGAGCGCCAGCGCGGTCCACTGTCCGGACAGCGTGACGAGCGGGCCTCGGCTGCCGGTGTCGATCCGCAAGCCGGGCGGGGTATCGAAGTCCAAGAAAGGAAAGCCCTACGCGATGAACTGAACTGGGGCCATTGTAGCGGGCCGCGGGCCGGCAACGCCTTGGAAAGCGGCCCTCGGCTCGCTACGCGGCGAACCCGCATGCGGCAACCGGACCGCATTGCATTTGACGCGCCGCAACACGTTTGGCGCGCCGCAATCCGCCGGCCCCACTACAATACGGCCATGACCGATACCCATTTCCCTCCCCCGATCAATGGCTCCGCGGCGAACGGTCGCGCCGACGACTGGCGCATCGACCGCGAACGCGCACGCGCCGGCGGCGCTGGCACGATTCCGTCGGAGGCGCTCGAGATCGTCGACGAGACGGCTTCGACCAACACCGACCTCATGGCGCGCATGAAGGCGTTGCCGCGCGAGCGCGTCGCACCGGGCGTACATGCCGTGCGGGCGGCTTACCGGCAAACGGCGGGGCGCGGACGACAGGGCCGTAGTTGGCAGGCGAGCCCGGGCAACGCGCTGACGTTCTCGCTCGCGTGCGTGCTGCCGCGTCCGCTCGCGGGGCTCGCCGGGCTCAGCCTGGCGACGGGCGTAGCCGTGGTCGACTCGCTCGCGCGCCTGATGCCGGGCGAAGCCGCGCGGCTCGCGCTCAAATGGCCGAACGACGTACTGCTCGACGGCCGCAAGCTCGCCGGGATTCTGATCGAGACGGCTTGGAGCACCGCGAGCGCCAGCGCCGTCGTCATCGGCGTCGGCATCAACGTGCGCCGTGACGAGGCGCTCGAAGCGGAACTCGAGGCCGCTGCCGCGGGGGCGCCCGCCCAGGCACGCGCCACGCCGCCGGCTGCGCTCTCGCAGGCGCTCCCGAGCGCCAATCTGACCGACACGCTGGCAGTCGCCCTCAAAGCGCTGACGGAGATGATCGAGCGCTTCGGCACGCATGGCTTCGCGCCGTTCGTCGACCGCTGGAACGCGTGCCACGCTTACGCGAATCGCGAGGTCGTGCTGATCGACAAGGGAGTCGAGCTCGCGCGCGGTATCGCGACAGGCGTCGACGGCTCCGGCCAGTTGCTGCTGTCGACCGACGCGGGGATGCAAGCCATCGCGACGGGCGACGTCTCGCTGCGGCTCGTCGACGATGCTTCATGAGCGGCCGCACGCCGTTCCTGTTGATCGACGCCGGCAACAGCCGCGTGAAATGGGCGCTGGCCGATGAACACGGCGCATTCTTGCGCAGCGGCGTGTTCGCACATGCATTGGGCGCCGATGCCAGTTCCGGCGAGCGGCAGGAAAGCGCCCGAGCGGACGCCGGCGAGTTCTGTGCGCCCAGTGCGCAGGAGCCCGTAGAATGGGCCGCGCTTCCCGCCCCGGGCGGTGCCTGGATTTCGAATGTCGCGGGCGAAGCCGTTGCCGAGCGGCTCGCGGCGCTACTCGACGCACGTTGGCCGGGCCTGTCGCGCACCTTCATTCGCGCATGCGCGCGGCAATGCGGGGTCGTCAACGGCTACGGCAGTCCCGAACGGCTCGGCAGCGACCGCTGGGCGGGCCTGATCGGCGCGCACGCTGCGTTTCCGGGCGAGCCGCTGCTGATCGCGACACTCGGCACGGCGACGACGCTCGAAGCGCTGACAGCCGACGGCTGCTTCGTGGGTGGGATGATCGCACCAGGCTGGTCGCTGATGATGCGCTCGCTCGGCGAGCACACGGCACAGTTGCCGACGCTGGCCGCCGACTCGGCGGGCACGCTCGTGGGCGCCGCGCTCGCGCGGCACTGGTTCGCGACCGACACGCACCACGCGATCGCGGCGGGTTCCTTGCTCGGGCAAGCCGGGCTCATCGAGCGAGCGTGGCGCGAACTTTGCCGCGCCTGGGAGGCGCCGGTGCGCCTGGTCGTCGGCGGCGGTGCGGCGGCGCAGGTCACCGCCGCGCTCGACGCGCCGTACACGCGCCACGACACGCTGGTGCTCTCGGGGCTCGCGCTGATCGCGGCGAACGACGAGGCGTCGGCGTCAAAGGGATGAACACGCAGGGGTATGAACAATAAGGAGACGAAACGATGTTGCGTTGGCTGATCGCCATTTTGTTTCTCGCCAATTTGATCGCATTCGCTCTGGCGAGCGGCATGCTCGGGCCGCTGCCGGCAGCAGGGACACGCGAGCCCCATCACCTGGAACGCCAAATCCATCCAGAGTGGCTGAAGGCGCAACCCATCTCGGAAGCCGAATCCGCAGAACAAGCCATCGTCGGTCAGCCCGACCCGACGCCCTCCATCACGGCCGCACCGCTCGGCGGGTAACCGGATGCTCGCCACGGGCGACCGGCCCGTCGCCCGCTCTCGTGCCTAGCGCCTAGCGCGCAAGGCATCCGATTACGCCTTGCCCGCCTGCGCGCGCACCTTCTTGAGCAACGCAGTCGTCGAGCGCTCGTGCTCGAACGCAATCGCGAGCGCTCGCCCCCCCCATCCGCGCACGAGCGCCGATTCGGGTAGCGCATCCATGTCGTAATCGCCGCCTTTGACGAGCACGTCCGGCCGCAGCGCCCCGATCAGTTCGACGGGCGTCTGCTCATCGAACCTCACGACCCAATCGACGCTTTCGAGTGAGGCAAGCAGCGCCATCCGGTCGTCCTCGGCGTTGATCGGCCGGTCGTCCCCCTTGCCCAGCCTGCGCACCGATGCGTCGCTGTTCACCCCGACGATGAGACAAGCGCCAAGCGCCTTCGCTCGCGCCAGGTAGGTGACGTGGCCGCGATGCAGGATGTCGAACACGCCGTTCGTGAAGACGACGGGCGCAACGAGCGTGTCGCGCCGGGCGACGAGCGCTTCGCGGGTCATGATCTTGCGTTCGAACGAAACGAGAGACATAGGCGAGAAAATCCGATCGGCGCCGGACTGCCCGCTCGCTGCGGCCTACCGGCTGGCGTCCTAATGACGAAAAGCCCGCCGGTTCGAGGAACATTCCCTCGCGCCGACGGGCTCGACGAATCGATGCCGTGAATTTAAGCGGCTTGGTGCTCGGCCGAACCCTGCGCCTGCAGCCGCGACGCGACTTCCTTGCGATAACGGTTCAACTCTTGAGCCGTCGTGAACGTGCGCTCGAACAGAAGCGAGAGGTTGTGCAAAATGCGCTCGATGACCTTCTTCTCCCAGCCGTCGTCGAAACGGATCTGCTCGTCGAGCCAGCGCTCGAGCCATTCGGGATCGGGCAGCCGCGATTGGATCGTGTCGCGCGGAAACAAATCGCGGTTCACGTGCAGGTTCGTCGGATGGAGCGGCTTTTCGGTGCGGCGCGCCGATGCCATCAGCACGCCGATTTTCGCGAACGCGGCACGCGCCACGTCGCCGCAGTTCGTCAGCGCCTTCTTCATGTAACGCAGGTAGGCGCCGCCGTGGCGTGCCTCGTCGCGCGAGATCGTTTCGTAGATGTGCTTGATCACGGGCTCCGTGTGCCATTCGGCGGCACGGCGATACCAGTGGTTCAACCGGATCTCGCCGCAAAAATGCAGCATCAGCGTCTCGAGCGGGGGCGCCGGATCGAATTCGAAGCGCACGGCGTGCAGTTCGGCTTCCGTCGGCACCATCTCGGGCTTGAAACGGCGCAGGTACTCCATCAGGACCAGCGAATGCTTTTGCTCCTCGAAGAACCAAACGCTCATGAACGCGGAGAAGTCGCTGTCGTGGTGATTGTCGCGCAGGAACATCTCCGTCGCCGGCAGCGCCGACCATTCGGTGATGGCGTTCATCTTGATCGTCGTCGCCTGCTCGTCGGTCAGCATCGACGCGTCGAACTTGTCCCAGGGAATGTCCTTCTCCATATCCCATCGGACGGATTCGAGCGATTTGTAAAGTTCCGGATAAAGCATGGTGTTCATAGGTCCCACCCCTGGTCTGCCCATTACAACTCGTATGACTATTGTCGCGCGCGTGCTCGATCACCGCGCCGACGCGGCAAAAAGCACTCAATTTTACGTTGCGATCGCGTCCGTTTATTGATCGAACTCAAAGCCGGACGAGCGGCGATACCCCCGCGCGGAAAGACATCGGCCGACGCCAACCGCCTCGGGCGATGATCGAACGCGGCGCCGCGCTTCGCGCCGAGCCCCTGGTCGTGTCCGGCGAACAGCGGCGCAACGGCCTGCCGCGATCATGGTTTTTCGGTGTTCGCCCACGGATCGTAATCTTTGAAATGATAGCACGCGCCGCCGACGCCACAGCCCTCCGGACAAGCCCGACGTGCCGCTGCAACAGCACGCCGGCGGGACTTTAGCGGCCGCCTTGCGTCGCCCGCGCGCCCACGTTCGGGGCGCCGGCACCGGTTGCCGCCCCGTTTGCGCCGTTCGCCTCGCCTGGGTTCAGGGTCGCGCGTATCCATTCGGTCAGCAGCTCGCGTTGCGCAAGCGCGTCTCGAAAACCGAGGTCGATCAGTTCGCGCGCGAATTCGGCTTCGAACAGCAAGTAGCTCGCGAACGACGCGCCCGCCGCGCGGTTGCCGCCGACGGCGCCGAGCAGCCCCCGCACCGTTAGCGGCAGACGCTTGAGGTGCCGCACCGCCATGAGTTCGATGCGCTCGCTCGGCGCGATCGGCAGCACGTCCACGTGGCGCCAGCCGCTCTCGGGCTCGACGTGCTGCGGCAGGTGGCGAATCATGCGGTTGATGTGCTCGATGCGTTCGATGTCGGCGCCGATCGAATCGAGAAAAACGCTCGCGAGCACCTGTTGACCGATCTGCGCAAGCGACGGATAGCCGCTTTGGAGCCCGGCCGCCGCCGGCACTTCGGGACGCGGTGTTGCCGCGCCGAGCACGACGATACGCTGAGCGCCGAAGTGGATCGCGGGGCTCAGCGGAGCGATTTGCCGGATCGAGCCGTCGCCGAAATATTCGACGCAGCCGTCGAGATCGAGCGGCACGGCCGGAAAGAGAAACGGGATCGCCGCCGACGCGAGCAAGTGCGCAGGCTGCAGCGACACCATGCGCGCCCCGCGCTGCGCACGCCGCCAGGACTGGATCGGCTCCTCCGCCTGGTAGAACGTCAGGTGCCGGCCGCTCGAGTAGCTGAGCGCCGTGATCGACAGCGCGTGCAGCGCATGCGCGTCGAGCATCTCGCCGATGCGCGCGAAGTCGAGCGCTCCGTGCAGCAGATCGGCGAGCGGGCTGTTGTCGAACAGCGCCCGGGGCGAACGCCGCACGGCCCAGCCGAAGCTCATCGTCGCGAGCCAGCGCGCGCCGGCCGCGGCCACCCCACGCCAATCGGTGCGATAGACCTGTGGTGCGCGAACGTGCGACCAAAAATCGATGAGCCGGCCCACGCCGAGCGCGAAGTCGTCCGCGTGGCTCGCGATCGAGGCCGCGTTGATCGCGCCGGCCGACGTCCCGCAGATGATCGTGAACGGCGAGCCGCGATGAAGCGGCGCCACCTCCTGCGCGATTTGCGCGAGCGCTTTGAGCGCCCCGACTTGGTAAGCGGCCCGCGCGCCGCCTCCCATCAGGACCAGCGCAAGGCGCACGGCAAACGACCGACGGTCAGGAGCAGTGCCGGGCCTTCGTCCGGCGTACTAGGCGAGTCGGCGGACCGACGCTGATCGGCGCGCGTCATTTTTCCCCGCGCGCCGCGCCGCTGCTCGATCCAGTTGGGCTATTCGCACCGCTTTTGCGCGCGGGCGCGCGCTTGGCGGCCGGCTTGGCCGGCTTGGCCGTCGACGCGGCGCTGCCGTCCTGGGCCTTGGCTCCCTGCGCGCGGGCGCCGCCGGCCTGCTTCGGCGAAGCCGCCTTCGCGCCGGCCTCGCTATCCGAGCCGGGCTGTGTCATCGCGAACGCGGCGAGCTGGTTGAACTGCGACTGCAGCAAGTTCCACCACCCCGCGGGATCGAACGCGGCGTTGCCAGCTTCGTCTGCCTGCGTGCCGGAACCCTGCGTGTCGCCGGCCGCATCGGCATTGCCGCCTGTACTGCCTGCGCTGCCGCCCGCGTCGCTCGGCCGGCTCGACGCAGGCGCACTACCCGCCGAAGCGCCCCACGGCGAGGACGAACTCGCTTTCGTAGCCGCCGGCTGTGCGCGCTCGGGCGGCTGCGTCATCGACGCCTGCGCGAACGCGCCGAACGCGCGCAGCGTCGCCAGCGTCGAGCGCTGCACTTCGAGCGCCTGAATCGCCGATTGCAGCATGTTCAGATTGAGCTTGAGCCATTGCTCGACGGCGCGCATGTCGGTGATGCGCTTGTCGAGCTCCTCGACGTTCATGAGCGGCGACATCATGTCCGACATCGCGGTGAGCGGCGAGCCGAAGCCTTGCGCCGTCCCCGGCTGCATCCCCGGAAACGCCGCACCGAACGGCGTCAGGCGCATCATGTCCCACATCTTGTCGAGCATCTCCGCGGGCGGAAAGCCCGGAAAGCCAGGGAAAGGCGGCTTATCGCCGGCAGTGTCGGTCATCGAGTGCTCCTCCGATACGATCAGAATTCGTCAAGACACATCAAGAAAATTCGTCGCCGCCCGGGAAGTCGGGCGCGCGCCGCTCGCGCAACGAGCGAATGCCCTCGCGCACGTCCGGGCCCGAGAAGCCCATGAATTCGAGCGCGAGCGACGTATCGAACGTCGGCCCCGCCATGCGCAACCAGTTGTTGAGCGCATATTTGGTCCAGCGGATCGCGCTCTGCGAGCCCTGCGCGAGCCGCGCCGCCACCTCGAACGCCTTCGGCAGCAAGTCGGCTTCGTCGACCGCCAGCGAAACGAGCCCGATCCGCTCGGCCTCGGCCCCGCTCACGGCCTCGCACAGCAGCAAGTAGTACTTCGCTTTGGCCATCCCGCACAGGAGCGGCCACACGATGGCGGCATGATCGCCGGCCGCGACGCCTAGGCGCGTGTGGCCGTCGATGATGCGCGCGTCGTTGGCTGCGATCGATACGTCGGCCAGCAAACCGGCCACGAGCCCGGCGCCGACGGCTGGCCCATGCATCGCCGAGACGATCGGCTTGCTGCAGTTGATGACGTTGTAGACGAGGTCGCGCGCCTCGCGCCAGACGCGCGAGCGCACCTCGAAGCGATCGGCCATCTGCTCGACGAGGCCGAGATCGCCGCCCGCCGAAAAACCTTTGCCCTCGCCGCGAATCACGGCGACCCGCGTGTCCGGATCGCGATCGACGTCGCGCCAAATCTCGGCAAGCTCGCGATGCATGCGATCGTCCGCGGCCGCGAGCCCGCTTTTGTTCATCCCTTCCCCGCTCATGACGATTTCGAGCACGCCGTGCGGATGACGCCGCAAGCGCAGCGAGCGGTAATGCGCGTAGGGCGCCAAGTCGCCGGGGGTCGTGGTGTCGGTCATCCGTGTCGGATCAAGTTGGTTGTTCTCGAAAGCCCGCCTGGGCTCGGCGCCGCTCGATCGTCAGTGTAGGCCCGCGCGGGCCCTGCCGCATCGGGCCAAACCCGGCGCGAGCCTCGCGCTCTCAGGAACGCTCACGCGTGCTCGCGCGGGGCGACCGATTGCTCGATCGCCCCGAAGATCGACTTGCCGGCCTGATCGAACATCTCGATCTTGACGGTATCGCCGTATTTCATGAACTCCGTTTGCGGCGCGCCGTTCGCGATCGTCTCCAGGCAGCGCTTTTCAGCGATGCAGCAATACCCGCGCTGCGCGTCCTTGTTCGAGACGGTACCCGAGCCCACGATCGAGCCGGCGCGCAAGTTGCGCGTCTTCGCCGCATGCGCGATGAGCTGGCCGAAGTGGAACACCATGTCGACACCCGCGTCGGGTTGGCCAACCTTCTTTCCGTTCCAGTGAACGATCATCGGCCGCTCGACGCGGCCCTCGCGCCAATGCTCGCCGAGTTCGTCGGGCGTCACGGCCACGGGCGAAAACGCCGTGGCCGGCTTGCTTTGAAAGAAGCCGAAGCCCTTTGCGAGTTCCGCCGGAATCAGGTTGCGCAGCGAGACGTCGTTGACGAGCATGAGCAGGCGCACGGCCTTGAGCGCCGTCTCAGGCGCGGTGCCCATCGGCACGTCGGACGCGATAACGGCCACTTCGGCCTCGAAGTCGATGCCGAACGCCTCCGACGCGCAGACGATGTCCTCGCGCGGACCGAGGAAGTCGTCGCTGCCGCCTTGATACATCAGCGGGTCGGTCCAGAATTCAGGCGGCATGTCGGCGCCGCGCGCGCGGCGCACGAGCTCGACATGATTCACGTACGCCGAACCGTCGGCCCACTGGAATGCGCGCGGCAACGGCGCCATGCAGTCCTTCTGCTCGAACGCGAAGGGATGACGGGCGCGGCTCTGATTCAGCGCATCGTAGAGCTCGGCGAGCTGCGGCGCGTAGAAGGGCCAATCGTCGAGCGCGCGCTGCAGCGTCGGCGCGATGCTGTCGGCGATGGCGGCCGTGCGCAGATCGCGCGAGACGACGATGAGTTGACCGTCGCGCGTACCGTCTTTGAGCGTGGCAAGTTTCATGTGACGAGATTCGAAGCCGTGAGATGACGATAGAGGGAATCTATTTTACGATGGTGAATGCGCGGCGCCGCCCGGCTTCGGCCGATGATAAGCCGTGCCGCGCTTTTTGCCTTCGTTTCGCCGTCTTCGACCTCTCGTTCTCAACGCTTGCCCATGTCCGCCAATCCGTCTTCCTCGCATGACCCGCTCGATCCCGCGCTCGGCGATCCGCACGAGCCGCTCGACGATGCCGTCGAAGGCGAGGAGAAGGTGCGTACGGGGATTCAGTCGATCGAGGTCGGGTTTCGCCTGCTGGAAGTGCTCACGAACGAGCCGCGCGCGATGATGCTGCGCGATCTGGCCAAGTGCGCGCAGATGAGCCCCGCGAAGGCGCACCGCTACCTCGTGAGCTTCTTGCGCTTGGGCATCGTGGCGCAGGACCCGGTGTCGGGCCGCTACGAGCTGGGCGGATTCGCCCTGCAGATGGGGCTCGCGCGGCTCGCGCGCGTGGACGGCGTCAAGCTTGCGCGGCTTGCCCTCGGGGCGCTGCGCGATCGGCTCGACGTCACGGTCGGCATCGCCGTGTGGGGTAACCTGGGGCCGACGGTCGTCCATTGGACGGAATCGAGCCACCCGGCGAAAGCGTCGCTCAAGCTCGGCGACGTCATGCCGTTGCTCGGCTCGGCCACGGGCCTACTGTTCGCGGCCTATCTGCCGCGCGGCAAGACAGCGGCGCTGATCGAGCGCGAACTCGCCGACTCGCGCCGCTCAGCGCATACGACCGGGCCGCGCAGCGAAGCCGAGCTCGAGCGCGTGCTCGACGAAATCCGCGCGCACGGAGCCGCGCGCGTGGCGGGCATGCTGCTGCCGACCATTCACGCTTTTTGCATGCCCGTGTTCGACGCCTCGGGCGATCTTGCGCTAGGGCTCATTGCGCTGGGGCACGAAGGCACGTTCGATCTGTCGTGGGATGGGGAGATTGCGCTCGCGCTGAAAGCATGCGCAAGCAAGCTGTCCTACGAACTCGGCTACAGCGACATGCCGCGGTAGCGATCGCCACGCCCGCCCACCACCGGCACGATGCGCGGTTTGCGGGCATCATGTGGGTTGTCCACGCATTTCAAGCCGTTTCGGCGCTCGACACGCCGTCGCCCCACCGACGATCGAGCACACCGCCATGTCGTCCCTACTCTCCTCCGACACCGCTCGCCCCGGCCCCGCTCGCAGCGGGACGCGCCAGCTCGTCCGGCGCTGGGGCATCGCGCTTGCGACGGTCGTCGCGCTCCATGGCGCGGCGCTCGTGTGGTTCGATCGGTACCACGATGCGTTCGCCCCGGAAGCGGTCAAGCCGCCGCTGCAGGTGGCGCTGTTGACCGCGCAACCGATCGCACGCGATACGGCACGCGCGCGTCCCCGTCATCCGGCCGAGGCGCGCCCCGCGCCGGTGCACGCGGCGCAATCCAGTCAAACGCCGGTATTACACGCGCTCGCCCCCGCCGAGACCGCGCCCAAGTCACCCGAGGCGGCGAGCGAAACACAGCGCGACGCAACGGGGCGAAGCGCGGCAGCCGGTGCATCCGCGCCGAGCGCCTGGCACGCCGCCGCGGCGGCGCCAGCAAGCGCACCGAGCGCGGGCGTACGCTTCTCCGTCCCGCCATCGGGAAATTTGCACTACAACACGTTTTACAACGGGGTGGAAAACGCGCCCGGTACGATCCAGTGGGAGAGCGACGGCGATGGCTATACGATGATCGTCTCGGTACCGCTGCCGTTCGTCGGCACGTTCTCGTACGAGAGCCGCGGCCGCATCGACGCGTTCGGTCTTGCACCTGAACGCTACATCGAAAAACGCGGACGCCGCCCCGAAGAGGTGACGACGTTCGATCGCACGGCGCGGCGCATCGGCTTCACGCGCACGAGCGCGACGCTCGCGTTGCCGAACGGCGCGCAAGATCGCTTCAGCATGGTCATGCAGCTCGCAAGCCTCGTGCGCGGTGACCCGGATGCCTACACGCCCGGCGTCACGCGTTCGTTCTACGTGGCCGACGACGATAGCGGCGAGTTGTGGCCGATCGAGACGATCGGCGACGAATCGATTCGGACTGCCGAAGGTTTCCTCGAGACGCGCCACTTCACGAGACTGCCGCGACACGAGGGCGATCGTCGCCGCATCGACGTCTGGCTTGCTCCATCGCTCGGCTGGCTGCCCGCCCGGATCGTGCAGACGGAGCCCAACGGCTCGCAGATCGAACTCGTTTGGCGCGGCCCGCTCGTCGCCCCGGGCGCGGAAAATGCGGTATCGAAGGGAAGGACACCGGATGATTCTTCCGATGCCAAGGAGGTCGATACCGGGCCGGCCGAAGTCGGGCCAGCACGCGAGCACCCCTAAACCGGCGCCCGCGCGTGCCGTTATCAAGTGTATCGAGGCAAACGGACGATCCTCGATGTTTTCCCTTGCCGCTCGAACGTTTTGCATGGTCGGGGTCTAACTTGTAGGTCGACGACGCGCATTTGCACGGAACGCACATTTGGTTGCAATGTTTCAACCCGTTTTAAGCGTCGTTTAAGACCCACCCCTTGAAATTCCATGCAACACGCTCCACGTACTGGGCGGAAAACGGCCAGGAGCCAAACGGAATAAGGAGTGTCGCCATGCAAATGATCTACAACAGCCCCAACTATTGTGTCGTCGAGTTCGCGCCGCAAGCAGACCATCTGGCGATGAACGCGGGTGGCTACGAAATCGTAGACAAGAACGCGCAGCGCGAAATCTTCATCGAAGGTGCAATGGCGGCACAGTTTCGCGAACACGTCCGCAAGCTGATCGAAGAAGAACCCACGCTCGACGAAGTCGACGAGTTCCTCGGTCAATTCGACAGTCTCATGACGCAGCCCGTGGTGCTCCACTAATCCACCGGGCCGGGTGCCGCGAAGCGGCACGGCATCGCCCCATCGAGCCCCGTCCGGCACGCCGGACGGGGTTTTCTTTTACGAACCCCTCTCCGCGCCCGCCCGGCGGGCAAGGCCGGCAGCCGCTACAATGACGGTTTCCCCGAACACGCATTGCGCCCGCCAGCCATGAATTCGTCCGCCGCCGCTTCCGCCGCATCGCCCACTACCGGCACGCATTACACGCGGGGCGCAAAACTGCCCGCGCTGCTAGCGTCGCGCATTCTGATTCTGGACGGCGCGATGGGCACGATGATCCAACGCTACAAGCTCGACGAAGCGCGCTATCGCGGCGAGCGCTTCAAGGATTTCGCGCGCGACGTAAAAGGCAACAACGAGCTGCTGTCGCTCACGCAGCCGCACATCATCCGCGAGATCCACGAGCAGTATCTCGCGGCGGGCGCCGACATCATCGAAACCAACACGTTCGGCGCCACGACGGTTGCACAGGCCGACTACGGAATGGAATCGCTCGTGCGTGAGATGAATCTCGAGTCGGCCAAACTTGCGCGCGCGGCCTGCGACCAATACTCGACGCCCGACCAGCCGCGCTTCGTCGCCGGCGCGATCGGGCCGACGCCCAAAACGGCCAGCATCTCGCCCGACGTGAATGATCCTGGTGCCCGCAACGTCACGTACGACGAGCTGCGCGCGACCTACTACGAGCAGGCGCAAGCGCTGCTCGAGGGCGGCGCCGACCTGTTTCTCGTCGAGACCATCTTCGACACGCTCAACGCCAAGGCCGCGCTGTTCGCACTCGATGAGTTGTTCGAGAACACGGGGGAAGTGCTGCCGATCATGATTTCCGGCACGGTGACGGACGCATCGGGCCGCATTCTCTCGGGGCAGACGGTCGAAGCGTTCTGGAATTCGCTGCGCCACGCGAAGCCGCTGACGTTCGGGCTGAACTGCGCGCTCGGCGCCGCACTGATGCGCCCGTACATCGCCGAACTCGCCAAGCTCTGCGACACCTACGTGTCGTGCTATCCGAACGCCGGCCTGCCGAATCCGATGAGCGACACCGGCTTCGACGAAACGCCGGAAGACACGTCGAGGCAACTGAAGGAGTTCGCACAAGCCGGGCTCGTGAATCTCGCCGGCGGCTGCTGCGGGACGACTCCCGAGCATATCGCGGCGATAGCCAAAGCGCTGAGCGGCGTGAAGCCGCGCGCGTGGGCACACTATCGCGACGCGGCTTGAGCCACACGCCGCCTCGCACTCAGCTTCACGCTTGACCGCTTTTCATCGACGAGAACCATGACCGAACACATGATGCGCCTTGCCGGCCTCGAGCCGTTTAACGTCGCCTCCGGCGCGCTCTTCATCAACGTCGGTGAACGCACGAACGTCACGGGCTCCAAGGCGTTCGCACGCATGATCCTGAACAACCAGTTCGACGATGCGCTCGCCGTCGCGCGCCAGCAAGTCGAGAACGGTGCGCAGATCATCGACATCAACATGGATGAAGCGATGCTCGATTCGAAAGCGGCCATGGTGCGCTTTCTGAACCTCATCGCCTCCGAGCCCGACATCGCGCGCGTGCCGATCATGATCGACTCGTCGAAGTGGGAAGTGATCGAGGCGGGCCTCAAATGCGTGCAAGGCAAGGCCATCGTCAACTCGATCTCGCTGAAGGAAGGCGAAGACGCGTTCCGCCATCACGCGCGACTCATTCGCCGCTATGGCGCCGCGGCCGTCGTGATGGCGTTCGACGAAACGGGCCAGGCCGATACGTTCGAGCGCAAGACGCAGATCTGCGCGCGCTCGTATCGATTCCTCGTCGACGAAGTGGGCTTCGAGCCCGAAGACATCATCTTCGATCCGAACATCTTCGCCGTCGCAACGGGCATCGAAGAGCACAACAACTACGCCGTCGATTTCATCGAGGCCACGCGCTGGATCAAGCAGCACCTGCCCTACGCGAAGATCAGCGGCGGCGTGTCGAACGTCTCGTTCTCGTTCCGCGGCAACGACCCGGTGCGCGAAGCGATCCACACGGTGTTCCTCTATCACGCGATCCAAGCGGGGATGGACATGGGCATCGTCAACGCCGGGCAGCTCGGCGTCTATGCCGATCTCGATGCCGAGTTGCGCGAGCGTGTCGAAGATGTCATTCTCAATCGCCGCGCCGATGCCACCGACCGCCTGCTCGAGATCGCCGATAAGTTCAAGATCGGCGGAGCGAAGAAGGAAGAGAACCTCGAATGGCGCAATCAGGGCGTCGAAGCGCGTCTTTCCCATGCGCTCGTGCACGGCATCACGAACTTCATCGTCGACGACACCGAAGAGGTCCGCCAGAAGATCGATGCCGCGGGCGGGCGTCCGATCAACGTGATCGAAGGGCCGCTGATGGACGGCATGAACATCGTCGGCGACTTGTTCGGGCAGGGCAAGATGTTCCTGCCTCAGGTGGTCAAGTCGGCGCGCGTCATGAAGCAAGCCGTCGCGCATTTGATCCCGTTCATCGAAGAGGAAAAGAAGCGGCTCGCCGCGGCGGGCGGCGACGTGCGCGCGAAAGGCAAGATCGTCATCGCCACGGTGAAGGGCGACGTGCACGACATCGGCAAGAACATCGTGTCGGTCGTGCTCCAGTGCAACAACTTCGAAGTCGTCAACATGGGCGTCATGGTCCCGTGCAACGAGATCCTCGCCAAAGCGAAGGTCGAGGGCGCGGACATCGTCGGCCTATCGGGGCTCATCACGCCGAGCCTCGAGGAGATGGCCTATGTCGCCTCGGAAATGCAGCGCGACGAGTACTTCCGCGTCAAGAAGATCCCGCTCTTGATCGGCGGCGCGACGACCTCGCGCGTGCACACGGCCGTCAAGATCGCGCCGCACTACGAAGGGCCCGTCGTCTATGTACCCGATGCCTCCCGGTCGGTGTCGGTCGCCTCGAATCTGCTGTCTGACGAAGGCGCGGCCAAGTATCTCGACGATCTCAAGACCGAATACGATCGTATCCGCGTGCAGCACGCCAACAAGAAGGCGCAGCCGATGGTGACGCTCGCCGCGGCGCGCGCGAACAAAGCGAAGATCGATTGGGCCGCTTATCAGCCCGTCAAACCCGCATTCATCGGCCGGCGCGTGTTCAAGAACTACGATCTGAACGAGCTCGTCCAGTACATCGATTGGGGCCCGTTCTTCCAAACTTGGGATCTGGCCGGCCCCTATCCCGCGATTCTCAACGACGAGATCGTCGGCGAATCGGCGCGGCGCGTGTTCTCCGACGCCAAATCGATGCTCGCGCGGCTGATTCAAGGCCGCTGGCTGACCGCGAACGGCGTGATGGCGCTACTGCCCGCGAACACGGTCGGCGATGACGACATCGAGATCTATACCGATGAATCGCGCACGCAAGTGGCGATGACGTGGCGCAACCTGCGTCAGCAAAGCGTGCGGCCCGTGGTTGACGGCGTGATGCGGCCGAACCGCTCGCTCGCCGATTTCATCGCGCCCAAAGACTCGGGCGTGGCCGACCACATCGGCCTATTCGCGGTGACGGCCGGCATCGGCGTCGACGCGAAGGAAAAGCAATTCCTCGCGGACCTCGACGACTACAGCGCGATCATGCTCAAAGCGCTCGCCGACCGCTTGGCCGAAGCGTTTGCCGAAGCGATGCACGCGCGCGTGCGGCGCGAACTCTGGGGCTACGTGTCGAACGAAGCGCTCGACAACGAGGCGCTCATCGCCGAGCGCTACGTGGGCATCCGCCCTGCGCCCGGCTATCCGGCCTGCCCCGATCACCTCGTCAAGCGCGACATGTTTACCACGCTCAAGGCCGACGAGATCGGCATGACGGTGACCGAATCGCTCGCGATGCTGCCCGCCGCCAGCGTGTCGGGCTTTTACATCGCGCATCCGGAAAGCCGTTACTTCTCCGTCGGCAAGATCGATCGCGATCAGGTGGAAGACTTCGCGCGCCGCAACGAAATCGCCATGCCGGATGCGGAGCGCGCACTCGCACCGTTGTTGTAGGCGCCGGTGGGGCATCGGTATAGGCATCAGGGCCGCGAACGGCCTGCGCCCAAACGGAAAGAGCCTGGTTCGCGCAAGCGCGTGAACCAGGCTCTTTTTTCAGATGGAAGCAGCGGCAGGCCTACTGCGCACCCCCTCGTGGCGCGCGGGCCTTGAGGCTCAAACGCCCCAAAGGACGTCGGCGTTTTCGCGCTGCGCCTCGCGCAGCATGTCGAGAAACGGGTAAGCGCGCTGTGCGAGGCCGATCGGCAACTCGTGACGCTCGTGCCCTTCTTCGCCCTCGTGGAAGTGCCCCTCGTGCTCGGCAATCTCCCGCTTGTCCGTCACGATCGCCGCCTCGAGCTTCGAGATCGCCGTAGGCAGCTCCTCGTGTGTAATCACGCCGCGCGCGCCCAAGTGCTTGCCGACGATGCCGACAAGATATTGGGCCAGATTTTCCAGCATTACGACGTCTGGCGCCGCACGACATTTGAATGTAATCAACATGATGGACCCGTTTCCTTCGTTTTGTTTACTATGCCTGACAGCGCCGTCATATTGCTTACCGCGAGCGGCGCGTGCCCGCGCCGAACCACGCGGGCCGGGCGCCGTTTGCCGGTCGCCACATTGAGACATTTTAGCACCTGGTAAAATCCGGCTAGACACAAGCGCGCCTTCGCGGCGCGCGCCGGCCTCGACGGCCGCCCGCCATTGCGCCAAACACCCGCGTCCGCCCGGCGGACCCCATTGCCGACCGAATCGAAACAGCATGCTGCCAGCCCACAAACAGAGTCTCGAAGCCTTGCTCGCCGCGAGCATCCAGCAAGTCGTCACTGAAGCGAACGGCGATGCCGCCGCCACGCCCGCGATCGCGCTCGAGCGCCCGAAGCAAGCCGCACATGGCGACGTCGCTTGCAACGTCGCCATGCAACTGGCCAAACCGCTCAAGAAAAATCCGCGCGAACTCGCGCAGCACATCGTCGATGCCCTGCTCGCGCAGCCCGCCGCGAACGACTTGATCGAGAGCGCCGAGATCGCGGGCCCAGGGTTCATCAACCTGCGCCTGACCTCGAGCGCGAAGCAGGCCGTCGTGGGCGCCGTCATCGCCGAGGGCGCCGCGTTCGGCCGCTCGACGCACGGCGCCGGCAAGGGGGTGCTCGTCGAGTTCGTCTCCGCGAATCCCACCGGGCCGCTGCACCTCGGCCACGGCCGTCAAGCCGCGCTCGGCGATGCGCTGGCGAACGTTCTCGCGAGCCAGGGCTATGCCGTGCACCGCGAGTTCTACTACAACGACGCGGGCGTGCAGATCCACAACCTCGCCGTCTCGACGCAAGCGCGTGCGAAGGGTTTGAAGCCCGGCGAGGAAGGCTGGCCCGAAGCCGCATACAACGGCGAATACATCGGCGACATCGCGCACGACTACATGAACGGCGAGACGGTCGCGGCCAAGGACGGCGAGCCCGTCAAGGGCAAGGGCGACATCGACGATCTCGATGCGATCCGCAAGTTCGCCGTCGCCTACCTGCGCCACGAGCAGGACATGGACTTGCAAGCGTTCGGCGTGAAGTTCGATCGGTACTACCTCGAGTCGTCGCTCTACACGGAAGGACGCGTCGCGAAGACGGTGGAGGCGCTGATCGCCACGGGCAAGACGTTCGAGCAGGAAGGCGCACTCTGGCTGCGCACGACCGAATACGGCGACGACAAAGACCGCGTGATGCGCAAATCCGACGGCACGTACACGTATTTCGTGCCCGACGTCGCTTATCACATCGCGAAGTGGGAACGCGGCTTCTCGAAAGTCATCAACGTGCAAGGCTCCGACCACCACGGCACGATCGCGCGCGTGCGCGCGGGGCTGCAAGCGCTCGGCGTCGGCATCCCGAAGGGCTACCCCGATTACGTGCTGCACAAGATGGTCACCGTCATGCGCGACGGCCAGGAAGTGAAGATCTCCAAGCGCGCCGGCAGCTACGTGACCGTGCGCGACTTGATCGAATGGTCGGGCGGCGCGGTGCCGGGGCAAGAAACCGCGCCCGATCTGCTCGACGAGGCGACGATCACGCGCGGGCGCGACGCCGTGCGCTTCTTTCTGATCTCGCGCAAGGCCGACACCGAATTCGTCTTCGACGTCGATCTCGCGCTCAAGCAAAACGACGAAAATCCCGTCTATTACGTCCAATACGCGCATGCGCGGATCTGCTCGATCCTCACCGAATGGAAGTCGCGCTTCGGCGGCGACGAAACGGCGCTGCCGCGGGTAGACGTCTCGGTGCTCACGAGCGTGCGCGCGATGTCGCTGATGCACAAGCTCGCCGAGTATCCCGACATGCTCACGCACGCGGCCTTCGAGCTCGCGCCGCATGCGATCGCGTTCTATCTGCGCGAACTCGCGGGCGAATTTCACTCGTTCTACAATGCCGAGCGCGTGCTCGTCGACTCGCAGTCCGAGCGCGACGCGCGCATCGCGCTACTCGCGGCGACGCGCCAAGTGCTCGCCAACGGTCTCGCGACGATCGGCGTCTGTGCGCCCGCCAAGATGTAACGGCTTTGCATAACGGCCTTGCATTCGCCGCGCGGCGCCATGCGCCGTCGCTATAATCGATGGCCGCCTTTGCGCGGCTCTCGCTTGGCGCGAGCTGGGCAAGCCCCCCGAGTTTCTTTCGCAGGTGATTCAGACAATGGCAAAACCGAGTCGTACTTCGCCACGCAGAACAACCCCCAAGGGGACTTCCTTCGGGGCGCACTCCAAGGGCACGTCAAAGCGGTCTAAGCAAACCGGGGGTACATTCCTCGGCATCGTGCTGGGCTTGATCGTCGGTCTGGCGATCGCGGTCGTCGTCGCGCTCTACATCGAGCGCGCACCCACGCCGTTCGTGTCGAAGGTCGCGCCAGCCGGTGCGTCCGATGCGGGCACGATCGATCAGCAATACGACCCGAACCGCGCGTTGCAAGGCAAGTCGCCGGGGCAACCGGTTCCGCAAACCGCTCAGCAAACGCCGCCGAATACGGCTCCGGGGCAATCCTCGGGACAAACGGCCGCGCCCTCGCAGGCGCCGGGCTTGCTGCAAGAGCCGCAAATCGTCGAAGTGCCGTCAGCGGGCGGTGCGTCGGGCACGACCGGCAATGCGGCCACTGCGCCCGGTCAGCAAACGCAAGCGAATGCCCAGGCTCCCGCGCAGCAGAAGAAGCCGGCCCAAGTGGCGAACGTGCCGCCCTCGGCCGCGCCCGGTACCAACGGCGCGCCCACGGGCGCGAACGAGGCGAATACGGGCTACTTCCTGCAGGTGGGCGCCTATAAGACGGCGGCCGACGCCGAACAGCAGCGCGCACGCCTGGCATTCCAGGGTTTCGAATCCAAGGTATCGCAGCGCGACGCGGGCGGCGTCACTTACTTCCGCGTGCGCATCGGGCCGTTCTCGAAATTCGAGGATATGAATGCAACGCGTCAGCGCCTGTCCGACGCCGGCATCGATACGGCTGTGATTCGCTTTACCAAGCAGTAACCCATTTTCGGTAAGCGCCGCACGCCGCTGAACCTTGCGGCGGCGGCGCGAGTCTCAATCGGCAGCCGTCGATGCGAGCCACCCCGCCGCGGCTCGCCGAACAGGCGTCCCATGTTCATCGTACCCACGAGCCAAAATGAATAAACTGATCCGCACGCTGTTGTTCTCCGTCAGCCTGGCCGTCGTCGGCGCGGGCGTTGCGCAGGCTTCGCCGGCTGCGCCTGTCGCCGGCAAGGACTACACGGTCCTGAAGAATGCGCAGCCCGTCGACGTTCCCGCCGGCAAGATCGAAGTCATCGAATTCATGTGGTACGGCTGCCCGCACTGCAACGAGTTCGACCCGTACCTCGAAAAATGGATCAAGACGCTGCCGCCCGACGTCGTCTTCAAGCGCGTGCCCGTTGCCTTCCGCGACGATTTCATTCCGCATTCGAAGCTGCTTTACGCACTCCATGCGCTGGGCCTCGAACAAAAGCTGACGCCGGTCGTCTTTCATGAAATCCACGTCAACAAAGACTACTTGCTGACGCCGCAAGACCAGGCCAAATTCCTTGCAACGCAGGGCGTGGATCCCAAGAAGTTCATGGACGCCTATAACTCGTTCTCGACGCAAAGCGACTTGAACCGCGACAAGCAATTGATCCAGTCGTACAACATCGACGGCGTGCCGACGCTCGCGGTGCAAGGCAAGTACGAAACGGGGCCGGCCGCGACGGACAGCCTGCCCGGGACGATTCAGGTGCTCGACTACCTCGTCTCGCAAGTTCGCGCGAAGAAGATGTAATGCGTGATCTAACGCGCGAGGCGCCAGTATGAATTCGCCGCTGAAAGTTTTCATCACCGGCGCCTCGAGCGGCATCGGTCTTGCCCTTGCCGGAGAATACGCGCGGCAAGGCGCGACGCTCGGGCTCGTGGCGCGCCGCCTCGATGCGCTCGCTCAATTCGCTCGACGCTTTCCCCAACTTTCGATCTCGATCTATTCGGCCGACGTGCGCGACGAAGCTTCCGTCGCGCGCGCGGCATCGCAATTCATTAGCGAACACGGGCTACCCGACATAGTCATCGCCAACGCCGGCATCAGCAAAGGCGTTGCGACCGGGCATGGCGATCTCGCCACGTTTCGCGAAGTGATGGACGTCAATTGCTTCGGAATGGCGGCCACGTTCGAGCCGTTCGCGAAATCGATGGCTGAGACGCGGCGCGGTACGCTCGTGGGCATCGCCAGTGTGGCGGGGGTGCGCGGGCTGCCGGGTTCGGGCGCTTATAGCGCTTCGAAGGCGGCTGCGCTTGCCTATCTCGAATCGTTGCGCGTCGAAATGCGGCCGTTCGACGTTGCCGTCGTGACGATCGCGCCGGGTTATATTCGCACGCCGATGACGGCTCACAATCCCTACCCGATGCCGTTTCTAATGGATGCCGAACGCTTTGCGGAGAAAGCCGCCGGTGCTATCGCACGTAAGTCGCGATTTGCCGTGTTTCCCTGGCCGATGCGAATTGTGGCCACGCTGCTCGGCTGCTTGCCGCGCTGGCTGTATGACCGGCTTTTCGAGAAAGCACCGAGAAAGCCGCGAGCGGTGGTTTAGCGCGCTATCGCGGCGACTACGCAATCGACGCCTCGTTGCCGCGAAGGGTTGGGCGCTGGATCGTCATTGTGGCCTGCGCTCTAGCGCTTCCCCCCAAACGCTGCCAAACGCCTAGGCCGCCATGCATTCAATCGACGCCGCCGGAATCGGTCACCCACCGGCCGGCCCCAACGCCCGCATCGTCTCGCTAGTCCCGAGCATCACCGAGCTACTGTTCGCGCTGGGCCTAGGCGATCGCGTCGTCGGACGCACGGGCTTTTGCGTGCATCCACGTGAAGCCGTGCGTGCCGTGCCCAAAGTCGGCGGCACGAAAGCCGTCAAGATCGACGCCCTCCGCGCACTCGCGCCGACGCACGTAATCGTCAACATCGACGAAAACGAAAAGCCGACGATCGACGCGCTCGCGCAATTCGTCCCCCACGTCGTCGTCACGCACCCGCTTACGCCGCACGACAACCTTTCGCTCTACGCACTCATCGGTACGATCTTCAATTGCGAAGAAGCAGCCGCGAAACTGAGCAACGCACTTTCATCACGCCTAGATGCGCTCGCGCATGAGCCTTGGCCCAAGCAACACGTGCTCTATGTGATCTGGCGCGATCCATGGATGACAATCGCACGCGATACCTACATCTCGGCAATGCTGCGTCTCGTCAACTGGCAAACATGGCCCGACGTCACGGGCGGATTCACCGGGGCCAGCCGTTACCCGATCTTCGACTTCGATGCGCCGGAATTAGCCAGCGTCGAGCGGATCTTGCTCGCATCGGAGCCGTACCGTTTCACGGCAAAAGATCGCGACGCCCTTACCGCTGATAGGCGGCTCGCGGGAAAGACAGTGCAGCTCGTCGATGGCGAGATGGTTTCATGGTACGGCTCGCGCGCGATCGACGGCATCGACTACCTGCGCCGCCTCGCCGCGACGAGCCCCCGCATATCGATATAAGGGGCCCGTCGTTGTCGATACCGCGCGCTTGGGCTAAGCTCTTCGGCTCGACCCATCGCAGCTTCGATATTCGGCCGGCCCTCGCCCACAGGGAGAATCCATGCACGTCAAACTGCTCGCCGCCACGCTCGCCGTCCTGCCCGCGCTCGCACTCGCCAAGCCGCTCACCGTCTGCACCGAGGCAAGCCCCGACGGCTTCGACGTCGTGCAATTCAATTCGCTCGTCACGACGAACGCCTCCGCCGACGTCATCTTCAATACGCTCGTCGACTACGACGAAGCAGCGAAGAAAGTCGTGCCGTCGCTGGCCGACAAGTGGGAAGTGAGCAGCGATGGGCTCACCTACACGTTCCATCTGCGCCCCAACGTGGCGTTCCAAACCACCGACTACTTCAAGCCGACACGCCCTTTGAGCGCCGACGACGTCGTCTTCACGTTCGATCGGATGCTCGACACTGCCAATCCTTGGCACAAGGTGGCCGGCCCGAACGGCTTTCCGCACGCGCAATCGATGGGGCTCGTCAAGCTCGTGAAAGCCATCAAGAAGGTCGATGACAGCACCGTCGAGTTCGACCTGAACGAGCCGAACGCAACGTTCCTGCCCATGCTCACGATGGGCTTCGCGTCGATCTATTCCGCCGAATATGCGGACCAATTGCTCAAGGCCGGCAAGCAGACGGATCTGAACAGCAAGCCGATCGGTACCGGCCCGTTCGTCCTCAAGCGCTACACGAAGGACGCCGTGATCCGCTATGACGCCAACCCCACCTACTGGGGACCCAAGCCGAAGGCTGAGCGGCTCATCTATGCGATCACCCCCGATCCGACCGTGCGGGTGCAAAAGGTGAAGGCCGATGAATGTCAGATCGCGCTGTCGCCAAAGCCCGAAGACGTGGCGGCCGCCAAGAACGACAAGTCGCTCAAGGTCGTGCAGACGCCGGCCTTCATGACGGCGTTCGTCGCGTTGAATACGCAGCACAAGCCGCTTAGCGACGAGCGCGTGCGGCAAGCCATCAACATGGCGTTCGATCGCAGCACCTTTCTGAAAGTCGTCTTCGACGATACGGCCACGCCGGCGCTGAATCCCTATCCGCCCTCCACCTGGAGCTACGACAAGGCGATCGACGCATACCCGCACGATCCGGCGAAGGCCAAAGCGCTGCTCGCTCAAGCCGGCTATCCGAACGGGTTTTCGACGACGATCTGGGTGCGCCCGCAAGGCAGCGTGCTCGATCCGAAGCCGAAGGCCGGGGCCGAACTGCTGCAAGCCGATCTCGCCGAGATCGGCGTGAAGGCCGACGTCAAGGTCGTCGAATGGGGCGAACTCATCAAGGAAGCGAAGCAAGGGCAGCATGACCTGCTGTTCATGGGATGGGCCGGCGACAACGGCGATCCCGACAATTACCTGACGCCGCTGTTCAGTTGCAATGGCGTCAAATCGGGCATCAACTTCGCCCGCTTCTGCGATCCGAAGCTCGACAAGCTGATTGCCGACGGCCGCGCCACCGCGAACCCCGCCGCGCGGACGAAGGACTACGAGGCCGCGCAGAAGATCATTCACGATCAGGCGCTTTGGATTCCGATCGGCTATCCGACCGCGAGCGCCGTCACGCGCGACACCGTGACGGGCTACCAGGTCAGCGCGTTCGGCCGGCAGGATTTCGCGGACGTCTCCGTCAAATGACGCGGTCGGCAGTGGGCCTGCACGCCGGTCCGCCTGTTCGTCCGTTGACGCCTGCGATACGGCCGACTTAATCTAGGCGCCCGGAACGACGAATCGATAGAGCAGTCATGCGAAAACTCGGCCGCACGGTGGCGGCTTTCACGATCTGGGCCACGACAGCGGCCGCCTTCGCGCAATCGGCCGCACTCGAGCCGGCGGCGGACGCTTCAATCTCGGTCGCACCGATGACGGTCACGCAGGTCAGCGTGACGCCGGCGCCGATGCCCGCGCCCATGCCGACGCCGCCCATCGCGGCCGTCCCCGCGGGGCCCGCCCCGATGGTGGACGTGCCCGAAGCCGTCTACGTCAGGGAGTTCATCGCCGTGCCGGCCGATGCGCCGCCTTCGGGGCTGCTTGCCCGTCTGCGCGCCGCGTCGCACGAGCATCCCGCCAACCGCGGCACGGGGCTCGTCGCCCAGGCTGTCGTCCAGCGGCTCAATCACGCGGGTGTGGCGGCGCGCTACCTCGCGCCGGGCGAGCCGCCGCCGGTGCAGGGCTGGCTCCTCGACGGCGTCTTCCATTTGCAAGGCGCAGCGGGCGCCGCCGCGCTCGACGGCGCCGCGTCGGAAACCGAAGCGCTCGGCTCGGACGTTTCCGTCACCGTCGCCGATCTCGAACACAGCGCCGATACGCCGTTCGCCGTGATCGGTACGCCGCCCGCGGCAGCGCATGCCCAGAGCGCATGGCACCCGTACGTCGTCCCGGCCAAGCTCGCTTTCCCGCGGGCCGACCGCAACGCCGCCGTCGCCGCGCTGGCGCAGCAGATCGCCGATACGTTCGTCGGCAACATGATGGCGCTGCGCCGAGCCGACGCCAAGACGCTCTCCCCCTAACCCACCGCCCGCGCGCTCGCCCGGTGGCAACGCGCTCGCGCCTGCTCTATTCTTCTTGGCGAACGCGCCCCACCGCGGGCGCGCCTGTTCCCCGGAGTGAGCCATGCCCTATCTGCTGTTGATCGTCGAGCCGGTCGGCCAGCGCGCCGAGCGCACGCCCGAAGAAGCCCGGGCCGCCTACGATACGATGATCCGCTTCGCCGAGGATCTGAAAGCGCGCGGTCTGCTCGTCACTTCGCAATCGCTCGCCTCGACCGACGAAGCCGTGCGTGTCGAGTTGCGGGGCGGCGAGCGCCGCTTCATCGACGGCCCGTTCGCCGAGGCCAAGGAAATGGTCGGCGGCTTCTATCTGCTCAATTGCGACCGCGAAGACGAAGCGCTCGCCATTGCGGCCGAGTGCCCGGCGGCGCAATGGTGCACGGTCGAAGTCAGGCGGCTCGCGCCCTGTTCCGACTAGAACGCGGGATTGTCACGCGCGTTCGACGCGCCGATGTCGAGCGCCGGGCCTTTCGTTCGTCGTAGGAACAGGAGCCGACGGGCGGCTCTGTCACTTTCGAGGAGCGAAGCGATGCGTTTCATGATCATGGTTCGGGCCAACGCCCAAAGCGAATCGGGCGTCATGCCGGAAGAAAGCTTGGTGGCCGCGATGACGGCCTATCACGAAGAGTTGGCGAAAGCGGGCGTGTTGCTCGACGCGAATGGATTGAGGCCGAGTGTCGAGGGTTGGCGCGTGCGCTATTCGGGCGGCAAGCGCGCGGTCGTCGACGGGCCGTTTGCCGAAACGAAGGAACTCATCGCCGGCTATACGCTGATTCAAGTTCGCACGCGCGAGGAAGCGCTCGAGTGGGCGCGGCGCTTTCCGGCGCCGTTCGGCGAGATGGCCGACGGCGAGATCGAGGTGAGGCCGCTCTTCGAACTCGAGGATTTCGAGCCGAGCGAGAGCATCGAGCGCTTTCGCACCCTCGAGGCGAACCGGCGCTGAGCATGGCCAATCCTACCCATCGCGCAATCGAAGCCGTGTGGCGCATCGAAGCGGCGCGCGTCGTCGCGCATGCGGCGCGACTCGTGCGCGACATCGGCGTGGCGGAGGAACTCGCGCAGGACGCGCTCGTCGCCGCACTCGAGCATTGGCCGCGCGACGGGGTGCCGGACAATCCCGGCGCCTGGCTGATGGCGACGGTCAAGCATCGCGCGCTCGATAAGCTACGCCAAGATGCGCTTCATGCACGCAAGCACGAGGCGATGGGGCGCGATCTCGACGCGCTCGAAGCCCATGTCGTGCCCGATTTCGTCGATGCGCTCGATGCGGCGCGCGCGGACGACATCGGCGACGATCTGCTGCGGCTCATTTTCACGGCGTGCCATCCGGTGCTGTCGATGGATGCGCGCGTCGCGCTGACGCTGCGGCTCTTGGGCGGGCTCGCCACGCATGAGATCGCGCGCGCGTTCCTCGCGCCCGAAACGACGATCGCGCAACGGATCGTGCGTGCCAAGCGCACGTTGCGCGAGGCGCGCGTGCCGTTCGAGGTGCCGCGCGCCGACGCTCGCGCGGCACGGATGGCATCGGTGCTCGAAGTGATCTATCTGATCTTCAACGAGGGCTATGCGGCCACGGCCGGCGAAGACTGGATGCGCCCGGCGTTATGCGATGAAGCGCTGCGTCTCGCGCGCGTCCTCGCCGAGCTCGTGCGCGAGGACAGCGAGGTACACGGTCTGGTCGCGCTGATGGAGTTGCAGGCGTCGCGGCTTCGTGCGCGCGTCGACGCGAACGGGCGCCCGGTGTTGCTCGCCGATCAGGACCGCTCGCGCTGGGACCCGCTGTTGATTCGGCGCGGCCTCGCGGCGCTCGCGCGCGCGCAGGCGCTCGGCGGCGCGCTGGGCCCGTATGCGTTACAGGCGGCGCTGGCTGCTTGTCACGCGCGCGCGCATCGCGCCGAGGACACCGATTGGGCGCAAATCGTCGCGCTTTACGATGCGCTCGCGCAGATCAATCCGTCACCGGTCGTGGAGCTCAACCGCGCGGTCGCGATCGGTATGGCGTATGGTCCGCAAGCCGGTTTTGCGATCGTCGAGGCGCTTGCGGCCGATCCGACGCTCGCACGCTACCACTGGCTACCGAGCGTGCGCGGCGACCTGCTGGCCAAGCTCGGGCGGCACGACGAAGCGCGTACGGAGTTCGAGCGCGCGGCTGCGATGACGCAAAACGCGCGCGAGCGCGAGTTACTGCTGCTGCGCGCCGATGCGATGCGCGGCGTGCGCTGACGTCGCCGCACCGCAACAGAGAACCGCGCCCACCGCCACCTCGCTCAAGCTGCCAGCCGTGTCGCGTGCGACGCCGCGTGCGGGCGTGGTCGTCCGGCAGGTGTCTGCGCGGACCGAAGCGGCACGGCCGCCGCGGACGTCTCGCCCAGGTGAAAGCTCGCCACCGCATCGCGCAGCGCCTGCATCTGCTGCGCCATCGCCTGCGAAGCGGCCGACAGCTCTTCGACGAGCGCGGCGTTCTGCTGCGTGACTTCGTCCATATGGCTGACCGCTTGATTGACCTGCGCGATGCCGCGGCTTTGCTCGACCGAGGCGGCCGAGATCTCGTCGACGACGTCGGCCACTTTCCCAGCCCCTTGCTGAATTTCAGCCATGGTGCGTCGGACCTGCGCCGCTTGCGATTCGCCCGTACAGACTGTCGTGACCGATGTCTCGATCAACCCCTTGATTTCCTTTGCGGCGCTCGATGCGCGCTGCGCGAGACTGCGCACTTCGCCTGCCACGACGGCGAAGCCGCGGCCCTGCTCGCCGGCGCGTGCGGCTTCGACGGCCGCATTGAGCGCGAGGATGTTCGTTTGGAACGCAATGCCGTCGATCAACGCGGTGATTTCTCCGATGCGCGACGAATGCCGGCTGATCTCGGCCATCGTCGACACCATCGATTCGACGATGCCATGCGCCGTGTGCGCGACCTCGGACGCGTTGCCGGCCAGCGCGCTCGCGGCCTTGGCGTTTTCGGCGTTCTGCGACACCGTCGCCGTGAGTTCCTCCATGCTCGCGGCGCTCTCCTCGAGCGAGGCTGCCTGCGTCTCCGTGCGAGCGGACAAATCGGCATTGCCCGCGGCAATCTCGCGAGTTGCGCCGCTGGCCGACTCGGAGGCCACCCACACTTCGCGCAGCGCGGCCGACACACGTTCGATGAGATCGTTGAATGCGACGGCGGTGCGGGTGAGTTCGTCGTTGCCGAGCAAGGGCGCGCGCAACGTGAAGTCGCGCGAACTGCTGATGCGCTCGATCGCCGTCTGCAAGGAGGTAATGCCTGTGTTCAGGGAGCGCGCAAGCTTGAAGATCATGACGCAGACGATCGCGATGCCGACGAGCATGACCGAGATCACGGTGACGAATACCGAATCGACGACGGCGTGCGCATCGGCACTTCGCCGCTTGGCGACCGTGTTCATCTCGTCGGCCATCTTTTCGAGGTCATGCTGAAACGGCTCGAAATCGGAATGGTAGAGGGCGGTCGTTTGATCCGTGGCCGCCTTCGCGTCATGGGCCGCGAGGTCGATCAGCGTATGCGATTTTTGATCGTAGGCGTTCCACTTGGCGATCAGTGCGCGAAATTCGTCGGCGCGCGCGGGATCGACGATCGACGTGTTCAACGTCGACGACCATTTGCCGATGTTCTGTTCGGCATCGGCAAAGACTTTTTTCGTATCGTCGGTGGTCGGATCGAGCTGGATGGTGGAGAGCGCGCTCGCCTTGATCTCGGTGACGCCTTGCAAGACGTCCTCGCGTTGATGCGAGACGTCCTCGGCTTTCATCGCATCCTTCAGACCCATTGCGCACACGAGAACGCCCGCGCCCATCGACAGCACGGTCACCAGTGAAAACACCTGCAGCTTGCGCCGAATATTCATCATTTGCCTCGCGGTTCAGAGTGCAGACATCGGCGCGCCGACTGCTTTCGTCGGGTTGCCCATCGGCTTTACGGCACGCCGAGTATGCACATTGAGTGAGGACAAATACGGGCGTAAAAACGCGACCGCGCCGCTTGTGCGCGGAGACGGTTCGTGTTGGATGCACTTTCTATGCGCCATCTGCCGCGATCACTTGCGGCAGATGCGAGGCCAGCCTTACGCGGCGGGCGCGAACCGCATGATGCCGTCTGCGCCTTCGATCCGGGCGAGTTCGCCGGCGAGCCAAAGCAAATGCAAATGGGCGAGCGCTTCGCCCATTGCAAACGTCATTTGATGGATGTCGAGCGCGCGTTTGAACATCATCGGCACGATGTCGGCCGCGCTCATCGGCTGGCTGGCGCACGCCTCGCGCACTTCGGCGAGCCGCGCTTCGTGATGCGCGCGAAGCTGCGCGATGCGCGTATGCATCCCGCGAAACGGCTTGCCGTGCGACGGCAAAACGAGCGTATCGGCGGGCATCGACTCGTAGCGTCCGAGCGATTCGAGGTAGAGCGCGAGCGGATTGCCTTCGGGCTCGATATCGAAAACGGAGACGTTCGTCGAAATGCGCGGCAGCACCATGTCGCCGGAGATGAGCACACCCGCTGCCTCGCAAAAAAGCGCCGCATGCTCGGGCGAGTGCCCGTAGCCCGTCACGACGCGCCAATCGTTCGCCCCGATTCGAAGGACGTCGCCCTCGCGCATGCGCCGGTACTGCGACGGCACCGACGGTACGAGCTTCGCGTAATAATCGCGACGGTTGCGCAGCTTGTCGAGCGCAACGGGGTCGAGCAGCCCATGCCGGGCGAAATGGCGCGCCGCGCCTTCGCCGCCGGCGTTCGACCCGTCCCCCGCCGCCATCACGCGCCCGAGCATGTATTCGCCGAGCGTGATCCAAAGCCGCACGTTCCAGCGCTCATGCGCGCCGCCCCGGCAGATCCAGTCGGCAAGACCGAGATGGTCGGGGTGACAATGCGTGACGATCGTGCGTAAGATCGGCAAGCCGCCGAGCTCGTGCTCGAAAATGCGCTCCCAATTGGCCTTGATCGCCTCGTCGGCAATGCCGCAATCGACCACGGTCCACCCCGCCCGGCCGTCGATTTCGTCACGCAACAGCCACAAATTGATGTGATCGAGCGCGAACGGCAGCGGCATGCGCACCCAATAGACGCCGGGCGCCACCTCGCGCAAACGCCCCGGCTCAGGCAATTCGTCGGCGAACGGATAGTCGAGTTGATGTTCCAACGCATTCATCGGGAAAATCTCGGTCGAACGCAACCGGCCCATCGCCAGTTGCACTTTGTTGAAGTTGACGATAACGTAAACGTCCGTCGATTCTACCCCGACGCGTCCGCCATGACCCAGCACTTCACGATTACCGAACTCGCGCGCGAATTCGACGTTACGCCCCGCGCCATCCGCTTCTACGAAGACCAGGGGCTGCTTTCGCCGCGTCGCGAGGGCGCGAACGGCCTGCGGCGCGTCTATGCGGGCCGCGACCGCACGCGCTTGAAGCTGACGCTGCGCGGCAAGCGGCTCGGCTTCACGCTGTCGGAAATTCGCGATCTGCTCGACCTCTACGAGTCGCCGACCGATACCGTGCCGCAATTGCATGCGTTCCTCGCGATGATCGCCGAGCACCGCCAAGTGCTCGAACGTCAGCTCGAAGATTTGACCGCCACGCTCGAAGACTTGGCGCAATATGAAGCGCAGTGCCGCTCGATGCTGGCCGAAAACGGTATCGACGCCCCGCGCAAAGGCGTAGCGAACGACAGCATCGCGCAATCCGAGGGCACATAGAGAGCACATGAAGCACTTTCCCAAACTGCTGTCGTCGCAGATCGGCTTCGACGTCGCACAGACGATGCTCGAGGGGTTCAATCGGCACTACGGCAATTTCCGCGACGCCGCCGTGCGCGCGAAGACGCTGTTCGAAGCCGCCGATTGGCCCGCGCTGCAAACGCTCGCGCGCGATCGCATCGCGTCGTACGACGACCGCGTCGAGGAATGCGTGCATCTGCTCGAAGACGAATACGACGCCGAGAACATCGACGACGAAGTCTGGCAGCAAATCAAACTGCACTACATCGGCCTGCTGACGCATCATCTGCAACCCGAATGCGCCGAAACGTTCTTCAATTCGGTCTGCTGCAAGATTCTGCATCGTTCGTACTTCAACAACGATTTCATCTTCGTGCGGCCCGTCATCTCGACGGAGTACCTCGAAAACGAGGAGCCGGCGGCGAAACCCACCTATCGCGCCTACTACCCGGGTAAAGACGGTTTGGCCGCCACGCTCGAGCGCATCGTCACGAATTTCCAGTTGGAGCCGCCGTTCGAGGATTTGACGCGCGACGTCGCCTGCATCATCGATACGATCCACGAGACGTACGGCGCCTTCTCGGAAGCGTTCAACTTCCAAGTGCACGTACTTTCGTCGCTGTTCTTTCGCAACAAGGCCGCCTACATCATCGGCCGCATCATCAACGGCGAGGTGCTGCTGCCGTTCGCCGTGCCGGTCCGTCACACGAAGCCGGGCCTGCTCGCGCTCGACACCGTGCTGCTCAAGCGCGAGCAGCTTCAGATCATCTTCAGCTTCTCGCACTCGTATTTTCTCGTCGACATGGACGTGCCCTCGGCTTACGTCGATTTCCTCGGCACGATCATGCCGGGCAAGCCGAAGGCGGAGATCTACACGTCGGTCGGCTTGCAAAAACAAGGCAAGAACAACTTCTATCGCGATCTGCTCAAGCACCTTTCGCATTCGAGCGATCACTTCATCATCGCGCCCGGCATCAAGGGGCTCGTGATGGTCGTCTTCACGCTGCCTTCGTTCCCCTACGTCTTCAAGATCATCAAGGACGTATTTCCGCCCCCGAAGGACACCACGCGGCAGAAGATCCAAGACAAGTATCTGCTCGTCAAGCGGCACGACCGGCTCGGGCGCATGGCCGACACGCTCGAATATTCGAGCGTCGCGCTGCCGCTCGCCCGGCTGGACGAGCAACTCGTGCGCGAACTCGAGAAGGAAGCGCCGTCGATGATCGAATACGAAGGCGATTGCCTCGTCATCAAGCACGTCTATATCGAGCGCCGCATGGTGCCGCTCAACCTGTTCCTGCAAAACGGCACCGAAGCCGACATCGAGCATGCGGTCAAGGAGTACGGCGATGCGGTCAAGGAACTCATGCAGGCGAACATCTTCCCGGGCGACATGCTCTACAAGAATTTCGGCGTCACGCGGCACGGGCGGGTGGTGTTTTACGATTACGACGAAATCGAATACTTGACGGACTGCAACGTCCGTCACGTGCCGCAAGCGCAAACCGAAGAGGACGAGCTCTCGGCCGAGCCCTGGTACGGGGTCGCGCCCAACGACATCTTTCCCGAGACATACTCGACGTTCCTGCTCGGCGACCCCACCGTGCGCCAGTATTTCATGCGCCATCACGCCGATTTCTTCGACCCCAAGCTCTGGCAAAAACATAAGGAGCTGTTGCTCAAGGGCGATCTGCCCGACTTCTTTCCCTACGACCAAAGCGTGCGCTTCAGCCATCGCTTTCCCGCGCGCTTCGCCGCGCCGCACGATGCCGCTGCGGCCCAAGAAGCCGCGGCGGCAGGCACAGACGGCGGCGGCACGGATGCGGCACGCGCGGCATGAGCCTGCTCGCCATGCACTCGGTCGGCTTTCCTTCATAGCCCGTCAGGGCTCAACCACTACGACGCACTACGACGCCCTATGAACGATCAGAACCATCCGCTCGCACAACTGTTCGCCAATAACGAAGCGTGGGTCGAACGCATGCTCGCCGAAGACCCGCAATACTTCGCGCGCCTTGCCGATCAGCAAGCACCCGAGTATCTGTGGATCGGCTGCTCCGATTCGCGCGTACCCGCGAATCAAATCATCGGCCTGCCGCCCGGCGAAGTGTTCGTCCATCGCAACATCGCGAACGTCGTCGTGCACTCGGACCTGAACTGCCTGTCGGTCGTCCAATTCGCCGTCGATCTGCTTAAGGTCAAGCACATCATGGTGGTGGGCCATTACGGCTGCTCGGGTGTCGGCGCCGCGCTGCACGATCGCCGCGTCGGCCTGGCCGACAATTGGCTGCATCACATTCAAGACGTGCGCGCCAAGCACGAGGCGCTGCTCGAACAATGGCCGATGGTGGCGCGCCATCGCCGCCTCGTCGAGCTCAACACGATCGAACAAGTCGTCAACGTCTGCCGCACGACGATCGTCAACGACGCCTGGGCGCGCAGCCAGCCGCTCACGGTGCACGGCCTCGCCTATGGCGTGCATGACGGGCGCGTGCGCAATCTCGGCATGACGATTTCGAGCGCCGACTCGCTCGAGAAAACCTATCAACGCTGTGTCGCCGCGCTCTCGGCCGAGCAGGCCGGAACGGCGCAAAACGACGTGGTCGCCGCCGACGCCGCGGATCTCGCGAACGTCGAAGCCGTGGCCAAGGGTGTGATCAAGGAGCTCAAACATGACTGACGCAACGCACAACGCGAAAGACCCGATCGTGATCGTCTCGGCGGCCCGTACGCCGATGACGGCCTTTCAAGGCGAGTTCGCCTCGCTCACGTCGCCGCAACTCGGCGCCGCGGCCATCGCGGCCGCGCTCGAGCGCTCGGGCCTGAAAGCCGAGCAAGTCGAGGAAGTGCTGATGGGCTGCGTGCTCCCCGCGGGCCTAGGCCAGGCCCCGGCGCGCCAAGCGGCGCTGGGCGCGGGCCTGCCGCTCGCGACGGGCTGTACGACCGTCAACAAGATGTGCGGCTCGGGCATGCGCGCGGCGATGTTCGCGCACGACATGCTCGCGGCCGGCTCGGTCGACGTCATGATCGCAGGCGGCATGGAGAGCATGACGAACGCGCCGTATCTGCTGCCCAAGGCACGCGGCGGCATGCGCATGGGACACGGCCAGGTGCTCGATCACATGTTCCTCGACGGCTTGGAGGATGCCTACGACAAGGGCCGCCTCATGGGCTCGTTCGCCGAAGAATGCGCGAGTGCTTACGGCTTCACGCGCGAAGCGCAGGACGCGTTCGCCATCGAATCGCTGCTGCGTGCCAAGCGCGCGAACGAAGACGGCTCGTTCGCCTGGGAAATCGCGCCCGTGACGGTAGCGGGCCGCAAGGGCGACGAAGTGACGATCACGCGCGACGAGCAACCGTTCAAGGCCAATATCGACAAGATTGCGACGCTCAAGCCGGCCTTCAGCAAGACGGGCACGGTCACGGCCGCGAACGCATCGTCGATCTCGGACGGCGCCGCGGCGCTCGTCATGATGTGCGCGTCGACCGCGGAACGGCTCGGCCTCGATCCGCTTGCGCGCGTCGTCGGCCATTCGTCGTTCGCGCAAGAGCCGTCCAAGTTCACGACGGCGCCCGTCGGCGCGATCCGCAAGCTGCTCGAGAAAAACGCATGGCGCGCGAACGACGTCGATCTCTATGAAGTCAACGAAGCATTCGCCGTCGTCACGATGGCCGCGATGAAGGACCACGGGCTGCCGCACGAAAAGGTCAACGTGAACGGCGGCGCCTGTGCGCTCGGCCATCCGATCGGCGCCTCGGGCGCGCGCATTCTCGTCACGTTGATCGGTGCATTGCGCAAGCGCGGCGGCAAGCGCGGCATCGCAAGCCTGTGCATCGGCGGCGGCGAGGCAACGGCGATGGGCGTCGAGATCCTCTGAACGATCGGCGCGGCCTGCGCATCGATGGTGCGCGGGCATCGTCGATGCGCATCGCACGAATCGAACGCGAATGCATCGCGACGGGAGTGGATCGATGAAGACAGTCTTGATCGTGGGCGCATCGCGCGGCATCGGCCACGAATTCGTGCGCCAGTACGACGCGGCCGGCTGGCGCGTGATCGCCACGGCGCGCGACGGCAAATCGCTCGCCGAACTCGACGCGCTCAACGTGTCGACGATTTCGCTCGACGTGACCGAGCCGGACGACGTCGCCGCGCTGGCGGGCAAGCTCGCCGGCGAGCGGCTCGACGCGGCGCTCATCGTGGCCGGCGTCTACGGGCCCGCCACGGAAGGGGTCGAGTCGTTCACCGTCGAAGATTTCGATTACGTCATGACGACCAACGTGCGCGGCCCGATGATGCTCATGCCCGTGGTGCTGCCGCTCGTCGAGTCGGCCCATGGCGTGCTTGGCGTGGTGTCGAGCCGGATGGGCAGCATCACCGAAGCGACGGGCACGACGGGCTGGCTTTATCGCACGAGCAAAGCCGCCTTGAACTGCGCGTTGCGCATCGCGGCGTTGCAGACGCGACGCGCCACTTGCATCGCGCTGCACCCCGGCTGGGTGCGCACGGCGATGGGCGGCGCGCAGGCGGCGATCGACGTCGGGCGCAGCGTCTCGGGCATGCGCTCGGTCGTCGCCGCGGCGTCGGTCGATCGCGAAACGTATCACGGCCGGTTCGTTCAATACGACGGGACGGCGATCGATTGGTAGATGACGGTAGATCGCAAGCAGTCCTAAGCAAATACGACATTCAGGGAGACGTCGGCCATGGTGCTCGACCAAGATCACTCGATGATACGAGACGCCGTGCACACGTTCGTGCGCGAGGCCATCGCACCCCATGCGGCCACATGGGACCGCGAGCGCACGTTCCCGAAAGACGTGCACCGGCAACTCGCCGAGCTCGGCGCCTATGGCGTGCTCGTGCCCGCGGAGTATGGCGGTGCGGGCCTCGATGCGCTTGCGCTCGCCGTGATCCTCGAGGAGATCGCGGCCGGCGACGGCGGCACGTCCACCGCCATCTCGGTCAACAACTGTCCCGTTTGCAGCATCTTGCTCGCCTATGCCAGCGAGCAGCAAAAGCGCGAATGGCTGACACCGCTCGCGCGCGGCGACATGCTCGGCGCATTTTGTCTGACGGAACCTCAAGCGGGCTCGGACGCGTCGGCGCTTCGTACCGTCGCCGTGCGCGACGGCGATAGCTACGTCATCGACGGCGTCAAGCAATTCATCACGAGCGGCAAGAACGGCGACGTCGCGATCGTCCTGGCCGTCACCGACAAAGCCGCCGGCAAGCGCGGCATCAGCGCGTTCATCGTGCCGACGAATACGCCCGGCTACGTCGTCGCAAGGCTCGAAGACAAGCTCGGCCAGCATTCGTCCGACACGGCGCAGATCGTCTTCGAAGGCTGCCGCGTCCCGGCTGAAAACATGATCGGCGCGGAAGGCGAAGGCTACAAGATCGCACTGTCGGGGCTCGAAGGCGGGCGCATCGGCATTGCCGCGCAAAGCGTCGGCATGGCGCGCGCGGCGTTCGAAGCCGCGCTGGCCTATGCGCGCGAGCGGGAAAGCTTCGGTCAGCCGCTCTATGCACACCAAGCCGTTCAATTCCGCTTCGCGGACATGGCGACGCAACTCGAAGCCGCCCGTCAGCTCGTCTGGCATGCCGCTTCGCTCAAAGACGCGGGCCTGCCGTGCCTGACCGAAGCGGCGATGGCCAAGCTGTTCGCGTCCGAAGCGGCCGAGCGCATCTGCTCGGCCGCGATCCAAGCGTTCGGCGGGTATGGCTACGTCAGCGACTTCCCCGTCGAGCGCATCTATCGCGACGTGCGCGTCTGTCAGATCTACGAAGGCACGAGCGATATCCAAAAGATTCTGATCGCACGGGGGCTTGCTCGATGACGGCAGCCGGCACGCGCAGGAGCGCACCGCTCGAGTGCCCCTGCGGGGGCGCGGCACCGGGCCGCCCCGCGAACGCGCGGCCGCCGCGATTCGATGCCTGCTGTGGCCCGTATCTCGACGGTCGCGCCGTGGCGCCGACGGCGCTCGAACTGATGCGCTCACGCTACACGGCCTACGTGCTCGGCCACACAGACTATCTGCGCGCGACATGGGACGCTGCCACCTGTCCCGCCAACCTCGACGTAGAGGCCAACGCCCTCGACGCAGCCGACGCACCGCGCTGGCTCGGCTTGCAGGTCAGACGATTCGAGGCACAAGACGCGCGTCATGCGATCGTCGAATTCGTCGCTCGCTACAAACAGGGCGGCCGCGGACACCGGCTGCACGAAGTCAGCCGCTTCGTGCGCGGCGAAGACGAACGCTGGCGCTACGTGGACGGCGACGTCAGCGAGCGCTAACTCGCGCTCCTTTTCGGGCCATCTTTGCTGCGGCAAAGGTTGCCGACACATCGACTCGGGCCGCTACGCGCCCCGGGTTCTCCTGCATTGCACGGATCATTTCAGCAACGCTACGATGACCATGCTCGTGGTGTGTTGGCGTTCGGCCGGCTGCAAATGCCGCCGACAACAATCGAGCGCACGGTTTAAGCCTTTGCTTAACGCCTAGCGGATCATCGCCGCACGCCACGCTCCCGCTGTTTTGCGCTATTGGCCGCCGCTTCTTCGCCGCTGCCGAAGGGGCGAATTGCGGCCGGTGCCGGCCTCTTTTCAGGCAACGGCATCGCGAGCGGCTCGCGGATACTGACAGTGCCGGGTTGATCGACATGCCCGGTTCGTCGTCGCGATGCACTTTTGTGATTCAGGGCAGACACGCGCATGAGTTTAAAAAACGTATTCGTCGGTTGTTTGTGCGCGTGCGCATGGATGAGCGCTTTCGCCGACGCAGGTGCGAGTGCAAGTGCGGATACCCACGCCACCGCGCCGTCGCCGAGCGCCGCCATGCGCGACATGACGATCGCCTCGAACGACACGAGGCCGCTCGCCCGCGCGCGCATCGCACCGCTCGACTTCGACGACACGGCCTATGTGCTGCCCCCGCTCGCGGGAAACATGAACGAGCACATCGTGCGCATTCCCGTCGATGCGGCCGGAAAGATCACGCTCGAGGCGACCATCTACAAACCCGACGGCGAGGGCCCGTTCCCGCTCGTCGTCTTCAATCACGGCAAGATCGAGGGCGATCCGCGCGCGCAACCGCGCAGCCGTCCGCTCTCGTTTGCGCGCGAATTCGTGCGGCGCGGCTACGTCGTCGTCGCGCCGAACCGCGAAGGCTTCGCCGATTCGGGCGGCACGTATCAGCAAGAAGGCTGCGACGTGGAGAAAAACGGCGTCGCGCAAGCGAACGACGTCAAGGCGACAATCGCCTACATGTCGAGCAAATCGTATGTCGATGCCTCGCACATCGTCGTGGCCGGCACGTCGCACGGCGGCTTGACGACGATCGCCTACGGCATGGGCGCGGCGCAAGGCGTGCGCGGCCTCATCAATTTCTCGGGCGGCCTGCGGCAAGACGCCTGCGCCGGATGGCAGGACAACCTCACGCAGGCGTTCGCGCAATACGGCGACGCCGTGCGCACGCCCTCGCTCTGGATCTACGGCGACAACGATTCGGTTTGGAGTCCTAACTTAACGAAGCGCATGTACGCCGCCTATGTCGAGCACGGCGCACCGGCTAAGATGGTCGACTTCGGCGATTACAAGAACGATGCGCACCGGCTCGTCGTCGATCGCGACGGCGTGCGCATCTGGTGGCCGTCCGTCGCGGCGTTCCTCGAGCGGATCGGTATGCCCACGCGCGTGCAGTATGAAGTGCAGGGCCCGACCATGCCGCAGCCGTCGGGCTATGCCTCGATCGACGCGGTGAGTTCCGTGCCCTACGTCGACGCGGCAGGTCGCGCCGCCTACCGCACGTTCTTGGATCAGTACCCGACGCGTGCGTTCGCCGTGTCCGCCTCGGGCGCGTGGTCGTGGGCCGAAGGCGGCGACAATCCGATGTCGGTCGCGCTCGCCAATTGCCGCAAAGAAAACGGCAATTCGCCGTGCCGGCTCTACGCCGTCGACAGTCAGGTCGTGTGGAACGACAAGTCTTCCGCGACCGTCGACACTCAAACGGCATTATCGACGAACCGCGACGACGCGAACGAAGCGGCGCTCGCCAGCCGCGATTGATCTCGCGCGAGCGCCCGCTCGCGCTCCCCCTTTCCTCTCTTTTTCCGCCGAACGCCCCCTCGGCGTGCCTTGGCGCATTCGGCGCGAGCGTCTCGCCCAGCTCATAAATCGGTTCCAGGCACACCGCTCGCAAATTTTTTTGCTGGCGTGACATCACTCTGCCGTCGTCATCTGAGCCGATTTCGATCGATCTTGTCCGAAGCGTCGCCACCTGCACCGAACAGCCCCAAATAGCCAATCTGGGTGCCGCGCGCGGACAGGTGCAATTGCGCGCCGAACGCGCTAATCTCACGCCGTTTTTGTCCGCGCAGCAGCCATCGCCGATGCAAATCGACGTACCTGTCGCGCGTTTTTCGCATGAACCGGGGCGCGAACGTGTTGCCGGCTTCGTGTCATGGAGCGGTGATTGAACAGACAACTGATCGACGACCCTAACGCGCATGCACAGGCCGACCGAGGCGAGGCCGATCGCGATTGGGTGGCCCGGAGCCTGAAGGCCGTCTGGCATCCGTGCACGCAGATGAAGCATCACGAGCGCCTGCCGCTCGTGCCCGTCGCGCGCGGCAAAGGCGCCTGGCTGTATGACCGTGAGGGGCGTCGCTATCTCGACGCGATCAGCTCATGGTGGGTCAACCTGTTCGGACACGCGAACGACGACATCAACGCGGCATTGAAGGCGCAGCTCGATACGCTCGAGCATGCGATGCTCGCCGGCTGCACGCATGAAGGGGCCGTGGAGCTCGCCGAACGGCTGTCCGCGCTGACCGACGGCACGCTCGGCCACGCGTTCTTCGCATCCGACGGCGCATCGGCCGTCGAAATCGCGTTGAAGATGAGCTTTCACTACTGGCGCAATCGCGGCCGCGCGGAAAAGCGTGAATTCGTTTGCGTCGCCAACGGCTATCACGGCGAAACGATCGGGGCGCTCGGCGTAACCGACGTCGCATTGTTTAGGACCGCTTATGATCCGCTGATTCGCCCGGCGCATATCGTCGCCTCACCCGACGCGCGGCGCGCCGAACCCGGCGAAAGCGCGCGCGACGTCGCGCTGCGCGCGTTGGAAGACGTGCAAGCCCTGTTCGAAGCGCAAGCCTCGCGTATCGCCGCGCTCATCGTCGAGCCGCTCGTGCAATGTGCGGCCGGCATGGCAATGCATGACGCGGCTTACGTGACGGGCCTGCGCAAGCTCTGCGACGACTACGACGTGCATTTGATCGCCGACGAGATCGCTGTCGGCTGCGGGCGCACGGGCGCGTTCTTCGCCTGCGAGCCAGCCGGCATCTGGCCGGACTTCCTCTGTCTATCGAAAGGGATCAGCGGCGGCTATCTGCCGCTTTCGCTCGTGCTCTCGCGCGACGAAATCTATTTCGCGTTCTACGACGACGACACGGCGCGCGGCTTCCTGCACTCGCATTCGTACACGGGCAATCCGCTCGCCTGTCGGGCGGCACTCGCGACGCTGGACCTATTCGAGCGCGACGACGTGCTCGTTCGCAACGCAACGAAAGCAGCCATGTTGATGGAAGCGCTATCGCCACTGCGATCGCATGAGGCCGTGCGTCACTTGCGCCGAACCGGCACGATCATCGCCTTCGACGCGGCGATCGAGGGCGATGCCGCCCGCACGTTCTCGCGGCGCTTCTTCGAGCATGCCTTGTCGCGCGAGTTGTTGTTGCGGCCAATCGGCACCACGGTTTACTTGATGCCGCCATATATTTTGGACTCCGAAACAATCGCGCTGCTTGCCTCGCGTACTTGCGAGACGTTCGACGCCACGCTCGCCGACGGAGCCCGCTGATGTTTCTGCTCGATACGCTGCACGAAGGGCTCGCCGGTCTCGACGCGCGCGGCCTCACGCGCCGGCGGCGCACCGCCGATACGCCGTGTGCGGCTCATATGACCGTCGATGGCCGCGAAATCGTCGGCTTCGCGAGCAACGACTATCTCGGGCTCGCCGCGCATCCGCGCCTGACCGAGGCGATGGCCGAAGGCGCACGCCGCTATGGCGCCGGCAGCGGCGGGTCGCATTTGCTCGGCGGCCATTCGCGCGCACATGCGTTGCTCGAAGACGAACTTGCGGCCTTCGCGGGCGGTTTCGTGGATGCGCCGCGCGCGCTGACGTTCTCGACGGGCTATATGTCGAATCTCGCCGCGTTGACGGCGCTCGCCGGGCGCGGTACGGCACTGTTTTCCGATGAGCTCAATCACGCTTCGCTCATCGACGGCGCTCGCCTGTCGCGCGCCGACGTGCAAATCTATCCGCATGCCGATACCGAGGCGCTCACGGCTATGCTCGAAGCGTCCGACGCGCCGGCGAAGGTGATCGTGACCGACGCCGTGTTCAGCATGGACGGCAGCATTGCGCCGCTCGCGCGGCTCGTCGAACTGGCGGAGCGGCACGGCGCGTGGCTCGTGGTCGACGATGCGCACGGGTTCGGCGTGCTCGGGCCGCGGGGCCGCGGCGCCGTGGCGCAGGCCGCGCTGCGCTCGCCCCATCTCGTCTATCTTTGCACGTTCGGCAAAGCCGTCGGCGCGGCCGGGGCCGCCGTCATTGCGCACGAGACCGTCATCGAATGGATGCTGCAGCGCGCGCGGCCCTACATCTTCACGACGGCCGCGCCACCGGCCGCCGCGCATGCGGTTTCGGCCAGCCTCGCACTCATTGCAGGCGAGGAAGGCGAGGCGCGCCGCCGGCATCTCGCGGCACTCATCGCACGCACACGCGAGATCCTGCAGCGCACGCGCTGGCGTCCGATCGATTCGCCGACAGCCGTGCAGCCCCTCGTCATCGGCGGCAACGACGAGACGCTCGCGCTGGCCGCATGCCTCGACGCCGATGGCATGTGGGTGCCCGCGATCCGACCCCCAACAGTTCCAGCCGGCACGTCGCGCCTGCGCATTTCGCTGTCGGCGGCCCACAGCTTCGACGATTTAGCGCGGCTGCAAGCCGCGCTCGTTCGCGCGGGAGAATCCGCATGAGTTCGCCGCTTTCGCTCTTCGTCACCGGCACCGACACCGAGATCGGCAAGACGCTCGTTTCGTGCGCGCTGCTGCGCGGTTTCGCGAAGGCAGGGCTATCCGCCGCCGCGATGAAGCCGATCGCCGCCGGGGCGCATTTCAACGCGGACGACGGCATGTGGCACAACGAGGATGCCGATCAGCTAGACGAAGCGTCAGGCGCCTTGCTGCCGCCCGAAGTCAGAACGCCTTACCTGCTCAAAGCACCGGCCGCACCGCATATCGTCGCCGCGCAGGAAGGCCGGACACTCAAACTCGCGCCGATCGTCGAATGCCATCGCGAGGCGATGCGGCGCGCCGACGTCGTCGTCGTCGAAGGCGTCGGCGGTTTTCGCGTACCGCTCGATAACAAGCGCGACACGGCCGATCTCGCACTCGCGCTTGGCGTGCCCGTCGTGCTCGTCGTCGGCGTTCGGCTCGGTTGCATCAATCACGCGCTGCTGACGGCCGAGGCGATTGTCGCGCGCGGCCTGCGCATGGTCGGCTGGGTCGCGAACATCGTCGATCCCGCGATGCGTTTCGTCGACGAGAACGTCGAGACCCTGCGCGAATGGCTCGATCGCGAGCACGGCGTGCCGCTGATCGGCACGGTGCCGCATCTCGCGCCACCCTCCGCGGAACGCGCTGCCGCGTACCTCGACATCGACACGCTCCTGCTTGCGCTGCGAAGGCACGCAGGCTGATGCGCCTCTTCGATTTGCCCTTTCGATACGATCGATTCCCAACCGAATGAACGATATGACTGAAGCCCAAAACGCGATGCAAACCGCCGCGCCGAGCAACCCAACGACAGCGGGCAAGCAAGCGAAAGCGAACCCTGCGCAGCGTTGGCGCGTTGCCGACGTCGTCGCGCTCTACGAACTGCCGTTCAACGATCTGCTTTACCGCGCGCAGCAAGCGCACCGTGAGCATTTCGACGCGAACGCGATTCAACTCTCGACGCTGCTCTCGATCAAGACGGGCGGCTGCGAGGAAGACTGCAAATATTGCTCGCAGTCGTCGCATTACGACACGGGCCTCAAAGCCGAAAAGCTGATGGACGTGGACGCCGTATTGGATGCAGCGCGCGTCGCGAAGGACAACGGCGCGACACGCTTTTGCATGGGCGCCGCGTGGCGTAGCCCGAAGGATCGCCATCTCGAACCGATCAAGGAAATGATCCGCGGCGTGAAAGCGATGGGGCTCGAGACGTGCATGACGCTCGGCATGCTCGAAGACCATCAAGCGAAGTCGTTGCGCGACGCCGGGCTCGACTACTACAACCACAATCTCGATACGTCGCCCGAGTTCTATGGGCAGATCATTTCGACGCGCAGCTACCAGGAACGGCTCGATACGCTCGAGCGCGTGCGCGATGCCGGCATCAACGTCTGCTGCGGCGGCATCGTCGGCATGGGCGAATCGCGCCGCGAGCGCGCGGGGCTCATCGCGCAACTCGCGAACATGGACCCGTATCCGGAGTCGGTGCCGATCAACAATCTCGTGGCGATCGAGGGCACGCCGCTCGGGCACGTCGAGCCGCTCGACCCGTTCGAATTCGTACGCACGATCGCCGTTGCGCGTATCACGATGCCGCGCGCGGTGGTGCGGCTTTCCGCCGGCCGTCAGCAGATGGACGACGCGTTGCAGGCCCTATGCTTCCTGGCCGGCGCGAATTCGATGTTCTATGGCGATCAATTGTTGACGACGGGCAACCCGCAAGCCGACGCCGATCGCAAACTGCTCGAGCGGCTCGGCATGCGCGCGGCGAGTGCGGCGCCGGCGCCGCTCGAGGAAGCCGAGCCGTGCTCGCGTGCGCGCGGCGGCCACTGACGCGCCCGACGCCCGGAAGCGCGCCGCTCGGTCCTTCTTGATCGACAAATCGCCGTATTGATCGGTACAGACGAAGCGCCCGTTTTCGGTCATCAGGTAAATCGTTTCGATGTTCATAGGCTCTATTCCGGGAATAAAACACGCGTGGATAGGAAGGCAATGGGCTAGTACGTAGTACGCGGCGGCTCGTTGCCCGCTTTATCTCATGTGCGAGACGGTCTATCGCCGCGCGTCGGCGTTTTCGGACAATCGCGCGGCGCGTCCACATCCTAGGAAGTTCCTGTCGATCGCTCCGCCTTGCGCCGCCGCGTAATTGCTTTCGCGGCTCGGCGGGGCTAACGTCGTTTTACTTATGGAGAGCACGCGCGAATGCCTCGAGTTGCGCTCGGAGCAAGGGGGCGCGGCGTTGACCCCAACGGGACCGACGTATCGGAACGCGTATGTGGAAAAGTACAATTGGACGCAAGCGTAAGACCAGCCCGCGCGCAAGGAGATCTCCTACGCCGCCTCCGGTCGAGCCAATACCGAGAGAGCGGCAATCGTCATTGTCGGAGCGGCGTGGTTTCACCGCACCTGCCCTACGCCCGATCAAACAGATGCGGCCGCGCGCCAGTACCGCCTCCGTCTCTCCCGCGGGCTCGACCACGCCCACCACGCCGCTTTCGGCGATGGTGCATCGCAAGTCTTCGTACTCGAACGAAGTCGTGTCTTCCGAGGACTCCTCCGACGTCTCGCTCCAAAGCCCACCGGTCCGAAAGACGACGCGAGAGTGGCTGGCCGACCTTGACGCGGCAAGCACCAGCACCGCTGTGCGTAGACCTTTGATGGACGTGGTGACGCGCTATCCGAAATGGGACGGACAAAAGCCCATATGGGCCAGAAGTTCGAAAGAAATCGGCGGAAGCAACTACGACTGCGTCCTTGCGGCATTTCGCTCGGCGAAAGGGAAAACGCTTGATGAAAGCGCGGTGAGCAACCTAAACACTTCGGAAGACCGAAACATCAGGAAGGTCGCGCAGATATATGGAATGCGGGAAATCAAGGGCAGGGATTTGAAGGCGCAACTGCCGAATGTCAGCCCCAACGAAATTGACCGGTATACCGAATCGAATTCCCCGAAGCACAGGCGAGCATTCATACAGACTCCCGCACTCGACAACGCTCCCGGCAGATATCACGCCTACGCGGCAATCGGCATCGACAGCGAAACAGACAAGGTCATCGCATGGGACCCCGATGCAGATCATCTCGATCTGAAACTCGTGCCTCTGTCCTTGATCGAGATGACTTTCATCTGATCGAATCAATGCGCTCGCGCGGATGGTAGGGCCACGCTCGGCTTTAAAATGACGCCCATCATCAGCCGATATGGGCCGCGCTTCGCGCCACGCCCCGAGCCATCACATGAGAATTCTCTTCTACACGCCGCACGCCGACGACGCGCCCGCCTGGATCGCATCGCTCGCGCGTGCGCTCCCGTTTGCCGAGGTGCGCTTATGGTCGCCGGGCGACACGGCGAGCGCCGACTACGCCATCGTCTGGCGCCCGCCGGCCGAACTCTTCGCGCCGCGCGAGGGCTTGCGCGCCGTGTTCGTGCTCGGCGCCGGCGTCGATGCGCTGCTCGCGCTCGAACGGCGCGAACCCGGCACGCTACCTAACGTCCCACTCGTGCGGCTCGAAGATACGGGGATGGCAGAGCAAATGGCCGAATACGCCGTCCACACCGCGTTACGCTACATGCGCCGCTTCGACGAATACGAGCTCGCGCAGCGCGAAAGCGCCGGCAACGCACCTTGGCAAGCGCTCGAGCCCCATCGACGCGAATCGTTTCACGTCGGCGTGCTCGGTCTCGGCGCACTCGGCACGCACGTAGCGAAGACGCTTGCCTCGCTGGGCTTGCCCGTTCGCAGTTACAGCCGATCGACCAAAACGATCGACGGCGTCACCGCCTTCTCGGGCCGCGCCGAATTGCCCGCGTTTCTCGACGGCCTGAAACTGCTCGTCAATCTGCTGCCGAGCACGCCCGACACCGAGGGCATCTTGAACCGAGACACGTTCTCTTTGCTCGCGCACGGCGCCTATCTCGTGAACTTGGCGCGCGGTGCCCACCTCGTCGAGCACGACCTCATCGACGCGCTCGACGAAGGTCGGCTCGCCGCCGCGACGCTCGACGTCTTCGCGCACGAGCCGCTGCCGGCCGAGCATCCGTTCTGGCGCATGCCGCGCGTCACGATCACGCCGCACATCTCGGCGCTGACGCTACGCGAGCCGGCGGTCGAGCAAATTACGCGTAAGATTGAAGCACTTGCGCGCGGCGAAAGGATAGGCGGCATCGTCGACCTTCTGCGCGGCTATTGAAATCGCGAATGGCGGTGTTTGAAAGCATTGGGTTGCGCCTGCATCCGCATCGACATCGACATCGCACCAATTTACTTAGCATTCCGAACGAATCCCATCGAGGAGACATCCCATGTCTTTGCCTAGCGCAGTCAAGATCGTCGAAGTCGGCCCGCGTGACGGGCTGCAAAACGAAAAGGAATTCGTGTCGACGCAGATCAAGATCGATCTCGTGAACCGGCTGTCGGCGGCAGGTTTTCGCAATGTCGAAGCCGCTTCGTTCGTCTCGCCCAAATGGGTGCCGCAAATGGCCGACGGCGCGCAGGTGATGAGCGGCATCGAGCGCCGTGCGGGGACGATCTACTCGGTGCTCACGCCGAACATGAAGGGCTTCGACGGCGCGCTCGCCGCGCGTGCCGATGAGATCGTCATCTTCGGCGCGGCCAGCGAGGCGTTCTCGCAAAAGAACATCAACTGCAGCATTGCGGAGAGCATCGCGCGCTTCGAGCCTGTCGCGCGCGCCGCGAAGGAAAGCGGCATGCGCGTGCGCGCCAGCATCTCGTGCGCGCTCGGCTGCCCGTATCAAGGAGACGTGCCGGTGCCGGCCGTGGTCGACGTCGTGCAACGCATGGCGGCGCTCGGCTGCGACGAAATCGATATTGCCGACACGATCGGCGTCGGCACGCCGGGACGCACGCACGAAGTGTTCGCCGCCGTCACGAAAGTCTTCCCGCGCGAGCAATTGTCGGGACATTTCCATGACACGTACGGGCAAGCGCTCGCGAACATCTACGCTGCGCTGCTCGAAGGCATCGAGATCTTCCACGCATCGGTGGCCGGGCTCGGCGGCTGTCCCTACGCGAAAGGTGCAACGGGCAACGTCGCGACCGAAGACGTTCTGTATCTGATGAACGGCCTCGGCATCGAGACGGGTATCGATCTCGACGCGGTCGTAGCGATCGGCGATTTCATCTCGAAGGCGATCGGGCGCACGAACGTCTCGCGCGCAGGGCGGGCTTTGCTCGCCAAAGCGGCCAACGCCGCATGCGCGTCGTAACGGCGGCGGCGCGGCGACGAACGAACCGATCGACGCAACCGAATCGACGAACATAACGAAACCGCAGGAACGAATGCGACATGGAGCATCCGCACTTCACGCCGACCAACATGCCGGGCACATCGGACGCCGCCGAACCGCTTGCGGCACTGCCTGATTCGGCTCAACGCGTGGCGTTGCTGCTGCGCGAACGCGGCCACGAAAAGCCGGTCGTCATGCTGCCGCACACGGGCAAGACGTCGGCCGAGGCCGCGGCGGGGCTCGGCTGCTCGGTCGCGCAAATCGCCAAGTCGATTCTGTTTCGTCGCCGTGACGACGGCACGCCCGTGCTCGTCGTTGCGAGCGGCGTCAATCGCGTCGACGAAGACAAAGTCGCGCAGCACGTCGGTGACATCACCCGTGCCGATGCGAAATTCGTCCGAGAAAAAACCGGGTACGCGATCGGCGGCGTCTGCCCGATAGGTCACCTGACCCCGCCCGTCACGCTCATCGATGCGGATCTACTCCAACTCGACAGCCTGTGGGCGGCAGCGGGCCATCCGCACGCGGTGTTCAATCTGTCGCCGCAGGAGTTGATCGCACTGACGGGTGCGCCTGTGGTCGACGTCGCGCTGCGCGCTTAGGCGCGCGGGGGCTGCGCCGCGCAACGTCGCGCTGAATCGACGCACAAAAAAAGAAAGCCGTTCATCATCGAGGACGAACGGCGCAATTTCCGACGTGATCAGCGTCAGTTGTCATCATACCGACGCAGCCTCGTGCGACGCATCGGTGATTTCCCTGGAGATCGGGGATAGGGGCTTTCAGTCGCCTTTGGCGGCGCCGTACGCCGCGCGCGTTGCACGGTCGACACGCCGCGCCGGCACGATGCGCCATTTGAAATTCACCCCTGCAGCGGCGAGCAGAATCAACGCGGCGCCGACGAGCTGCACCCAGGCAAGCGTCTGCCCGAACGCGAAGCGGTCGCAAACGATGGCGACGATCGGGTAGATGAACGACAGCGCTGCCGTCATCGACGTCGGCAATTTCTGGATCGCCCCATAGAGCAGGACATAGACGAGCCCCGTGTGCACGACCCCGATCGTGCCGAGATCGGCCCACGGCATGAACGTCTTCGGCAATGCATGGAAGTTCACGAACGGTGCGAGCAGAAACACGCCGAGCGTGACCTGAATCAATGCGATCAACTGCGGCGGCGTGCCCTTCTGCCGCTTCGTAATGATCGAGGAAACAGCGTAGAAGAAAGCCGCCGCGAGCGCGTAGCCGATCCCTTTCAGATACTGCCCGGGCATGGCGAGCACCGCGGGCTGCACCTTCACGACGAGCATGAGCCCGGCGAACGCGACCCCGAGCCACGCCGCCGTCGACGCCGTGACGCGCTCGCGGAACACCACGGCGCCGAGCGCGACGAGCATGAATGGCTGCGTGTTGTAGGCGACCGTCGCCATCGAAATCGAGGCGCGCGAGTACGCCGCGAACAACAGCACCCAGTTCGCGACGATCGCCGCGCCGCCGACAGCCGCGAGCCCGAGCGTGCGCCACGTGAACATCTCTTTGCGGATCAACCCGAGCGCCAGGCAGATCGCGGCGAGCGTCGGTGCGCCGAGCGCGCAACGCACGAACACGACGTTTTGCGGCGATTGCCCCGACGCAACGACGAGCCATCCGATCGTGCCCGAGATCAACATCGCGGCGATCATCTCGATGGCGCCGCGCCGAACTTCCTTGCTTGCTTCGTGTGTCATGGATGCACCTGTCTTAGGTTTTTATCCGTCCTCTCCAACATCGAGGCGACATCGACGGATCGAAGATCGATGCAAATTAGTGTAGCGATTTGAATATCGCATAGACAGCATTAAACTAAGGCAAATCATTCATTTTCTCTTCGGAACGAAGGTCGATATGCCAAAACGCCTTGCCGATGGCTCAATCGCGGCGGACCTCGACGCAACCGATCGGACGCTGTTGCGCCTGCTCGCCGAGGATGCCCGCACGGCTACCGCCGACCTCGCGCGCGAAATCGGGCTCTCCGCGCCGAGCACGGCCGAGCGACTGCGGCGCCTCGAGACGCAAGGCGTCATCGAGCGCTACACGATACAACTCGATCCGCGCGCGCTCGGCTATACGCTGCAAGCGATCGTGCGCGTGAAGCCGCTGCCCGGGCAGTTGCATCTGGTCGAAGATGAAATTCGCCGCATTCCCGAATTCGTCGAGTGCGACAAAGTCACGGGCGACGATTGCTTCATCTGCCGCCTTTTTCTGCGCTCGATCGAGGAACTCGACGACATCCTGATGAAAGTCGGCGAGCGCGCCGAGACGAGCACGGCCATCGTCAAGGCAACGCCCGTCACGCGACGCTTGCCGCCGCTCGGGCCGGCCGAGCCCCGCGCGGCGAGAACAGAGAGAGCGGCCGGCGAGGTTCGACGGGGAACGGGGACGGAAGCGGAGAAGAAGCCGCGCGCACCCAAGCGCGGGGGGCGCTGAGACGCCCTCAGGCGCTCGCGATGCGCCCGTCCGATTCGTCGGTTTCGAAGAAATCGTGGATTTCGGCGATCAACGCATCGGGCGCTTCCTCGGGAATGTAATGCCCGCACGGCAACGCGCGAGCGCTGACGTCGCGCGCGACACGCTGCCATTCGTGCAGCGGATCGAAGCAGCGCGCCACGACGCCCTCGGCGCCCCACAGCACGCGCAAAGGGCAGCCGACCTTGCGGCCGCGCTCGAGATCGGCGCGGTCGTGTTCGAGATCGATCGTTGCCGAGGCGCGATAGTCCTCGCACATCGCATGCACCGCGCCGGGCGAGCGCAATGCCTCGCAATAAGCGCGCAGCGCATCGGGCTCGAACGGTGCGAGCCCGGCGTGACGGCCGCCCATCACCGATTTCACGTAGGCCTCCGGGTCCGCGCCGATCAGCGTTTCGGGCAGCGGCTGCGGTTGAATCAGGAAGAACCAATGGAAGTACGCCGTCGCGAACGCGCGGTCGGTGCCTTCGTACATCGCCAGCGTCGGCGCGATGTCGAGCAGCATCATGCGCTCGACGGCATCCGGATGATCGAGCGCCATCCGATGCGCCACGCGCGCCCCGCGATCATGCGCGCAGACGAAAAAGCGCTCGAACCCGAAATGACGCATGACGGCCACTTGATCGGCCGCCATCGCCCGCTTCGAATAGGGCGCGTGCGTGTCGTCGCTCGCGGGCTTGCCCGATTGTCCGTACCCGCGCAGATCGGTGGCAACGACGGTGAAATGCTCGGCAAGACGTCCGAGACAGCGATCCCAAATCCGATGCGTTTGCGGATGCCCGTGCAGCAGCAGCAGAGGGGGACCTTCTCCGCCCGTCAGCCCGAAGAGGTCGACGCCGTCTGCGTCGACGTGAAACGGAGTAAAGTCGGCAAAACTCATGGCTGTTCGCTCCTGCCTCTTATCGTTGTCCGAACCCCTCGTATTTTAAGGGCGTGGATGACGCCCGCTCGTTCGGAGCGCCACGAAACGTAGAAGCAGAGCACTCACTCCAACGTCCTGCGCCGCCATCGCCCGCGTTTACATCCTTTATAATTCGAACGTTCGTTCTTTTAATGAAGAGGAGACACGCGCCATGGCTCTGCCCGCCGTCCTACAGAATCTGACGCTGCCTATCGTCGCGTCGCCGATGTTCATCGTCAGCTACCCCGAGCTCGTGCTTGCGCAGTGCAAGGCCGGCATCGTCGGCTCGTTCCCTGCGCTGAACGCCCGGCCCGCCGAGCTGCTCGACGAATGGCTCACGCAGATGGGCGAGGCGCTTGCCGCGCATCGCGCCGCGAACCCGAACGCGCGAATCGGGCCGATCGCCGTCAATCAGATCGTTCATCAATCGAATGCGCGGCTCGAGCACGACGTGCGCGTCTGCGTCGACCACCAAGTGCCGATCTTCATCACGAGCCTGCGGGCGCCCGCCAAGGAGATCATCGACGCCGTTCATAGCTACGGCGGCATCGTGCTGCACGACGTCATCAATCTGCGCCACGCGCAGAAAGCGCTCGAAGCGGGCGTCGACGGTTTGATCCTCGTTGCGGCCGGCGCCGGCGGACACGCGGGCACGACGTCGCCGTTCGCGCTCGTCGGCGAAGTGCGGCGCGTTTTCGACGGCCCGATCGTGCTGTCAGGCTCGATCGCCAACGGCGGCTCGATCCTCGCCGCGCAGGCGATGGGCGCCGACCTCGCCTATATGGGCACGCGCTTCATCGCCACGCAAGAAGCGCACGCCGTCGACGACTACAAGCACGCGATCGTCAATGCGAGCGCCTCGGACATCGTCTATACGAACCTGTTTACGGGCGTGCACGGCAACTACATCCGCGAAAGCATCGTCAACGCGGGGCTCGACCCGGACGCGCTGCCCGCCTCCGATAAAACGAAGATGAACTTCGCGGGCGACAAAGCGAAAGCGTGGAAGGACATTTGGGGCGCGGGGCAAGGTGTCGGCTTGATGGATGACGTCCCGAGCGTCGCGGAACTCGTCGGGCGCCTGAAGCGCGAGTACGACGACGCGCGCGAGCGGCTGTCGCTGCGTTGAATACAGCCGCGGGCGCGGCTCACATAGTGCGCCGGTACTGCCCGCCCACTTCGAACAGCGCATGCGTGATTTGCCCAAGCGAGCAGACGCGCACGGCATCCATCAGCACCGCGAATACGTTCTCGCCATCGATCACGGCCCGTCGCAGTCGTTCGAGCATCGGCCCCGCTTCGTCGCGATGGCGAGCATGAAACGCGGCAAGCCGTTCGAGCTGGCTTTGCTTCTCTTCGCGCGTCGAACGCGCCAGCGCAAGCGGCCCGCGCGCCTCGTGTTCGTCGCCAGCCTCATCGGCCACGAACGTATTGACGCCGACGATCGGATACGAGCCGTCGTGCTTGCGATGCTCGTAGCGCATCGATTCGTCCTGGATGCGCCCGCGCTGGTAGCCCGTTTCCATCGCACCGAGCACGCCGCCGCGCGCCGTCAGCCGGTCGAACTCATCGAGCACCGCCGCTTCGACGAGATCCGTCAGTTCCTCGATGAGAAAGCTGCCTTGATTCGGATTCTGATTCTTCGCCAAGCCCCATTCGCGATTGATGATGAGCTGAATCGCGATCGCGCGACGCACCGACGCTTCCGTCGGCGTCGTGATCGCTTCGTCGAACGCGTTCGTGTGCAGCGAGTTGCAGTTGTCGTAGATCGCGATCAAGGCTTGCAGCGTCGTGCGGATGTCGTTGAACGCGATCTCTTGCGCATGCAGGCTGCGGCCCGACGTTTGCACGTGGTACTTGAGCTTCTGGCTGCGCGCGTTCGCGCCGTACCGCTCGCGCAGCGCCACGGCCCAGATGCGGCGCGCGACGCGGCCGAGCACCGCGTACTCGGGCTCCATCCCGTTCGAAAAGAAGAACGACAAGTTCGGCGCGAATTCGTCGATCGCCATGCCGCGCGCGAGATACGCCTCGACGTAGGTGAATCCGTTCGCAAGCGTATAGGCGAGTTGCGTGATCGGATTCGCGCCGGCCTCGGCGATGTGGTAGCCCGAGATCGACACCGAATAGAAATTGCGCACGCCGCGTTCGATGAAATAGGCCTGCACGTCGCCCATCATCTTCAAGCTGAACTCCGTCGAGAAGATGCAGGTGTTTTGGCCCTGGTCTTCCTTCAGGATGTCGGCCTGCACGGTGCCGCGCACTTCGCGCAGGGCGCGCTCGCGCGTGTCCTCGATCTCGCTTGCGCTCGGCGTGCGCTGCTCGGCCGCACAACGCGCCGCTAGCCGTTCGTGCTGCTGATCAATCGCCGCATTGAAGAACATCGCGAGAATCGTCGGCGCGGGGCCGTTGATCGTCATCGACACCGAGGTTGCCGGGTCGCACAAATCGAAACCGTCGTAGAGCGTCTTCATGTCGTCGAGCGTCGCGACCGATACGCCCGAGTTGCCGATCTTGCCGTAGATGTCGGGCCGCTCGTCGGGGTTCTCGCCGTAGAGCGTGACCGAGTCGAACGCCGTCGACAAGCGCCGCGCCGGCATGCCTTCGGAGAGCAGCTTGAAACGCCGGTTCGTGCGCGGCGGATCGCCCTCGCCCGCGAACATGCGCGTCGCGTCCTCGTTCTCGCGCTTGAACGGGAACACGCCGGCCGTAAACGGGAAGTCGCCCGGCAGGTTTTCGAGCATGAGCCAGCGCAGCGTCTCGCCGGGGTCGCGGAACTTCGGCAGCGAGACTTTGCGGATCGGCGTGCCCGACAGCGTCGTCGCCGTCAGCGGCGTGCGGATCTCGCGGCCGCGGATGGTCACGACGCGCTCGTCGCCGGCGTACTCGGCCACCGTGCGCGGCCACGCGTCGAGCAGCGCGTGCTCGCGCGCGCCGAGGCGCGCATCGCGCTCGGCGATCAGCGCATCGAGACGCGACGTCAGCGGATCGCCGGCCGGCATTCGCGGCGCGGAAGCGACATTCGTATGGGCGGCGTTCGTGCGAGCGGCATCGGCATCGCGAGCTACGTCGACGGCGGCGCCGTGTTGCATCGTCATCCGCTTCGCTTCCGTCAACTGCCATCGCTCGCGGGCGCATTGCGCCTGCTCGCGCGCCCGCGTGCGATACGCGCGCACGGTCTCCGCAATGTCCGACAAATAGCGGGCACGAGCGGCCGGCACGATGGCACCGCCGTCGCGTGACTGGCGCACATCGAGCCGAGGCAACCGCGCGCCTGTCTCGGGCGTACGCAGCCCGTGTTCGCGCAGCGCGTCGACGATGCGCCCGTAGAGGGCCGTCACGCCATCGTCGTTGAAGCGCGAGGCGATCGTGCCGATAACGGGCATGCGCTCGGGGTCTTGCGCGAACGCGCCCCGGTTGCGCTGCATCTGCTTGGCGACGTCGCGCAGCGCATCGAGCGCGCCGCTGCGGTCGAATTTGTTGATCGCGACGAAATCGGCGAAGTCGAGCATGTCGATCTTCTCGAGTTGACTCGCCGCGCCGAAATCGGGCGTCATCACATAGAGCGAGCGGTCGGCCACCTGCGCGATCGCGGCATCCCCCTGCCCAATGCCCGAGGTTTCGACGATGACGAGATCGACGCCAGCCGCCCGGCAAGCCGCGATCGCGTCGGGAATGACCTCGGGCAACTCGGTCGACGCCTCGCGCGTCGCGAGCGAGCGCATGAAGACGCGCGCGCCATGGCCCCAGTCGCCGATCGCGTTCATGCGAATCCGATCCCCCAGCAGCGCGCCGCCCGACTTGCGCCGCGAAGGGTCGATCGCGAGGACGGCGAGCGAGAGCGTGTCGCCATAGTCGAGCCGAAAGCGCCGCACGAGCTCGTCGGTCAGCGAGGACTTGCCGGCGCCGCCCGTGCCCGTCACGCCCAGCACGGGCACCGCTCGCGCAGCGCGTGCGCGCTCGGCGAGCGCCGTGCGCGTGGCCGCATCCGTCCGGCCGTTCTCGAGTGCGCTGATCAGCTTCGCGAGCGCACGCCGAGCCTCGAGCCCGCTCCCGCCGAGCGCCGCCAGCCATTGGGCCGCGCTTGTCTGCGCGCCCGAATCCGTGCGGGCCGCCCCCTTCGCGCACCGGGCGATCATGTCGTCGATCATTCCTTGCAGCCCGAGCCGCTGCCCAGCCTGCGGGGAATAGAGGCATTCGACGCCGTAGCGCATCAGCTCGTCGATTTCGTCGGCGACGATGACACCGCCGCCCCCGCCGAATACGAGCACGCGCTCGCCGCCGCCTTCGCGCAGCGCATCGACGAGATATTTGAAGTATTCGACATGGCCGCCTTGGTAGCTCGACACGGCGATGGCATCGGCATCTTCGTCGAGCGCCGCGCGCGCAACCTCGGCGACCGAGCGGTTGTGGCCGAGGTGAATCACCTCGACGCCGCTCGCCTGCAAGATGCGGCGGATGATGTTGATTGCCGCGTCGTGCCCGTCGAACAGCGCGGCGGCCGTCACGAAACGCAGACGCGGAGCCGGCGTCGGCCCCGCGGGGTCGAGACGTTGCGGCGTCGAAAGATCGGTCATGGCTGCCCTCGCTCGCGCATGCCGGCTGCGCACATGTAGCGGCTTCTCGCAGTATAGCCAACGGTGCACACGACTCGCGTGTGCCTCCCGTGCCGGATTTCGCGAGGGCGACCATCCCTGGACACCGGCCGGCAGATCGGCGAACTCGAACGGGGACAACCTATTACGGGCGGTGTAGTAACGGTTGCCGCGTCGAAGCCCATCCGCTTTAAACGACGCTCAGAAGCGCCTGCCAATGCACCCTTCTTCGGCAGTATTCCTGCTCGGCAGCAAGTCGCATGAATAACGGAACATGCAGCGATTAAAACGTTTTCATCTTATAAAATCAAGGCATCATTAAAATACATCGGATATCGCACAAATTTAATTTATAGGAAATAAATACCGATCGAGTGCGATTTCATATTTTTCCTTGCTCGATCGATCGGCGACGCTGTATTATTCGCCGTCCTCTAATAATACGAGAATTACGCAAACACCGGGAATTGCATCATTTCCATCGCCGAAAGCGAGCACTGTCACTTCGGCTTTCAGATTTGCACCAACGAGCTCTTCGTCTCTTTTTGCGGCGCCGAACGATCTCGCCTATTGTTTTCAGTTTGGCGAACGCATTTAGGTCGATCGGCGCTCGATGGATCACCAACTAAATTTAGAGTGAGTCATGAATCACGGGGAAAATGATTCGATTTGGTATTTCGCCTACGGCTCCAACATGGACCCCGCTCGCTTGATCGATGCGCGTCTTGCGCCGGCCGGGGTGGCATGTTTCGAGCGCGTGCTAGGCCGGCTCGACGATTGGGTATTGACGTTCGACAAACCCTCGGCCTATTTCCGCGGTGCGGCGGCTGCCAATCTGGCAGAGCACCCCGGCGCACATGTCCTTGGTGTCCTGAACCGAATCGCGAAGCAAGGGCTCGACGTTCTCGATCATTACGAGAACGTCGCAAGCGGCCATTACGAACGTGTTGCCGTCAGCATTTTACGCCCTGAATCCAACGAATACGTCTCCGCCGTCACTTATGTCGCCCGCAACAACCTAGATTCAGGATTGAAGCCGCGTGCGGCCTATCTCGCTCATCTATTTGCAGGGCGCGACATTCTTCCCGATGCCTATCTCGATCAGCTCAAATCGCTGCCGGTGTGCGACGAGACAAGCAGTCATCCGGGATAAATCATTTGGTTGAAAACGTTTTCTTCCTTGTTCATCCCAGGATTCTTTCATGTCATTCCTATCTGGCCGTTTGTCCAGCGTCAAACCGTCTGCCACGCTCGCCATTACGCAAAAGGCACGTATGCTCCGCGCGGAGGGCATCGATGTGATGTCGCTGTCCACTGGCGAGCCCGATTTCGATACGCCCGACCACATCAAGGAGGCGGCGATTGCCGCGATTCGGCGCGGCGAGACCAAGTACACGACGTCGGCCGGCATTCCCGAACTGCGCGAAGCGATCGCGCGCAAGTTTCAGCGCGAAAACGGCTTGAGCTACAAGCCGTCGCAGACGATCGTGAGCACCGGGGCCAAGCACGTGATCTTCAACGCACTGTTGGCCACCCTCGAACCGGGCGACGAAGTCCTCGTGCCGAGTCCGTACTGGGTTTCGTATCCGGAGATGGTGTCGCTGTGCGGCGGCATCCCGGTACCGGTCGAGACGCACACGCGCCATGCGTACAAGCTGCAGCCGGAGGACCTCGATCGCGCGATTACGCCACGCACCAAGTGGATCATTCTCAATTCGCCATCGAATCCGTCCGGCGCAGCCTACACGCGCGACGAACTGAAGGCGGTGACCGATGTGCTCGTGCGGCATCCGCATGTTTGGATTCTTACCGACGACATGTACGAGCACCTCGTCTATGACGATTTCGAGTTCGTTACGCCGGCTCAGATCGAGCCATCGCTCTACGAGCGCACCTTGACGATGAACGGTGTATCGAAAGCCTATGCGATGACAGGCTGGCGTGTCGGCTACGCGGCCGGCCCCAAGACGCTGATCGACGCAATGGATCTGATCCAGGGTCAGCAAACGTCCGGGACGTGTTCGATTGCGCAGTGGGCATCGGTCGAGGCGCTAAATGGGCCTCAGAGTCATCTGCCGCTTTTCAGGCATGCATTCAAGACGCGGCGCGATCTCGTGATCGACCTTCTGAATCGCATGCCGTATCTGCGGTGCGCCAAGCCGGAGGGCGCGTTTTATGTCTATCCGTCGTGCGCCGAGGCGATCGGCAAACGCACGCCGCAAGGCAAATTGATCAGCACCGACGAGGATTTCGTCACCGCGCTGCTCGAAGACGAAGCGGTGGCCACAGTGCACGGTAGCGCATTCGGCCTCGGACCGAACTTCCGCATCTCGTACGCGACGTCGACGCAGGTGCTCGAAGAAGCCTGCCGGCGCATTCATCGCTTCTGCGACAGCCTGCGGTGAAGGCCTTCCCGGGCCTCCTGGGAAATCATCCAATACCACAACGACCTAGCGCCACCATGATAAGCCCCGCCCCGATCGCCGTCGTGCCGCTGGCGACGTACTACATGATCATGTCGATCACGCCCGGCCCGAACAACGTCATGCTGACGACGTCGGGCGCCACGTTCGGTTTTGGCCGGACCGTGCCTCACGTCAGCGGCATCGTCTCCGGATGCGCGACCCAAACCTTTCTGCTTTGCATCGGATTCGGCGTCGTATTCACTTACTTCCCCTGGCTGCAAGGCATTCTGAAATGGTGCGGCGCCGCCTACCTCATCTATCTCGCATACAAGCTGGTCGGCGCGAAAGTTGCCAAGGCCACGGCGGTGACCAAGCCGCTGACGTTCTTCAACGCCGCGTTCTTCCAGGTCGTTAATCCGAAGGCATGGGTCAAGGCTGTCACGACGGCAACGCTGTTTCTACCGCCCGGAACATCGGCGTGGTCTGCCGGCATTCGCATTTTCACGGTCTGCGCGCTGATGAATTTTATATCCGGCTCGATCTGGACCTCGTTCGGCGTAGGCATCGGAAAACTGCTGACCAATGAATCGCGATTGCGCGTGTTCAATGCAAGTATGGCGTTGCTGCTGGTCGGGACCGCCATCATCGTGATCGTCTGATTCGGCCGGCAGTTGGAACCTGAGAAAACAATATCAAGGAAAACCACATGCAGATCCTGATCCTGGATCACCTGAATGGAGATCTGGCCAATCACATATTGGCCAAGAACGTAGTCTATCGGCCCGATGTGCTGAGCAAAGGGCGAGCGGCCCTTCGTAGCGCCCTCATGGAAAGCAACGTCGACGCGGTCGTGACGCGCGCACCGTTGCCAAGCGATGTCGTTGCCGCGTGGGCCGACGGCCAGCCCGAGCACCGTTACTACGTCTCGATTGGAAACCACGGCGACGCGGCGGACGCCGGCTCGTTCGGCTCCGCCGTCGTGCTGCCCATCGCCGACAGCGGTAAGGAAGACGTGTACATCGAGGCGCTCAAAACCCTCGAGCACGCCTTTACCGGCCGGTATGCGGAACGGCACAGCGCGAGCCTTGGCCGCGCGTCGGCCTCCCGGCGTGTCACGCTGATCGGTGGCGGCCTCGTCAACCTCATCACGGCGCATTACCTTTCACAGCACGATTACGAGGTCGAAATCATCGATGCTCGTCCCGATCCGCGCACGGATGCGTCGTGGACGTCGTTCGCATGCAGTCGTGGCGGCGATGACGCTCGCATGTTCACGCTTTCGGAAATGGACAACTACAACGCGCGTGAAATTCATGAAACGATGAATACCGAATTCCAGCGCACGGTGTCGGATCGGGGGTGGGCAACGTATCACGCCGGCAGCCTGTCGCGTGAAGAGCACGCTTGGGTGGCGGAGTTCGAGAGCATCCCGACTTGGCTGGCCGATAGCTACAACGACGACATCTTTTCTTTGACGCGCGAAAGCAAAGGGCTGTGGGACGCATGGATCGACAGCGATCCCGAGCTTTTCCAGGACAGCCTGATCCGCGACGGGGTGCTGCGGATTTACTCGGACGTGGGTCACTTCGAGGCGGCAATCGCGCGACAGAAGCGAATCGGCGCGGCGCGTTCGGTATTGTCTGGCGACGAGGTTGCGCGTGAGCAGCCCGCACTCGCCGCGGCGGTGGAGGGAGGCCATATCGTCGGCGGAGTGAACGTCGTCGGTTTCACGATCAACGCGCACAAGTTCATGCGACAACTGCTCGATCGGCTGGAGGCCAACGGGGTACGCACACATTGGAATCGGCGGGCGCAGCATCTCATGTTCGATGCGCGTGGCGACGTGACGGGCGTCAGACTGGCCGACGAACTGCTGCTTGCCGAAAACGTAGTCATCTCGCCCGGCGCCTATGGCGATACGCTGCTGAAGGGCACGGCTTCGGAAGGGAAAATCAACGGAGTCATCGGGGCATGGCTCAGGTTGCCTAACCTCGATGAACCGCTGCGCAATTCGCTCAAGCTGGCGCGCAAGGGCCATGTCACCGAGGATGCGAACATCACCGTGGCCACCGACGAGAACGGCAAGCCAATCATGATCATCGGGTCCGGATACGGCTATACCGGCGTCGATGCGAGCAATATCGATCGGCGTCTGCTCAAAGTGATATACGACGGGCTCATCGACACCGCGCAGAAATATTTCCCGCACGCGTACCAGGCCGCGATGGCGTCGGGTGATCTAGAGAGCGGACTCAAATATTGCGTTCGCCCATGGACATCGTCGAGCCTCGGCATCTTCGAAACGATTCCGACCGCACGTGCGGGGTACTGTGTCGTGACCGGCGGTCACAACACGGGCGGATTTGCGCAAGCGCCGGCGATCGGGCGGGCTGTCGTCGCCGCGTTGACTGGGCAGGCCCATCCAATGCATACCCTGTATCGTCCCGACCGGTCATCCATGTTCCTCGCCTCTTCCCAAAGTCGACCCGCGACTCGGAAGTATGCATGACGGGCCGTGCCCGCCGCGCCGAGTCCTTCGCGCTACGCGGGCGCTACGTCGCGCTGAGCCCGCTCGATCCGGCGGTTCACGCCGGGCCGCTGTATGCAATGTCCCACGGCCCGGGCCGTGCATCCTTGTGGCGCTTCCTGCGCGACGGGCCGTTTGCCGATCTGCCGGCTTATCGCGCTCACCTGGACGAACTCGTTAGCCGCGACTTGTTCATGCCGTTCGTGATCGTGGCCAGCGGATCCGGCGAGGTCGTCGGCAAGGTGAGCCTCATACGCTTTTGCGCCGAGCATCGTTCCATCGAGATCGCCTATGTGCTGTTTTCTCCGGTGTTGCAAGGCACCCGTGGCGGGACCGAGGCGTTATACCTGCTTGTCCGCCACGCGTTCGAGCACCTGGGCTGTCGTCGCTGCGAATGGCGATCCGATACGGAGAACCAAGCATCGATCCGCGCGGCGCTGAGGCTCGGTTTTCGCGAGGAGGGCGTCCTTCGGCGGCACATGATCGTCAAGGCGCACAGTCGCGATACCGCGGTGCTTTCGCTGCTCGATCTTGAATGGCCTGCACGCAAGACGGCAATCGATCGTTGGCTGGCTCCGACGAACTTCGACACGGCGGAGCGTCAAATCTCTTCGCTCCAGCGCTAGTTGGCGTGATATTCGTGAAATTGCGCAATTTCCGGGGCGGCGGCGCGGCCTGAGGCTCATGCCGAACGATTGACGCATCAAACGACGCTTCGCACGGCCGAGTGGAACCCATCCCGGCCGCGCGAAGCCGTCAAGCGGCCCCTTTAGAACTTCGCGCGAATGCCCGCGCCGATCGTCTGCCCCGTCGACAAGCTGCTCAGTTGGTCGTTCATGTAGGCCGCGTACAGATCCGTGCGCTTGGACAACGGATAGTCATAGCCGACCGCCCACGTACGACGCGTTTGGTCGAGACCGCCGCTATCACGCGAGTATGCGTACGAGGCCATCACGGTGCCGGGGCCGACGGGCACCGTCACGCCGCCCTGCCCGGTATTGACGTGCCAGCTACCGCTGATCAGTTCGTCGTTCTTCGTGTACATGTACTGGGCGTAGAACTTCACGAACTTCAGATCGTAGGTGGCGCCGAGCTGGCCGACGCTCTGGCTCTTGAACGCCACGGCCGTGCCGAACGGCGAGACCGTGCCGAGGTCGTTCGGCGCGTTGTTGAAGTTCACGTACTGATAAACGCCCGTCGCGGCGAACGCCCCGTGGAAGTACAGGAACTGCGCGCTCCACTTCTTCGCGCCGTTGTCGCCGGCCTGATTGCCGAGGCCGTACATGACGTTGCCCGACAGGCCGTTGTAATCGGGCGTCGAGTACTCGACCGCGTTGTTCCAGCCCGAATCGCCGACGACGCCGGTGTCGGTCGTGTAGGTCGCCCCCGTCGGAATCGCCGTGTTGCCGAGGAACACGTGATAAACCATCGGCGAGAACGTGTACGAATCGATGAACGGATTGAACAGGATCGTCGAGACGAACAGCGGTGTCGTCAGGCGGCCCGCCGTCACCGTGCCGTACGGCGTTTCGAGGCCGACGTACGCGTTGCGCGAGAAGTAGCTGTCGCCCGAGAAGCGGCCGTAGGCGCCGTTTTGCGGCAGGAAGAAGTCTTCCAACGTGAAGACGGCCTTATAGCCGCCGCCGAGATCCTCGGCGCCCTTCATGCCCCAATACGACGTCGACATCCCGCCGCCGCCCACGACGTACGCGCGCTGCCCGCCCGGGAATTGCTGCATCCCCGCCCACGTATCGACTTGGCCGTAGAGCTGCACGCTCGATTGGGCTTGAGCGGCGCTCGCCCCGGCGGCGGCGAAGGCGGCAACGGCCGCCATGCGAAGACTGGTTTTCAGCGCGCGGCTGACGTTGGCTTTCATGAGATCTCCTGTCTTTATCAGAAAAGTGAAGCGTGCGAATCGCATTGGGGGGCCGTGGGTCGCCTACATTGTTCGGGGGCGGCACCATCGTTACGGACCATATTTCCGGACAAAATTACGCCCGCTTATTGCCGGTATAGCGATTCGCTTAAGCGTGCGGGTTGCCGGGGCGCAAACGCCCGCGCCCGGTGCCCGCGGACGCTCGCGCGCACCCCGGACGTGCGCCGCGATCAGCCGGAAAGCCGCGCCGGCGCTCGCTCGCAGCCGTACGCTCCGAAACTGGGAGAAATAGTGACCCACGCACGAAGGACGACAAAATGATTTCGTCAGAGGACGACTTCTTTGACGCGGGAAATCGAGGTTTGCGAGGCAAAGTGTGGCGAAATTGCATCATGGCGGCAGCGATCGAGCGCGCGGCGGGCCGAAATGCGTCGGAGCGAAAAGCAAAAAGAAGGGAAAAGACCGACGCGCAGCGCGGTTTTCGGGAGCGGTTTTGGATACCTTCCCGTGCGGAACGGATCGCGACGCTGACGGCGCCGACGGCACCGACGGCCCAGGGCGCTAATTGCGGTAGTAGACGGACGGCGTCTGCGGCGGGCGCGGCGACGGCGCGCTCGGCGGACGCGGCACGCGATTCGCGTCGCGCTCCTCGTTATAGCGAGCGATATCGGCGCGCAGCGAGCCGGCGCGCAGGTAGGCGGCTCCGCCCTCGCGCGCGAGCGTGCGGGCTTCCTCGCTGACGGGTCGGTACGGGACGGTAGGCGGGGCGATCGCCGGCGCCGGCACCCTGCGTGCGCCGCCGTGGCCGTACGGGTCGGTCGCCATGACAAAAGCATGCGGCGCGCGGCGCGGCCCCGTGACGGCCGCCGGGCGGCTCGGGCCGCGCCAGAACGTGCGGGCTTGCGGTGCGGCGGTATGGCCCCGATAACCGTGCGGCGGCTGAGCATGGGCGATCGAAGCCGCGGCCACGCACAGCGCAGCCGCCACCCAACGTCCAAAGATTTTCAAAGCCGAATCCGCCATGATCGAAGTACTCGCCCACCCTCTGCCGGGATGCCTTCGTGCACCGGCGCGCCGCAGGCGCGTTCCTTACCGAGCGGTCGTCAGATAAATCGCGCTCCGAGGGATCCCGTGAAGTAATTTATGGGCCGCCCATCGAGGTGTCGAGGCAAAAAGTGTTAGGCGGGCGACGCCGTTGTAACTCGGTGTTACTGTGGCGGTTTTGTCTGTCTACGGGTATGCGCGCGGCCTTGCGCCGGCACCGTCCGGCGGCAGTGGGAACGCATTTTTCTACCTGCTTTTAACGCCATCTTTTTGCGCGCCTTTCGAAATAGCGAGAAGTTTGTTTATGCGTCGTCCTCCCTTTCTGGTTCCAGACAATTTCACCCTAGCGCTCGTCGGCACCGTCGTCTTCGCGAGCTTTTTGCCGTGCCGGGGCGAAACGGCCGTCGCCGTCAATTGGGTGACCAATATCGCCATCGGCCTGCTGTTTTTTCTGCATGGCGCGAAGCTGTCGCGCGAAGCCGTGGTGGCCGGTGCCACGCACTGGCGGCTGCATGTCCTCGTGTTCGTGAGCACGTTCGTCATGTTTCCGCTGCTCGGGCTCGCGTTGAAGCCGCTCGTCGCGCCGCTCGTCACGCCGGCGCTCTATGCGGGCATTCTGTTTCTGTGCACGCTGCCCTCGACCGTTCAGTCGTCGATCGCGTTTACGTCGATCGCACGCGGCAACGTGCCGGCCGCCGTCTGTAGCGCGTCGGCATCGAGCCTCATCGGCATTTTCCTCACGCCCGCGCTCGTGAGCATCGTGGTCACCAATCACGCGGGCGCATCGGGCTCGGGCTGGCATACGGTCGGCGCGATCGTCATGCAGTTGCTCGTGCCGTTCGTCGCCGGCCAACTGCTGCGGCCCCTGATCGGCCCGTGGCTCGATCGCCACCGCCTCGTCCTGCGCTTCGTCGACCAAGGCTCGATCCTGCTCGTCGTCTACACAGCGTTCAGCGAGGCCGTCAACGAGGGCCTTTGGCACCATTTGCCGCTCACCGCCCTTGCCGGATTATTCGCCGTCAACGCACTGCTGCTGGCCGCGGCGCTCGGCATCACATCGTTCACGAGCAAGCGCCTCGGTTTCAATCGCGAAGACCAGATCACGATCATCTTTTGCGGCTCGAAGAAAAGTCTCGCATCGGGCATCCCGATGGCCAAGGTCATCTTCGCGTCGCAAGCCGTCGGCGCCGTCGTCTTGCCGCTCATGCTGTTCCATCAAATGCAGTTGATGGTCTGCGCGGCGCTTGCCCAGCGCTGGGCCATGCGCGACACCTACCCGGAAGATTCGGAGCCGGCCGGGGCTCGTCCGCACTAGACGCCGCTTGGGCGGGGCGCAGCCGCCCCGCCCAAGCGGGTGCGACGCATACCGATTCAGCCGCTGCGCCGATATTGCATTGCATCCAAAACCGCGGTTATACAGAAAGACGATTACCGCTCCGGTGATTTTGCACCGCGAAAATCCAATCGCGCAGCAAACGTTTGCCCTTTTGGCATAACCTCGGCGAAACCCGAAAGTTACAAAAACGTGCCGCGCGCAATTACCCCACGAGCCCTCGTTACATTCGACCCCAGCCCCTACCCGCGCGGCGCAAAGCACCGCCCGGCGGACGGCGGCCGTCCATGACTCATAAATCTTATTAAAATCGTCGCGCTCGACATTTAGCGCTATTAGAATGTCGCGACGAAACGGGGTGCCGACAAGCTTTTTCCGTGAATGCCGAAAATGCACGTCCAAGCGAGACAATAAATGAACAGCGAGGATCAATCCGACGACGTTCGCCATGAAGCGGCGTCGCGCCGTATGCGGCGCCTGCGGGGGCGGCGCGCCAAGACGATCGAGGCGCCGGAAGACAATCATTCATTCGAAGACTACGCGGCCCATCGGCTGTCGTCGTTTCTTTGCGCGCAACTCGCGACGGCGCTCGTCGGCTACGTCGTGCTCGTCGCCGGCGACGCCTGGCTCGACAAGCAGCGCATGGCGAGCGCCGCCCTCACGGGCGCCCTGCCGGCGCTGCCGATGGCAGCCGCGCTCGTCGTCGCTTGGGCCAAAGGCAGCGGGCTGCGCGCCAGCTTGGCCGCCCTCGCCTTTATCGCCTCGCTCGAGGCCGGCATCGTGCTGCATGCGCTGCAGTGGGGCGACGGCATGCTCATCGTGCTGCCCGCGTTCGTGCTCATTCCGCTCACGTTCAGCCCCGTCCTGCTGCGTGGGTGGGACTTCCCGGCCGCGGCCGCACTCGCCGTGGCGGGGCCGCTCGCGCTCGTCGCCGTCAGCAAACCACCCGCCGTCGAGCAGTTTGGCGTCGTGCTGTCGATGTTCATCGCGATCTCGACGAGCCTCGTCACGAATCTGTTCGCCCTGCGCTCGCAAAAGAAAAGCTTTCGGCTCGAGCGCCAGTTGCGCGCGTTCGCCGACATCGACGAGCTCACGCAGCTCCCGCGTCGGCGCCGCGTATTCGAGCTCGGGCGCCGCATCTTGCTGCGCGCCGAGCGCGTGGGCCAGCCGTTTTCCGTGCTCTATATCGATGCCGACCATTTCAAGGCCGTCAACGACCGCTTCGGCCACGATGCCGGCGATCGCGCGCTGCATCTCGTGGCGCAGCAAATCCAACACAGCATGAGGCCGAGCGACGTCGCAGGCCGCTTCGGCGGGGAGGAGTTCGTCGTGCTCCTGCCCGGCACCGATCAGCAGGACGCGGCGCGCGTTGCCGAACGTCTGCGCCGGCGCATTGAAGACTCGCGCTTGCTCGAAGTCACGCTGACGATCAGCGTAGGAGTTGCACAGCACGTGCGCGGCGAACCGATCGAGCGCGTGATCCGGCGCGCGGACGCCGCGTTGCTGGATGCGAAAGGCAGCGGACGCAACCGCGTCGTCATCGCCGAGCGGCCGCTCGACGCGGCCTCGCTCCAGGATGCCGAGACGACGATCGGGATCGCCGATCGCGTGCGCGAGCACGTACGGGCCGACGCGGCGAACGACGCACTCGCGCAGCCGGGACGCGAGCCCGTCGCCGACTAGCACGGGGGCGCATGGGCGAGCCCGACCCGGGCGGCGCAACGCGGCACGAGCGGAAACGGGCGGCGGGCGGCATGCGTCGCACGCACCATGTTGGTGCACAACTTCACCGAAAATTCATTCAACTCTCAACCATCGCGGTCGATAAGCCGACTATCCAATCATTCCGGCTTGTTGTCGCATCATGTCCTTGAGCCAGCCATCGCCGCTCGGCGAGCCGAAAGTCGCCGAGTTGATCGCGCAGCGCGCGCTTAGCGCCGTCTTCCAGCCCATCGTCGATTTCGACGGCGGCACCATTCTCGGTTACGAAGGGCTCATCCGCGGCCCGGCGGGTTCGACGCTGGAATCGCCGGGCGCACTGTTCTCGCAGGCGGCGCGCGAAGGGCTGTCGGTCGCGCTCGAGCATGCGGCCGCGCGCACGTGCGTCTCGGCATTCACGCGCCTCGGATGCGAAGGCAAGCTATTCCTCAATTTCAGCGCCGATGCGCTCGTCGCGCTCGGCAAGACGCGCGATCGCACGATCGCCTGGCTGCAGCGGCGCAGCCTCAACGTCGATCGCATCGTGCTCGAACTCACCGAGCAATGCGCGATCGCCGACGTGACGAGCTTCGCGCCTGCCGTCAGCGCGCTGCGCGAGACGGGCATTCAGTTCGCGCTCGACGATTACGGCACGGCCAATGCAAGCATGAACCTGTGGGTGCGCCTGCAACCGGACGTCGTCAAGATCGATCGCTTTTTCATCGACGACATCGCCAACGATCCGCTCAAGTTCGAGGCCGTGCGCGCCATGCAGCATTTCGCGGGGGCAAGCGGCGCGCGGCTCGTCGCCGAAGGCATCGAAAATGCGGCAGACCTGATCGTCGTGCGCGACATGGGCATCGCGCTCGGCCAAGGCTTTTTCTTCGGTCGCCCCGATGCGCGCGCGGCGCGCGAACTGACCGAGGCGGCGCGCGCGGCGCTCGGCGCCGAGCACATCGCCGTGTTCCCCGGCGCGACGCGCAGCCCCGTCGCCGCCTCGCCCTCGGGCGGCATGGCCGCCGCGAAGATGATCGTCACCGCGCCCGCGTTGCCCAAGAGCGCGACAAACAACGACGTGCTCGAGCTGTTCAACCGCTTGCCGACGCTGCACGCGGTGGCGGTGGTCGAGCACGAGCGTCCGATCGCGCTGATCAACCGGCGCAGCTTCATGGATCGCTATGCGCTGCCCTATCACCGGGAGCTGTTCGGCAAGCGCCCCTGCATGTTGTTCGCGAATGCCTCGCCCGTCGTCATCGAAAAATCGATGACGGTCGAGCAGATGGCCAAGCTGCTCGCGAGCGACGATCAACGCTATCTCGCCGACGGCTTCGTCATCACGGACGAAGGCCGCTATGTTGGCCTCGGCACCGGCGAGAGCCTCGTGCGCGCCGTCACCGAAGTGCGCATCGAAGCGGCTCGCTACGCCAATCCGCTCACGTTCCTGCCGGGCAACATTCCGATCAGCTCGCATATCGCGCGGCTCGTCGAGCATCGCGCCGAGTTTTGCGCCTGCTACGTCGATTTGAACCATTTCAAGCCGTTCAACGATCGTTACGGCTACTGGCAAGGCGACGAGGTGCTCAAGTTCGGGGCGGCCGTCCTAGCCGACATCTGCGACCCGACGCGCGATTTCCTCGGACACGTGGGCGGCGACGACTTTCTCGTGCTGTTTCAAAGCGACGACTGGCGCGAGCGCGCGGCCCGCGCGTTGCGCGCGTTCAATGCGGGTGCGCTGCGCTTTTACGCGGACGAAGACCGCACCGCGGGCGGCATTCACGGCGAGGACCGGCGCGGCAATCCGACTTTCTTCAGCTTCGTGACAATGGCCATCGGCTGCGTGCGCGTCACGCCCGGCGAGCGCGGCGCGCTACCGTACGGCAGCGAGGAAATCGCGTCCGTGGCGGCACTCGCCAAGCATCGAGCCAAGCAACAGGCCGACGGCTTCTTCGTGATCGACCTCGACGAAGGCGCCCTGCAACTGCACCTGCACGAACCGCAGAGCGCGACCGCACTCCAGCGCACCCCTGCGCTCGGCTAATGCGCGGCTCAATCGGACAGCGCCGGCGACCCCAATTTCAAATCATCGTTTAGTATTTTTTACTAAACATAATTTCTTTGCGTATTCCTTACCGTTTCAACGCTTAAGGTGAATACCTAACGTATGTCTGGGCTGCTTGCTGTCGTTTTTACTATACAATTGGCCGCATTCCGCCCCACTTGAATGCGAGCGACGATGGCCACAACGATTCGCGACATCGCCCGCGCGGCGAACGTGTCGATCGGCACGGTGTCGCGTGCGCTGAAGAACCAGCCGGGACTGTCCGAAGCCACGAGGCTGCGCGTCGTCGAAACGGCGCAGCGGCTCGGCTACGATGCCGCGCAATTGCGCCCGCGCATCCGCCGCCTCACGTTCCTGCTGCACCGTCAGCACAACAATTTCGGCGCCAGCCCATTCTTTTCGCACGTGCTGCACGGCGTGGAGGACGCGTGCCGTGCGCACGGCATCGTGCCGTCGCTGCTGACGGCGGGCCCGACCGAAGACGTCACCGAGCAATTGCGCCTGCACGCGCCCGATGCGATCGCCGTAGCCGGCTTCGTCGAACCGGAAACGCTCGCGGCCGTCGCCGCGATGCAGCGTCCGCTCGTCCTGATCGATCTGTGGGCACCGAACATGCGCTCGGTCAATCTCGACAATGCCGAGGGCGCGGCGCTGGCGATGCGGCACCTGTTCGCGCTCGGGCGCAAGCGCGTCGCCTTCATCGGCGGTTCGCTCGCACACTACAGCATCGCGCAGCGCGCCCTAGGCTATCGGCGCGCGTTCTTCGAGGCCGGCCTGCTGTTCGATCCCTCGCTGGAGACGTCGATCGACGCCCACCTGCCGCCCGACGAGGGTGCGGCGCTGGCGATGCAGCGTCTGCTCGACGCGCACGGCCCCGAGCGCATGCCGAGCGCCGTATTCGCCTACAACGACGTCGCGGCGCTGGCCGCCATGCGCGTCGTGCTTGCACGCGGCTTGCGCGTGCCCGAGGACATCGCGTTCGTCGGTTTCGACGATATCCCCGCGGCATCGCATGCCACACCCGCTCTGACGACGATCGCGATCGACAAGGAAGCACTCGGCGCGCGCGGCGTCCAGTTGTTGTTGGAAGACGCGCCCGGCGAGCTGACGGTGCGCCTGCCCGTCCGGCTCGTCGTGCGGGCCAGTACGATCGGTGGCGCCGGCGCGCAGCATGCGCTCGGCTCGGCCGGCATTGAATCGGAAACGACATCATGACGAAGCTTCCCAACGCCTCTCGAAGCCCCAAGCCGGCATCCGGCGCCGTCCACACCAATGCGATGGTGCCGCCTGTCGACGATTTTCGCGATCGCGCCTTCCTGCTCGAGCACGTGGCCGATACGCTGGCGTTCTACGCGCCGGCGGTTCACGATCCGTCGGGCGGCTTCTTCCACTATTTCAAGGACGACGGCACCGTCTACGATCGCAGCACGCGCCACCTCGTGAGTAGCTGCCGCTTCGTCTTCAATTACGCGATGGCGTACCGCCATTTCCGCGATCCGCAATACCTCGACTACGCGCGTCACGGCCTTGCGTTCCTGCGCGACGGACATTGGGACCCGCAGCACCGCGGATACGACTGGGAGATCGAGTGGCGCAACCGCGAAAGGCGCACGATCGACGGCACACGGCACTGCTATGGGCTCGCGTTCGTGCTGCTCGCGCAGGCGCATGCCGCGATGGCCGGCATAGAGGAAGCGCGGCTGCAGATCGCCGAAACGTTCGAGCTGATGGAGCGCCGCTTTTGGGACCCGGCCGCGGGCCTCTACGCCGATGAGGCGACGCCCGACTGGCACGTCTCGACCTACCGCGGCCAGAACGCCAACATGCACACGACCGAAGCGCTGCTCGCGGCTTACGAGGCGACGGGGCATCTCGTCTATCTCGATCGCGCCGAGCGGCTGGCGACGAACATCACCGAACGCCAGGCGAAGCTCTCGCACGCGCTCGTCTGGGAGCACTTTCACGCCGACTGGTCCGTCGATTGGCATTACAACGAAGAAGACAGCTCGAATATCTTCCGCCCGTGGGGCTTTCAGCCGGGGCATCAGACGGAATGGGCCAAGCTGCTCTTGATCCTCGAGCGCCACCGCCCACTGCCTTGGCTCGTGCCGCGCGCCGTCGAGCTGTTCGACGCCGCGCTCACGCACGCCTGGGACGACGAGCACGGCGGCCTGTGCTACGGCTTCGGCCCGGACGGCAAGATCTGCGACCACGACAAATACTTCTGGGTCCAAGCGGAAACGCTGGCTGCGGCGGCACTCCTCGGTCACCGCACGGGCAGCGAGCGCTTCTGGGATTGGTACGACGAGATCTGGGGCTATAGCTGGACACACTTCGTCGATCATCGATACGGCGCCTGGTATCGCATCCTCACGTGCGACAACCGCAAGTACAGCGACGAGAAGAGCCCCGCCGGCAAGACCGACTATCACACGATGGGCGCCTGCTACGAAGTGCTGAACGCGCTCGTCGAAACGCATGGCGACGCGACGGGCACGCCGGCTCGGGCGATGCAGCCGGCGGGCGGCAGCAACGGCAGTGGCAATCGCAGCGGCAATCGCAGCGGCAGCGGCAGCGGCAGTGGCAGTGGCAACGGCTTCGACGGAAGCGGCGACGCGCTCGCGAACCGAGCTTGAACGGACGATCTATGCATACCCCGAGCGCAACGAGCGCAATAAGTACGGCGGCGGCCGCGGCGAGCGGCGCAAGGAGCGCGGTGCCCTGCGCTTTCCCCCACTTCGTCAGCGCGGGCGACATCCTGACCGATCTCGTCCGCACGGACGGCTCGCACTGGCGCTCGCATCCGGGCGGCGCGGGCTGGAACGTTGCGCGCGCGGTGGCGGCCCTCGGCGTGCCGACCGCGTTCGCCGGCTCGATCGGCATCGACTGCTTCTCCGACGAACTGTGGCGCGCGAGCGAGGCGGCCGCTCTGGACCTGCGGTTCCTGCAGCGCGTCGAGCGTGCGCCGCTGCTCGCGATCGTCCACGAGACGCATCCGCCCGCCTACTTCTTCATCGGCGAGGCAAGCGCCGATCTGGCCTTCGATCCCGAATCGCTGCCGCAGGGCTGGATGGGCGCGGCGCGCTGGGCGCATTTCGGCGGCGTCAGCCTCGCCCGCGCGCCGCTTTCCGCGACGCTCGCGACGCTGGCCGCCGACCTGCGCGCGCACGGCGTGCGGATCAGTTTCGACCCGAACTACCGCAACTTGATGGCGCACGGCTATCGCCCGATGCTCGAGACGATGGCCGCGCTCGCGGATCTCATCAAGGTGTCGGACGAAGACTTGCGCTGCCTGTTCGGCACCGACGAGGACACGGCGCTCGAGACGCTGCGCGCGATGAACCGCGAGGCCACCGTGCTCGTCACGCGCGGCGCCGGTCCCGCCACGTTGATCACGCCGACGGAGACGATTGCCGCGATGCCGCCGCGCGTCGAAGTCGTCGATACCGTCGGCGCGGGCGACGCCTCGATCGGCGGCCTGCTGTTTAGCCTCATGCAGCGGCCCGAGCGGGCGTGGCGCGACCACCTGGCATTCGCGCTGGCGTCGGGCGGGGCGGCGTGCCGGCATGCAGGCGCCCATTCGCCGACGCTCGATGAGGTCGTCGCACTCTTGCAATAGAGCGCGATCATGCTGACGGCAAGCCGATGCGGGCGCTAACGCGCACGGGCCGGTGCACGCCGCCGGAATCCTTCCCAAGCGCGTGCTAGGATGAATTCATGCGTCCGAACAGGAGCGTCATCATGGAAGACGTCACCTATACGAAAGGGATCTACACGGCCACGCCCGGCGTGCGCCAGCTCGGCGACGGGCGGTTCCAGGGTGTAGTCCACCTCGCGCGCGACGACGCGACCGAGCCCGAGACGACGGTCTACGAAGTCAAGGGCGCGAGCGCCACCGCGTCGGAAGCGCTGGAAGAAGCCAAGACGCTCGCGCACCAAATTCTCGGCGAAATCGAGCTGTAGCGCGACGGCTCGCGCAGCCGAGCCGCTCACGCCCGCCTCATCGGAGCGCTCGCCGAAGTACGGCAGATGGAGGTCCAAGATGGCAGAAGAGCACTTCCTATACGGCGTCTATTCGATCTATGTGCGTCCCATCGAGCTCGAGGGCACGCGCTGGGAGGCCGAATACGAAATCCGGCACCAGGAAAAACCGGTGCAGCGCTGGACCACGATCGGCGGCGATACGGGCTACGCGAGTGTCGCCGACGCGATCGAGTCCGCACATAGGCAAGCCGTTGCCGACATCGAACACGGCGCCGGCGTGCCGAAGCCGAAGGCGTTCCCGTAGTCGCGCGCCGCGTTCGTGCGTGCTACGCTGCGCCCGTTCATGACGACGGGCCGCCGCTATGGCAACCAACACGCACGACAAGACGCACTCGCCCACGCCCGTTCGCGAAACGGCACCGACCGGCGCGCCGCCGCGCGTGCCGCGCTCGCCCCATGCCCGCCGCGAACCGAAGCGGCACGCACCGGGCGGCAAAGGCGGCCGCATTCTGCGCACGGGCTCGGGCACCGTCGTCACGCACGGGATGCCGGATCGCACACGGCTCGACCTCTACCACCGTGCGCTGACGGCCACCTGGCCGGTATTCTTCGGCTCGCTCGGCGGCTTCTTCGTGCTGCTGAACGCCTTCTTCGCCGTGCTCTATTCATTCGGCAGCGCACCGATTGCCAACCAATCGCCGCACGGTTTCCTCGGCGCGTTCTTCTTCAGCGTGGAGACGCTCGCAACGGTCGGCTACGGCGACATGCATCCGCAGACGATCTACGCGCACGCGATCGCCACGCTCGAGATCTTCACCGGCATGTCCAGCATCGCGTTGGCGACGGGCCTCATCTTCGTGCGCTTCTCGCGCCCGCGCGCGCGCATCATCTTTTCGCGCTTCGCCGTCGTGCGCCCGCTCGACGGCCACCCCACGCTCATGCTGCGCGCCGCCAACGCACGCCAGAACGTCATCGTCGAAGCGAAGGCGAGGCTACGGCTGATGCGCCACGAGACCAAGCCGGAGGGCTACTCGCTCTGGCGTATCCATGATTTGAAGCTCATGCGCGAACAACATCCGATCTTCCTGCTCGGTTGGAATCTCATGCACGTGATCGACGAATCGAGCCCGCTCTATGGCGAAACGGCGGAAAGCCTCGCCGCCTGCGAGGCTTCGCTGATGCTGATGATCGAGGGCGCCGACGAAACGACGACGCAGACGATGTATGGGCGCCACACGTGGGGCTACGACGAAATCCGCTGGCAGCACCGCTTCGTCGATCTGCTGCACGACGACGAGGATGGGGTCACGCACATCGACTACACGCAGTTCGACGAGGTGATGCCGCTCGATCAGGCGAGCGAGAGCGCGCACAAATGAAAAAAAGGACGACCACGGTGGCGTCCTTTTCGAGAATTTGGGTGGCCCGCGCTCAGCGAACCACGATCTGACTTATAAAGGGTATCGCGTGCGAGAAACCAATGGCCGCAGAAGAAAACGCTCCCACACTCGGTCATACGCGCAAAAATCGCCGCATTAGCTAGTCATCCCGACCGAGATAGCAAAAATCCTCCCCCTTCGCCGCGAAAAAATAGAGCCTTCGCAGCCCCATGTGCGAGGCACGGCCATATGGGGAAAAAAGGATCGAAGGAGACACCGCCATGACCGCCCGCCTGCCGATCGACGGCACGCCTGCTCTATCCGACTATCGGCTCACCGATAACCTGACGGCCACGCACGGCCGCATCTTTCTCACCGGCACGCAGGCCCTCGTGCGCATCATGCTCGCGCAGCGCGAACGCGACCGCGCGCAGGGCTGGAATACGGCCGGCTTCGTCAGCGGCTACCGCGGCTCGCCGCTCGGCATGGTCGATCAGCAAATGTGGAAGGCGAAGAAACTGCTCGAAGCCGGCGACGTGCGCTTCCTGCCCGCCATCAACGAAGAGCTCGGCGGCACCGCCGTGCTCGGCACCCAGCGCGTCGAAGCCGATCCCGAACGCACGGTCGAGGGCGTCTTCGCGATGTGGTACGGCAAGGGGCCCGGCGTCGACCGCGCCGGCGATGCACTCAAGCACGGCAACGCCTACGGCTCGTCGCCGCACGGTGGCGTGCTCGTCGTGGCCGGCGACGACCATGGCTGCGTCTCATCGTCGATGCCGCACCAAAGCGACTTCACGATGATGGCCTGGCACATGCCGATCGTGAATCCGTCGCACATCGCCGACATGCTCGAATTCGGCGCATACGGTTTTGCGCTGTCGCGCTTCTCGGGCGCGTGGGTCGGCTTCAAGGCGATTTCGGAGACGGTCGAATCGGGCTCCACCGTCGATCTCGACGCGCTCACGGCGCACTGGCCCTTGCCCGCCGAATTCACGCCGCCCGCGGGCGGCCTGCACAACCGCTGGCCCGATCTGCCGAGCTTGACGATCGAAGCGCGGCTCGCCGCGAAGCTCGACGCCGTGCGCACCTTCGCGCGCACGAACAGCATCGACAAATGGATCGCCGCGAGCCCGCGTGCCGACGTCGGCATCGTCACCTGCGGCAAGGCGCATCTCGATTTGATGGAAGCGCTGCGCCGGCTCGATCTCACGGTCGCCGATCTCGACGCAGCCGGCGTGCGCATCTATAAAGTCGGGCTGTCGTTTCCGCTCGAGACGACTCGCCTCGACACGTTCGTCGAGGGCCTCGCAGAAGTGCTCGTCATCGAGGAGAAAGGGCCCGTCATCGAGCAGCAGATCAAGGATCATCTCTACAATCGGGCTGCGCAAGACCGGCCGGCCGTGATCGGCAAACACGACGCGCAGGGCGCGCCGCTCCTGTCGTCGCTTGGCGAACTGCGCCCGTCGCGCGTGCTGCCCGTGTTCGCGGAGTGGCTCGCGCGCCACAAACCCACGCTCGACCGGCGCGAGCGCGTCGTCGATCTCGTGGCGCCGACGATCCTCTCGAACGCGGCCGATGCCGTGCGCCGCACACCGTATTTCTGCTCGGGCTGCCCACACAATACGTCGACGAAAGTGCCGGAAGGCTCGATCGCCCATGCGGGCATCGGCTGCCATTTCATGGCGTCGTGGATGGACCGCGGCACGACGGGCCTCATTCAGATGGGCGGCGAAGGCGTCGATTGGGCCTCGCACTCGATGTTCACGAAGACGCGGCACGTCTTTCAAAACCTCGGCGACGGCACCTACTTCCATTCGGGCATCCTCGCGATCCGGCAAGCCGTCGCGGCGAACACGAACATCACCTACAAGATTCTCTATAACGACGCCGTCGCGATGACGGGCGGCCAGCCCGTCGACGGCAGCATCTCGGTGCCGCAAATCGCGCGCCAAGTCGAGGCCGAAGGCGTGTCGCGCTTCGTCGTCGTCTCGGACGAGCCGGAAAAGTACGATGGCCATCATGGCCTGTTTCCGAAGGGCACCACGTTTCATCATCGCAGCGAACTCGACGCCGTTCAGCGCGAACTGCGCGAAACGGCCGGCGTGACCGTGCTCATCTACGATCAAACCTGTGCCGCCGAAAAACGCCGTCGGCGCAAGAAGGGCGAATTTCCCGATCCCGACAAGCGTCTGTTCATCAACGAGGCAGTCTGCGAAGGCTGCGGCGATTGCGGCGTGCAGTCGAACTGCCTATCGGTCGAGCCGGTCGAGACGCCGCTCGGACGCAAGCGCCGCATCGATCAATCGTCGTGCAACAAAGACTTCTCCTGCGTGAACGGCTTTTGTCCGAGCTTCGTCACGATCGAGGGCGGCAAGCTGAAGAAGGCCGCCGGCGCCGCCTTCGACGAAGCGGCGCTCGCTCGCCGCGTCGACGCCTTGCCCGCCCCGCAAGCGGGGCTCGACGCCGCGCCGTACGACATCCTCGTGACGGGCGTGGGCGGCACCGGTGTCGTGACGGTCGGCGCGTTGATCAGTATGGCCGCCCACCTCGAAGGCAAGAGCGCCTCGGTGCTCGACTTCATGGGCTTCGCGCAAAAGGGCGGCTCGGTGCTCTCGTTCGTCCGCTTCGCCGCGCGCGACGAGTGGCTCAATCAAGTGCGCATCGACACGCAGCAGGCCGACGTGCTGCTCGCCTGCGACATGGTCGTCGGCGCGGGCTTCGACGCGCTGCAGACGGTCCGCCACGATCGCACGCGCATCGTCGTCAACACGCATGCGATCCCCAATGCGTCGTTCGTGAGCAACCCCGATGCGAACCTGCACGCCGACGCGCTCATCGACAAGATGCGTCACGCGGCGGGTGCCGAGCGGATGTCGACCTGCGACGGGCAGGCGCTGGCCGCGAAGTTCCTCGGCGATACGATCGGCGCGAACATCCTGATGCTCGGCTTCACCTGGCAACTCGGCCTCATCCCCGTCTCGCACGCGGCGCTCATGCGCGCGATCGAGTTGAACAACGTCGCCGTGCCGATGAACAAGCTCGCCTTCGCCGTAGGCCGCCTGGCCGCGGGCGACCCCGCCGCGCTCGAAGCGATCTGGGCCGAGCGCCACGCCGTGCGCGGCACGCGTGCCGCGCAGGCGAAGGACGAACAAACCGACGCATCCGTCGATCTCGACACGCTTGTCGCCGATCGCGAAGCCCGTCTTGCGGCCTACGGCGGAGCACGCTACGTCGAGCGCTACCGTGCGCTCGTCGCGCTGGCGCGCCAGGCCGACGGCAGCGTGGCGGGAGCCGACATCGCCCGCGCCGTGGCGACCACCTTCTATCGGCTACTTGCGGTCAAGGACGAATACGAAGTGGCGCGCCTTTATACGGACTCGACGTTCCGCGAAGCCTTGGAGGCCCAGTTCGAAGGCAAGGCAGGCCGCGATTTCCGCGTGAAGTTCAACCTCGCTCCGCCGTCGCTCGCGAAAGCCAAGGCAGGCGAAGCCCCGAGCAAGAAGGCGTTCGGCGGCTGGCTGTGGCCCGTGCTCGGGGTACTCGCGAAATGGCGCGGCTTGCGCGGTACGGCGCTCGATCCGTTCGGCCGTACCGTCGAGCGCCGCATGGAGTGCGCGCTCGCCGAGGACTATGAAACGACGATGCGGCGCGCTTTCGCCGCGCTGAACGCCGCCAATGCCGAAGACGTGGCCAAGCTCGCCGCGCTGCACGCCAAGGTGCGCGGATACGGGCACGTGAAGCTGCGCAATCTAGCGAGCGTGAAGCGCGGCGAGCGCGACCTGGCGGCACGCCTCGCCCTCGAAGCTGCCACGAGCCACGCCGTGCAACAGGCGCTCGACGAAATGAAGGGCGCCGGCTCGCTGCGCGGCATTCCTGTCGTCGTCGCCAAGTAAGCGAGGCGAGTAAGCGCGACGAGTTCGGGACCCGCCGGCGACTCGGCGTGTCCCGCGCCTTGCGCTACTTCGGCGAGACCCAGCCTCCCTTCGGGCCGAGTTCACGGTAGGGTTTGAATGCGCCCTTTTCAGCAATGACGGCCATATAGACCGCGTTGTCCCGATCGCCTTTGTCGTTGAACGTGATGTCGCCCGTCGCGCCCTTGAAGTTCGAAACCTTGTGCAGCGCAGCGACGATGTCGGCCGGCTTCGTCGATTTCGCATCGGCGATCGCTTTCGCCGTCACGGCCACCGCATCGTACTCGTAGACGGAGTACGGCCCGGGGTCGGCGTGATAGGCCTTCTTATAGTCGGCGATGAAGCGGTGCGCCTTTTCCCCCGAGAGGAACTGCGGCAGCGGAGCCGTCGTGCAAATCATGCCTTTCGCGGCCGACCCCGCCGTTCTGATCAGCGTGGGATCGGTCGTACCGTCGCCGCCCATCAGATACTTCACGGGCACCTTCAGTTGCCGGACGTCCTTCGCGATCAATGCCGCCTCGGGGTAATAGCCCGTGTAGTAGACGACGTCGGGCTTCAAGGCGCCGACATTCTTGACCACGTCGGCATAGTCCATCTGCCCGGGCGTCACCGCGTCGTTATAGACGACGTCGACGCCCTGCTTCTTCAACGCATCGACGGTGTTGTCGGCCAGCCCCTTCGAGTAGGTCGTGTTGTCGTTGATGACGGCCACCGCCTTCGCGTGCAAGACGTCCTTCATCAACTTCGCCGCGAACGGCCCCTGCTCGTCGTCGCGGCCGATCGTGCGAAATGCATCGTCCCAGCCCTTCTCCGTGAGTTCGGGGTTCGTCGAGGCGTCCATCACATAAGCGAGGCCGGCGCCATGAAACACGCGCAACTCGGGCAACGCCGCGCTCGAACAGTAGCCGCCCGCCACGGCCACGATGCCTTGACTGACGAGCGTCTGGGCCGCACCGGCCGCCGCATCGGCATCGCATTTGTCGTCCGCTTGCACGAGTTCGAGCTTCTTGCCGAGCACGCCGCCCTGCTTGTTGATGTCGTCGATCGCGAGCTTCGCGCCGTTGAGGATGTCATTGCCCGCCGTCGCATAGCTGCCCGAGAGCGGCACAGGCACTCCGATCTTGATCGTCTCCTGTGCCAGCGCCGCGCCGGGTGCGATCGCGACCGACAAGGCCGCCACGCCGGTGCCGGCGAGCACCGTTTGCCGTAGACGAACGAATACGCGCGACGTGTGCAGATGCCGAACCATCATTTCTCTGCTCCTTGTGCTTTTTATGAATGGGAGCGCGTCTCGGCCTTCGGTGCAGCGAACGTCCGAGATGGCGGCCGCGGTGCGCGTAGTGCAAGCAATCATGCGTAGCAATACGCGCACCTCGATCGCTCGAAACGGATGATGCGCCGATCGCGCCTATTCAGATGATAGGCGTGGCGGCGAACAGATCAAAGCCGGCGTGCGGCACCTGACGACGGGCTTGCGGGGGAGAAGTCAGCCGTCCTCGTCGCGCCAATCGATGTCGCCGCACAACACGCAGAGGCGTTCGCCGACGCGCACGGCCATCGACAGCGTTACGCAAGGTAACGCTTCGTTGATCGACAGGTAAGGTTTCGTCGCATGGATACGATCGGGCGCGTCGACGGCGGCGTGAAAGTACGGCCGGCGCATCCAATTGGCGCCTTGCGCATCGGCAACGGGCAGAAAGCGCGCCTCATGGCCCGCGCGATCGGCGCGCAGTACGACGTTGCGGCCCGTCTGCCGCGCTTGCTCGTCGAGCAGGAAGCAGCGCGCCGCGTGATCGAGCGCAAGAAAGTTCCAACACACTTCCTCGAGCGCCTCGCCTTGCGCGAGGCGCTCCCCCGCGCGCGCAAACGCGTGCAGATAAGGCGCGAGCCGGCCGGTGCGCTGCCGCTCGCGGGCCTCGCTTTGCGCGCGATGCCGCTCGACCAGCGCCGCGATGCGCTCGCTTGCATAGACGCTATCGGCCGCGGCGGGACCCGGGCGCCCAAAGTAAAACCCTTGGACGAAATCGGCATCGCACGAGAACGCGAGCTGCGCCTCATGCTCCGTCTCGACGCCTTCGACGAGCACGAGCTTGCCCGCTTCATGCAGCATCGACACGAAGCCCGGCAAGATCGCCGCCGCCTGCGTTCGATGCGCCGCTTGCGAAAGCATCATGCGATCGACCTTCACGATGTCGGGATCGAGCTGCCAGATCCGTTCGAGATTCGAATCGCCCGCGCCGAAATCGTCGAGCGCGACCAAGAAGCCCTGCTCGCGAAACCGGCGCGCCTCCTCGGCAAGCTTGTCGAAATCTTCGGCGCGCACGGCCTGCAACTCGAGCACGATGCGACGCGACGACAAATCGAGGCGATCGATGTGCGCGCGAAACGCCGCCGCATGATACGAATCGGCCAGCGCGCCGGCATGGACATTCAAGAACAACCATTCGCGCTCGGCCTGCAGGGTCTTGAAGTTTTCCAGATGAAGCGACTGTGCGAGACGATCGACATAATGCAGCTCGCCTTGGCGCGCGGCGTCGCCGAATACGTCGAGCGGCGGCACGGGGCGATCGAAGGTGTCGTGCGCGCGCAGCAAGCCTTCGTAGCCCACGGCGCGCAAGTGCGACAAACTGAAGATCGGCTGAAAGACGCTCGTGAGCGTGAGGTCGCGATGGCGCAGCGCGTAGCGCGGCAAACCCGACGCCACGTCGGATTGGAGCGACGGCCGGGCGGCCGCATGCTCGCGGACGGGCATCACCATGCCGACCTCCATGCACAACGCGCACGAACGTCGCGAACATCACGAACGTCGTGGCAAAAACGACTGCGAAAGCGAAAGGCGAAAAACGTCATCGACGGCTCCCTCGATTCTTTTTACTGTAGTGGGAGCCGTAACGAAAGCAAGCTCTATGCTCGCGGGCCGCACCGATGCGAGGGCGGTGCAGCCGCAATGCCCGGCGAGACAGGACGAGCGGGTGTCGCGCTCATCGCCGGCACCGCCCGACACGCGCGCCGCGGCGGCAAACCGCACGCACCGCTACGGTGCAAAACGACCTGCCACGGGCATCCATGCCCTGATCAGAGCACGGGGCCACGCGCCAGTTCGCGGCGCAGCAAAGCGTAGAGCAGAATGGCCCCGAACGTTGCGGTGCCGATGCCGCCGAGCGCGAAACCGCCGACCTGCAACGAGAAATTGCCGGCGCCGATCACAAGCGTAACGGCGGCAACGATCAGATTGCGGTTATCGGAAAAGTCGACCTTGTTGACGACCCAAATGCGTGCGCCCGTCACGGCGATGAGCCCGAAGACGACGATCGACACGCCGCCGAGCACGGGCCCCGGAATCGTCTCGATCAGCGCGCCGAACTTCGGCGAGAAACCGAGCACGAGCGCGATGACGGCGGCCACGACGAACACGATCGTCGAATAGATCTTCGTGACGGCCATCACGCCGATGTTCTCGGCGTAGGTCGTCACGCCCGTGCCGCCGGCAAAACCCGACACGATCGTCGCAAGACCGTCGCCGACGAAGGCGCGGCCGATGTAGCGGTCGAGATTCTGCCCGGTCATGGCGCTGACGGCTTTGATGTGCCCGAGGTTTTCGGCAACGAGGATCACGGCGACGGGCGCGAGCAGCAGCATCGCATGCGGATCGAAGACGGGCGCCGAGAAGTGCGGCAGGCCGAACCAGGCGGCATTGGCGACGAGCGAGAAGTCGACCGGCTTGCCGAGGCCCATGCCGTTGGTGGCGAGCGCGTAGATCAGATAAGCGATCACGAGCCCTACGAGAATAAGTAGGCGCTGCACCATTCCGCGCGTGAAGACGGCGACGATGCCGACGCAAAGCACGGTGACGACGGCCATCCATGAATCGAACGTCGACCCGCTCACGCCCTTGACGGCGATCGGCGCGAGATTCAAACCGATGACGGCGACGATCGACCCCGTGACGACCGGCGGCATGAGCGCCTCGATCCACTTCGTGCCGACGGCGCCGACGATGAGGCCGATGACCGCGTACACCACGCCGCAGGCGATGATGCCGCCGAGCGCGACCGGAATGTTCGCGTTCGCGCCGTGTCCCGCGTAGCCCGTGACGGCAATGATGAGACCGATGAAGGAAAAGCTCGAGCCGAGATAGCTCGGCACGCGTCCGCCGACGAGCACGAAGAACAGCAGCGTGCCGATGCCCGACATGAAGATGCACAGGTTCGGATCGAAGCCCATGAGCAATGGAGCGAGCACCGTCGAGCCGAACATGGCGACGACGTGCTGCACGCCCATGGCGAACGTCTGCGGCCACGGCAAACGCTCGTCGGGTGCGACGACGCGTCCCTCGGCGGCGCTCGGCGTAAGGCGCCAGCGCGGAAAATAGGATTCGGCCATGCTCGTGGGGCTCCTTCTCGCGGGTGGAAGTGAACGGCACCGCCTCGATGCGGCGGCGCATTGGAATCACGCGCGAGTTTAAGGACGGCAATAGCCGGTGACAAGCGATGAAGCAGTTGTGTGAAGCAGTTAGGCGCTTTTCAAGCCCGGTTCTCGCGCCCCTCGTCGCCCCCTCATCGCAAGTAGCCCCTAGCTGAGCGCGAATACGGCGACGGCCGCCTTCAACTGTCCGGCTTGCGCGGTCATCGAGCTGGCGGCCGCGGCCGCCTCCTCGACGAGCGCGGCGTTCTGCTGAACCGTCCGATCCATCTGCGAGACGGCGATGCTGACCTGCTCGATGCCCTTGCTCTGCTCGCCCGAAGCCGCCGAGATTTCACCCATGATGTCGGTCACGCGTCGCACCGCGTGCACCACTTCGGTCATGGTCGAACCGGCGCGCTCGGCCAGCTCGGCGCCGCTATCGACGCGCGCCGTCGACGCTTCGATCAGCACCTTGATCTCCTTGGCCGAGACGGCGCTGCGCTGCGCGAGCGAGCGCACCTCGCCGGCCACGACGGCAAAACCCCGCCCTTGCTCACCGGCGCGCGCCGCCTCCACGGCCGCGTTGAGCGCGAGGATGTTCGTCTGGAACGCAATACCCTCGATGGCCGCGATGATGTCGGTCATCCGTTTGGAGCCGTTCGCGAGCTCGCGCATCGTGTCGACCACTTCGCCCACGAGGTTGCCGCTCTTGGTCGCGATTTCCGAAGCCGCGCCGGCCAGCGTGCTGGCCTGACGCGCGTTGTCGGCGTTGTGCCGCACCGTCGAACTGAGCTCTTCCATGCTGGAGGCCGTCTCTTCGAGCGAAGCGGCTTCTTGCTCCGTGCGCTCGGACAAGTCGGCATTGCCGCGCGCCAACTGCTCCGATGCGCCCGCGATGGCCTCGCTGGAGTTGCCGATCCGAGCCACGATCTCCGCCAGCCGATCGCGCATGTCCTTCAGCGCCCACAGCAGGCTCGTCCGATCGCCCGCACGCGTATCGATGCGCACCGACAGATCGCCGGCCGCCACGCGGTTAGCGATATGAGCGGCATAGCCGGGCTCGCCGCCGAGCTGCGCCGACAACCGCCGCGCGATGAGCCACGCGAGCGCCGCGCCCGCGACGAGGGATGCGGCCATGAACGCGACCATGATGTCGCGCATCGACTGAAAGCGCTCCGTCGATTCGGCCACGCGAGCACTCGCCACCGTGTGCTTATAGCGAATCGCCTCTTCGAGCGATGCCCGCAAATCGTCGCTGGCCGCGATCACGCCCTGCACCATGGAGGCCTGATCCATGCCGGCGGGCATCGGCTCGGTGCCGATCTGAATCCGGATGTACTTGTCCCAAGCCTGCTCTTTGGTGCGAATGTCGGCCACGACCTGGCGCCCGTGGTCGGTATCGACCGTTTCGCCGAACCGATCGAGGTCTTGATGGATGTTGACGAGCGCATCGGCCATCCGTTGCTGCAACTTCTGCTTGGCGGCTGCATCGGCCGCGAATCCGAGGTTGGCGCCGGAGAGGTCCGCGTCGAGGCGATATTTGTTCGTCTCTTCGATGGCGTACAGGCCGTCCATCTGCGAGGTGCCGAGGTCGGCGGCAATGCCGTGCATCGTCGCGAGCCCCCACACGCCCACGCCGCCGACGATCATGCCGAGGCCTATCACGACGGCGAAGGCCAGCAAGAGCTTGCTCAGCACCGTCATGCTATCGAGTCGATTCATTTTGGGGTCCTTACCAATTTCCGAGAAAGCGCGTTGCCACGGTTCGACGAACGCCCGACGCGCCTCTTCTTGATTACGGCAGGACTCCCGCGAGGTTTATATGTCTATTCCGAAAATAGACGAAGACATATGCCTAGGGTCAAACCCGATGGCGTTCAGATCCAAACGTCGTTCGGCTGCGTTCGTTCGCCGCGCGCGTCGCCTGTATTGAGCACACCGCACGGTTCGATCAGCATCAGGCTCGCTTCGTGTTCGGCAAAAGGCTTGTGCTCGACGCCGCGCGGCACGACGAACAGATCGCCCGCGTGCAAATGCACGGGGCCGTCACGCATGTCGATGCGCACCTCACCCTCTACGACGAAGAACGTTTCGTCCGTATCGGCATGACTGTGCCAAACGAAGTCGCCTCGTACCTTCACGACCTTGAACTGATAGTCGTTCATCTGCGCGACGACACGCGGTATCCACGGGTCCGCGACGAGGCCCAGCTTCTCGCGCAGGTTGACGATTCTGCCCACGCCTTGGCGTGCCGCCGCTTCGCTGTGATCGTTCATCTCCGCTCCTTGATCGGTTTCGGTGAAATCGTGGTGAGAACCGAGCCGATCGTAGCGCCTTGCGGAGGACGATAACAGTCACAATTTTTTGAAAAATAGACCATAACAATTCCCCTGGCGAGGGCTGTCTCGCGCGCCGATAATGGCGTATCGTCCTGCCTGCACCATCACCATGAACCACCCGCCATCCCATCGCTACGAACAGCTCGCCGAACTCATTGCGCAGATGATCGAGAAAGGCACGCTCGCAGCCGGCGCGCGGCTACCCTCGTTGCGTGCCGCGAGCGAGCAGCACGGCGTCAGCCTTTCGACGACGCTGCAAGCGTATCGGCTGCTCGAACAGCGCGGCGTGCTGACCGCAAGGTCACAATCGGGCTACTACGTCAACGGCGTTCGCACGACGGCGCTCGCGCTACCCTCGATGTCGCGCGGCCGCACGAAACCGTCGACCGTGTCGATCAGCGACGCCGTCACGCATTTGCTCGAACATGCTGCCAACACGTCGCTCGTGCCGCTAGGTTGCGCCGTGCCCGATGCTGCGCTGCTGCAAGCAGCCCGGCTGGACCGCACGTTGGCTCGCTTGGCGCGAACGCAGGGCGAGAACGCCAACATCTACTCGGCACCGTTAGGCGAGCACGCGTTGCGTCAGGCCATTGCCCAGCGCGCCATGCGTGTCGGGCAGGCGTTGTCGGCCGACGATATTCTGATCACCTGCGGCTGCACCGAGGCGCTCGTGCTTGCGCTATCGGCCGTCGCTTCGCGCGGCCAGGCGGTTGCGATCGAATCGCCGACTTATTTCGGACTCCTACATACACTCGAAGCGCTGGGCCTAAAAGCATTCGAATTGCCGACCGATCCGATCGCTGGCGTGGACGTCGCCGCACTCGCGAGGCTGCTCGAAACCGAAACGATTTCGGCCTGCGTCCTATCGTCGAGCTTCAACAATCCCTTAGGCTCGACGATGCCCGACGCGAACAAGCGCTCGTTGCTCGCTCTGCTGACCGCGCACGACATACCGTTGATCGAAGACGACATCTATGGCGATTTGCATTTCGGTCGCGAGCGCCCAAAGCCATTCATCGCACTCGATGGAGGCGCGAACACCATTTATTGCAGCTCGTTTTCGAAGAGCATCGCGCCTGGGTATCGCGTCGGCTGGATTACGGCGGGCGTGCACATGGCACGCGTGGTCGAGCGCAAGCTCGCCTTCAGCCTGTGCAGCGCGGTGCTGCCGCAGCGTGCGCTAGCGGATTTTCTCGCGACGGGCGCCTACGACACGCACTTGCGCCGCGTGCGGCGCGTGTTTCAAGAAAACCTCGCACGCATGGCACGCACGGTCGAGGCAAGTTTTCCGGCAGGTACGAAGGTGAGTCGACCTCAAGGCGGCTTCGTGCTGTGGCTCGAATTGCCGCGCAGCGTCGATACGCGCACCCTCTTTGACAAAGCGCTCGAGCGCGGCATCTGTTTCGCGCCCGGCGACGTCTTCTCGGCCAGCCGGCGCTTTCGCAACTGCCTGCGCTTGAGCGCGGGCTATTCGTGGACGGCACGAATCGAAAGCGGCGTGCGCACCCTTGGGTCGCTGGCGCGCGAAGCGTTAATGCGTTAAATCGCCGATGGCGCTTGGCAAGCTCAATCGTTAGGACTACGAATCGAATCTGCGATTATCGATCGTCGACCGTCGACCGAAGTCATCGAATCAGCGCAACAAACGTTTCCCCGCGTCCCCCCGTTCGCATCGAATGATTCGATAACTGCCGACCGGGCTCGCGTCGACGAATCGCCGAAAAATATCAAACGGCTCGCAGCGCACGCCGCACGTAAACGCGTCGAAAAACGCGCGCCCTTCCTCGGGATAGGTATGCAGCGAAACGTGCGACTCCGCGAGCAACAGCAGCACCGTCACGCCGTTCGGCTCGAACGCATGCCGGATCGTGCCGAGCACCGTCGCCCCCTCGGCTACCGCGGCCTCGATCAACGCTCGCGCAAGCGCATCGCCGTTGTTGAGCACCTCGGCAGGCGTATCGGCGATATCGGCGAGCACATGGCGGCCATAGGCGAAATGCGGCGAATCAGGCATGACGCCTCGCCGAGCGCGCGGCGCCCACATAGCCGACGGCAACGACAGCGGCGCCGATGATCGAAATGCCGATGCCGACGGGCGCCACGACGCTCAGCGCGCCCGCGAACGCACCCGACATCGCCTCGCTCGTATTGGCCAGTGTCGAGAACAAGCTGAAATTCTTGCCCATGTTCGCTTCCGTCGACAGGCGTTGAATATTGGTCGGCAGGACGACGTCGACGAATGCACCGATGCCCCCGAGCGCGAAACATCCGACGAGCGTCGCCGGCGCACTGACCGCACACAGCGGCAGGAGCGCGAGCATGAACCCGTAGCAACGCCAATACGTCATCAAGCTCGGCGTGCTGAAATCGCGTGAAACGCTACCGCACAAGAGTGCGCCGGCAGCGGCGCCCAGCGCGAGAAAGCTCATCGCGTAGCCGATGATGCTGTCCGCGAAGCCCGCGCCTTTGAGCATCGTCGGAATAAGCACGCGCAATGCGGCGCCGACGAACAGAATGCACAGTGCCGAGTAGCCGATGCTGACGAACAGCTCACGCCTGGCGAGCGCCGCTTTGAAGTTCGCGGCGAACTCGCCGTACAGGCCGCCCAGCGTGATCGATCGACGCGGCTCGGTCTGCGCGACGGGGGCCGGCGCGGCAATCGCATATCGGATACAGAGCGCGGACACGAGATAGGTCGCCGCATCGATCGCGAGCACGTAGCCGAGATCCGTCACCGCATAAAGCAGCGTGCCGCCAAGCGCAGGGCCGATGAAGCCGCCCAGTTCCGCCGCCATCTGCGCCGCTCCGTTCGCGGCCGGCAAATGCTCGGCTCGCACGAGCGCGGGAATCGCACCTTGAAACGCGGGCTGAAACACGGTACGAAACGCTGTCATCGACATGCCGATGAGCGCGAGTGAAATCACATCGATTCGCCCTTGCGAAAGCAGCAAGCAAAACGCGATGGTAATCGCCATCCGCGCGAGGTCGGCATAGACCATCAGCGAGCGCCGCGGCCAGCGATCCGATAGTGCGCCGCCGAGCGGGCCGAGCACCACGTACGGAATGAATCGAAAGAAATAGACGGCACCGGACAGCGCGACATTGGCGTCGGTGACGCGCAAGACCGTGAGGATGAAGACGAACTCATGAACGCCATCGCCGATTTGCGACAGCAGATTACCCGTCAGCAGAACGGAGAGACGGCGCTCTTTTCGCAGCATCGCGAGCATCGCTTCTCCTAGGTCGTCTGCACAGGGGCGAGCGGAAACAAAAGCTCGCGCGTCGAGAAGCGGCGCCCTGGGTCTTTCAACTTGTCGATCACCATACCGTTCATTTGCAGTTGATCGGCGTGCGGCATCAGAAAGTACATGAGGTTGACGTACCAGTACCAGCCGAGCTTGGTCAACGACAGCGACGCGGCGTCTTCGGCAACGAGCCCCTCTCGTTTCAAGCAATCGAGCTTCTCGAGCACTTCGGGGTGCACGCCGTCCCATTGCACACGCCGCTTATCGACGCGGCCGTGATAGGGCAAACGAAGCACGAGGGGCCGGGCGAAATCGAGCGCCTGCTCATGCCGGCTGATCTCGCAAGGGATACGGCCTTGCGATACGGCTTCGCGATAGACCTTCTTGCTGTGCGTCTGCGTGAGGACATGCCCGATCGTCGAGCTGATCGCATTGACGCCGAAGCCCATCAGATCGTGATCGTGATACCCGTACACATGTTCGTGATAGGCGAACGAATAGGCGTCGCTGACGACCTTCTCGCTTTCGTCATGCGTGTCCGTGCGAAAGTAGCCGTGCCCGTTGTGCGGCATGAAGCCCGCATGGCGCATCGTTTGGTCGATCAGCACGTTCATGCCGAACTTGCGCATGGCGGAGGTCGGTGCCGCGCCGGCCTGCGCCAGCTTCGCGTGCAGGCCCACCTGCGTGACGATGTTGTCGATCGGATAGATGTCGACGTTCGTCGTTCCGAGCGCGGCGGCGGCTTGCAGATCGGCCATGAGTTCTTCTTCGTCTTGCCCGCTCATGCCGTACAGAATGTCGAACGTCTGATAGGGAAACCGTCGCTTGAGCAACGCCGCCGCCTCATGGATCTGATCGAGCGACGCCGTCAGATCGAACGTGTCGCGCCATTTCGGCGAGAACGTCTGCAAGCCGAACCGCGGGTGTGTGACGCCGATCGCGCGCATGGCCTCGGCGCGCTCTAGCGTGAGGCTCTTGACCTCGACCTCGAACGAGAATTCGCGCAAGCACGACAAGTCGAACGTCTTGCGAATCAGTTCGCCGAGCCGGACCATCTGCTCGGGGTCCAGCAAGCTAGGCGTGCCACCGCCGAAGAAGATTGCCGATATCGGCACACGTTTCAGATCGATGAGATCGGCCTTCAGGCGAATCTCCGCAAGAAGCGTCTCGAAGTAATCGTCGATGACGGCACGGCTCGAATACCGCCCTCGCGTAAACGGACAAAAATTGCAGATCGTGTCGCAAAACGGAATATGAAAATACAGCGCGCGCGAAACGACATGAGGTGCTGCTTCGCTCCAGACTTGCGGCGCCGTAGTGAGTGCACGCGCCTTGCCTTGGCTCGGAAAGAAGAAGTTGTAGATCGGAAACTGACGATCGAATTTGACGAGCGACTTCCCAGGCAACAGCTTCATGCGATTCTCCGATTCTCCAATTCGAAGGGGGACGTCCCCCTCCTTGTTTCTATGCCGAAGCGCCTTACCAGGCGCCGATCTTCACAGGCATGCGTGCGGCGTCGGGTGCTTCGAAGTAGCGCGATACATCATCCATTTCGGACTCCTAAATAATGAAATGCAGGATCTCCTGCGGGATGCCGGCAACGGCGCCGACATGGGGTGACGCGACGGTGCGCCGTCGCGAAAGCCGTAATGCCGAGCGAGAACGCGCGCCGAAACCACGTGGCCGCGCTCGGATCGCTCAGGCGATGTTTATCTTGTTTAAGCTAATTTAACAAAAAGGGACGGCTCGATATACCCATCAAGTTTGATAGGGTGCACGGCATCCGCGGGGGGAAGCGGACACGATGACGATCGTTAGGTGTACTGATCGATGCCGCCGCCGTGCGCGTGCCGTGATCGGACGCTATCGCTAGGCGAACCAGCCCGCGGCAGCCCCGACGATCCCGGCCACGCAAGCGGCCGCCGCGCAGAGGCAGACTGCCCATCGATAGACGCCGCGCAGACGATGGGCCGCCGGCAGCGCCACGATCCCGAGCACGATCAGCGGCCCGACCACGAACGGCAGCAGCAGCGCATTGACGACCTGCGCCGCGACATTGACCGACACGAGATTGGGCATGAACCCGACAAGGCCGGCGCTGCTCGCGACGGCTACGGCATAGACGCCGTAAAACCACGGCGCGCGCGTAGGCGGCGCTTCGAGCGAGCCCTGATAGCCGGCCACTTCGCCGAGCCCCCATGCGAGCGCGAGCGAGCAAACGATCGCGGCCACGAGCGAAGCGCCAAGCACGCCCACGCTGAAAATCAGCCTACCCGCCTCCTCGCCGGCGACGCCGAAGAACGCCGCGGCAATTTCGCCAACGCTTTGCAGTCCTAACGAACCGCCCCACTGCGGCAACGTCGCCGCCGCCGCGACGAGCACGGCCCCCGTCAGCAATTGCGTCAGGACCGCACCGACAGCGGTTTCGACGCGCGCCGACCGAAAGTCGGACAGCGATCGTCGCTCATCGGCAATCGCCGCCTGCTGATAGAAAATCATCCAAGGATTGAACGTCGCGCCGATCAGCGCAGCGGCAAGATAGGCGAACTGCGCATGCCGCACAGGCAGATCGCTCAATTGCCGCACGAGCGTGGGCCAATCGGGCCGCGCACGCCACGCAACGACAAAAAACGCCAGTTCGAACAACCCGATGAACATCGCAACGCGATCGACGCGTTTGCTCGATCCGGTCAGCACCACCGCCAGCAGCAAGACCGCGGCAAGCGAAAGCGACGCGGCGCGCGGCACGCCATACATTTCGCCGATGCCGGCGATGCCCGTGAATTCGGTCACGAGCGAACTCATCACCGCCACGACGAGCGCGGCAGCCGTCATCGCCGCCCATCCGGGCCCGAACCGCTCGCGTACGAGCGAGCCGAACCCGCGACCGCTAACGATCCCCAGCCGAACGCAGAGCGCTTGGACCATATAGAGCAATACGGCAAGCGAGAGCAGCAGCGGCAGCAGGCGAATGCCCCATTGCGCGCCGCTTTGCGCCGCTGTCACGACGTTGCCGGCATCGCAGTCGGCCAGCATCACGAGCAGGCCGGGCCCCCATCCCGCGAGCGCGCGGCATGTCTTGCGTAGGTTGACGGCGAAAGGCGGCGACGACTGCGACATGGCGATGCGATGACGCTCACACAAACGCGACAGTGAACGGTAGGCGGCAAAGCGAGCACTCTATCATTCGAGCGTCGGCTCGGTCTCGAGCCCAGCCCAACTGACGCTCGACACGCCCTTTTCCATGCTCAAGCGGCTCGCCAACAGTTCGAGCTTCGATTGATCTTTCGGATGCAAGCGCAACGTCGCCGTCACCTCGACACGTTGCGGCTGATCGGTCACGTCGCGGCTCATGAGACTCTGAAACGAGAGCGGCGCCGACGACATCGGATTGCAAAGAATCGCGCGCACGTGGATTTCGTCCTCTTCTCGGCATACGACGGTCAGCACGTATTGGCGCACCAAATCGGCGGCGGAGACGGGCGTCGCGTTGATCATCTGGCTGACCTCCCTGAGCACCGTATTGGTGACGAGTACGATCGCCGTTCCGGCGATGGCGGGCGCGTAATGGCCCGATCCGCACAGCACGCCGACGGCCGCCGAGCACCACAGCGTCGCGGCGGTATTGATGCCATGCACCGAACCCTTCTCGCGCATGATGACGCCGCCGCCGAGAAAGCCCACGCCGGAGACGACATAAGCCGCGATCCGGGTGACGCCGTCCGCCCCGTTGCCGGCCAGCATGCCGAGCGTCACGAACAATGCGGCGCCGCTCGCGACGAGCGTGATCGTGCGCAATCCCGCCGTGCGTTGACGAATCTGGCGTTCGAGACCAATGGCCACGCCGCAGGCGAATGCGGCCAGCAGCCGCCAAACGAAATCGGAAATCATAGGGATGACGTTGAAATAACGCTCGCGCCGAGCGAGCCGCACGCCCGGCGCGGATGCATTCACCCACGCGAGCCGAGGCTCGCGGCGAAGCCTCGATGCCATGCGAGAACGCATGCGCGCCGAGACGCATAAAGGGTGCACGGGAAATATGACTACGATGCGCACCGACCACCCGAAGGCAGGACGGCGGCTAAGGAAGCTAGCGCGTAAGTCGTGCCTGTCAGGCCGTAGAACTGCTCGAAAAGCGACTACTGCAGGTGTCCAAGACGCAAGCCTCGCAGGAATATGGGCCGCGCAATTCTATGCGGGGCCAGGACGGAAAGTCAACCTGGGCGCGCCTGAACGGCGACGCTAAGCCTTTGCGTTCGTCCGCCGATCGACCGACAATGAGCGCGCCCCGTACCGACGACCCAGCGATAGCGATGGAAAAGAACCGCCTGGAAGCATTCAGCGACGGCGTAATGGCCGTCATCATCACGATCATGGTGCTCGAACTCAAAGTGCCGCACGGCGAAGACCTGGCGGCGCTCGCGCAGCTTTGGCCCGTCGCGCTGAGCTACGTGCTCAGCTTCGTCTACGTCGGTATCTATTGGAACAACCACCATCACATGCTGCAGGCCACGCGCCGCGTGAACGGCGCGATTCTCTGGTGGAATCTGCATCTGCTGTTTTGGCTATCGCTGCTGCCGTTCAGCACGGGATGGATGGGCGAGAATCATTTCGCCCGCTGGCCGACGGTGCTTTACGGCATCAATCTGCTCGCCTGCGCGCTGGCGTGGGCCATCTTGCAAACCGGCCTCATCCGCCACCACGGTCCCGACAGCCTGCTCGCGCGGGCGATCGGCAAGGGGGCGAAGAGCAAGGCGTCGCCGCTCCTGTATCTACTCGGCATCGCCGCGGCATGGGTTGGCTATCCGAGCATCGGCCTCGCGTTCTTCGCGGGCACGGCGTTGCTTTGGCTCGTCCCCGATCGCCGCGTCGAACGTCTGATCGAAGCGGGCGAACCGCATAGCGAACACTGATCTGCCGAATCAGGGCAATGGCCGTCAACCATCGCGGTTGAGCACCGTTAACGGGAAGAAGCGTTCCGCTTCACGCCACTTCAGGAGGGATGGTCATGTTGAACAAATTTGTCTTGGCTGCGATTGCTGGCATGTTTGCGGTGAGCATGGCACACGCTCAAGCCTCGTCGACCGCCGCGACCGCATCCGCGTCGGGAAGCTGTGAAGCGAAGGCGATCGGCAAGAACGGCAAGCCGCTTGCCGGTGCGGCGAAGACGTCTTTTATGAAGAAATGCCAGGCGGATGCGATGCGTTCGGCCAAAACCGCTTGCGAAAGCAAGGCCGTCGGCTCGAACGGCAAACCGCTCGCCGGCGCGGCTAAAACGTCGTTCGTGAAGAAGTGCGAGGCCGACGCGGCGCAGTAACGCGGCCTCTTGCGCACGGGAGACGAGCGAAAAACAAGCGATACCCAATGAGAAACGGGCGAGATCGGGCCGAATTAGGCCGAATCGACCCGGCTCGCCCTCCCGCGCGCCTACCCGGCTAGCCGGCGCTCGCCGCCTGAATTCAACCCTGTTTTTCCCGCATCGCGAAAAATGTAACGCGCCCTTAGCTTTTGCTCTGCGCGGCCGACAACCAGATTGATGGCACGTTCCGAGCAATACGCTGCGGAAAGGCCAGTCGGATTTCATATGAGGGCACGCATGTCTAGCCACGACATCACGCACGATGAGCGCACGCAGCTCACGAGCAAGAACAAGTTCGAACTTCTCCTGTTTCGGCTGGGGCACGCGCGCCCGGGCACGGCGCCGGCGCTGTACGGCATCAACGTCTTCAAGGTGCGCGAGATCATCACGAATCGCGAGATCACACCGATTGCGGGCGCACCCGACTCCGTCATCGGCGCGATCGATATTCGCGGCCAGATCATTCCGGTGATCAATCTGTGCAAGCTGACGGGCAATACGCCGTCGCGCGAGCCGAACATCTTGCTGATCACCGAATTCGCGCGGACGACGCAAGCGTTCGCCGTCGAAGACGTCGACGACATCGTGCGGCTCGAGTGGAGCCAAGTGCATCCGGCCGAGTGCGCCGGCGGCGCGGGCTACATCACGAGCATTGCGCGCTTCAACGGCGATTCGGGCGAACTTCGCTTGGCGCAGGTGCTCGACGTCGAGCAGGTCATGCGCGACGTATTCCCCGAACAGCATCGCGACGTCAACAAGGCCGAGCTGAGCGCGGAGATGCATTACGCCAGTGGCGGGAAGATCTTGGCGGCCGACGATTCGGCGTTTGCGCGTACGCTGCTCGACCAGGCGTTGACCGCGATCGGTGCCCCGCACGTGATCGCCACGACAGGCGAGGAAGCATGGCAAATGCTGCAGCGCTACGCGGATGAAGCGGATAAAGAAAAGGTGCGCGCGCGCGACAAGATCGCGCTCGTCATCACCGATCTGGAAATGCCCGAAATGGACGGCTTCATGCTCACGCGCAAGATCAAGGCGGACGATCGGCTCAAGCATATTCCCGTCATCATTCATTCGTCGCTGACGGGATCGGCCAACGAAGCGCACGTGCGCAACGCGGGCGCGAACGGGTACGTCGCGAAGTTCGCGCCGAAGGAGCTGTGCGAGGCGATTACGGAGGCGTTGGCGTCATAGGCGTCGATGAGCCGCCCGATGAGCCGCCCGATGGGACGGCGAATTGAACGCGAGTTAGCGCGTGCATTCCCACCGTCCGAATGACGGCATCACACCAAGACATTCCGAATTGTCTGTATAAAATATGCCCCGGTTGCGGAAAGCAATCGAGCGACTCATGTCGCTCGATCCAGCCGGCCGGGGTGGCGAAATAGCGATTCATCCTCGGTCAAGACGTCAACGAGAGAGACCGAGGAAAACAATGAACGAAAGCCGCCGGCCCATCAAATCCAGATCGAACCGGGCCATTCTTGCGACGGCGGGCATGCTTGCCCGAAGCGCCGTCACACCCAATCAGATTTCGAGCGCGAGCGTCATCTTCGCGGCAATCGGTGCGGCCGCATTGCTGCGCCCCAATAGCATTTGGGCGATGATCGTCGCCATCGCGTGCATCCAATTACGCCTGCTGTGCAACGTAATCGACGGACTCGTTGCTGTCGAAGGCGGCAAAAAATCCGTCGTCGGCGCGCTCTACAACGAATTTCCCGACCGGCTGGCCGATAGCTTGCTGCTTGCCGCCGCGGGATATGCGGTCGGGATGCCATCCCTCGGCTGGGCCACGGCCCTCTTGGCCGCACTCACGGCGTATGTGAGAGTCTTCGGCGGCGCCGTCGGCCTGGCACAGCGATTCATCGGCCCGATGGCCAAGCAGCACCGCATGGCGCTGCTCTCGCTCGCATGCGCGGCAACCGCGGCCGAAACGCTGCTCCACCGCCATCACATTGGCCTGTTCGTCGCGCTTTCGATCATCGCGGCCGGCAGCGCCGTGACCTGCGTCACCCGCACGCGGGCAATCGTTCGGGATTTGCACGAAGCCAACGGCGGAGCCAACCATGCATAGCATCCTGCAAAGCTGGCTGCTGGCCATGGTGCGGTTGATCGTGGGCGCGCATGGCCGCTATGGCGCGGCGCGGCCGGGTCCTCGCCAAACGATCTACTTCGCCAATCACGCGAGCCATGTCGATACGCTCGCCATCCTCGCGGCATTGCCGGCCGAGGTTCGCATTCATGCCCGGCCCATCGCCGCGCGCGACTACTGGGATTCGTCGCCGATGCGGCGCTTCATCGCGAACCGCATCCTCAACGTCGTCTTCGTCGAACGCCAACGCGAGAGCGGCAACGATCCACTCGAACGCGTGAAGGATGCACTCACATTCGGCTCGTCGCTCATCCTCTTCCCGGAGGGAACGCGCAGCCTCACCGGCGAGATCGCGCCGTTCAAGAGCGGGCTTTACTGGCTCTCCCGGCAGTTTCCCGACGTCGCCCTCGTACCGGTGCATTTATCCAACCTCGCACGCGCGATGCCCAAGGGCGCGGTGCTGCCGGTTCCGATCAGTTGTCATGTGTCGTTCGGCAGTGAAATCCCCCGCGCCGCGAGCGATAACAAAGACACGTTCCTCATCGAAGCGCGCGATGCCGTAGTGCGCCTGCAAAACACCGTCAAGGGATAAGGAATAGTCATGCCACACGTCTTCTGGATCACGCTCATTGGAATTCTGGCGCTGCTGAGCGCCTTCACCGCGACCGGCACCATCCTGCGAGCAAGCTATGGCCCGGGCAACGCGACGATCGTCAACATGAATGCGCGAATCTCCGCATGGTGGGTCATGATCGCAGTCGTAGCAGCCGCGCTATGGCTTGGCGCGAACGCAACCATCGCCTTGTTCTTCTTGTGCTCGTTCTTCGCGCTGCGCGAATTCCTTGCACTCACGCCGACCAAACCATCGGACTACTGGTCGCTCGTTCTAACTTATTACGTTGCCTTGCCCGCGCAGTACCTACTGCTGGTGTTCCATTGGTACGGCCTGTTCGCCATCTTTATTCCTGTGTACGCCTTCCTCGTGCTGGCTGCGGCCGCGGCGTTCTCGCAGGATACGGCCGACTTTCTCGAACGGACAGCCAAGATCCAATGGGCGCTCATGGTCTGCGTCTACTCGCTGAGCTATGCGCCGGCCATCCTGCTGCTGAAATTCCCGCACTACTTCGGCAACAACGGGCCGCTACTGCTGTTTTTTCTGCTGGTGGTGCAATCGAGCGACGTATTTCAATACGTGTGCGGCAAGCTGTGGGGCAAGCACAAGCTGTCCCCGCTCGTTAGTCCGTCAAAGACATGGGAAGGGCTTATAGGCGGTGGCGCGCTCGCGATCGCGCTCGGTACTGCGCTGCATGGCCTGACGCCCTTCAACGTTTGGCAAGCCGCGTTGATGTCGGCCGTGACCGTGGGGTGCGGCTTCACTGGTGGGCTGGTCTTGTCCGCCGTGAAGCGCTCGCTTGGCGCGAAGGATTGGGGCGACATGATCGCCGGACACGGCGGCATGCTCGATCGGGTGGACAGCATTTGTCTTGCGGCGCCGGTCTTCTTCCATCTCACGCGTTTTTTCTTTACACATGGGTGAGGGGGCAGGCGGTGTTCGGCGGATCTTCACGGTGCCCGATACCCTCAACGGGCACAACGACGAACCCCGTCACCTCCTCGCTCGCGCAGCGCGATCGTAAACCCGGAGGACCCGTACCTTCGCCCACGCAGATGGACACTCCGTGGAGTAGGATGGCTAGCAGGTGTCGAAAATTCGGGGGGCGCAATGAAGTCGACTTCTGGACATCACGTCGCATCCAACGTGGAGGCGATGGCAACTCTATCGGAGTACTTGGAGCTCGCCCTGGATAAAGGTGCCCACCTGGTCATGGTGAAAAGCCGAAGCAGCGGCACGAGCACGTTATACGTCGGCGACGTAACCCTACCGGACGAGAACCTCCCACAGTGCGGGGTGATTCAGAACGACGTCGCCGATGCCATTCTCGAAGCCACAGGGTCCGGTTTCAACGAACTGAACATCGACGGAGAAGTGTATCGATTCATGCGGTTCTTCACTGAGGTTGGCAATCAAGGTGCGGTGGTGTTCGCGGCTGTTTAGGGTCGCGAGCCTATCCGTAACCCTGTTTATGGGCAGGGTAGAATCGAGCCTCGCTATTCATCGTCGATCAATGAGACGAGGACCTCAGATTGCCGAAATCAAAGCGACCTAGGCTGACCGTCAAGCGTTTCGGCCCGATCGCGCATGCCGACGTCGCATTCGGCGATCTGACGGTCATCGTCGGCCCTCAAGCGACGGGCAAGAGCCTCTTCCTGTGGACGTTGAAGCTGCTCATCGATCGCGATCAAATCCACGACATGTTCACGCATCACAACATGTCGTTCGGTGGCCGGGAGGAGGCCTTCCTCGATGCTTAACTTCGGCCGAGGAATCGCGAGCGGCTGGAGCCGCCATTTTCACTGCGCGCATTCAGCGATGCCGTCCATGATCTGATTCAGAACGAATTCGCCGCCAAAGGCGAATTGTTTCCGGCGCCGAATAGATTGAACGCCGTCTTGCGTCAGCCGATCAGCGAGCAGTTGTTCGGCCGAACGAAGCTTATCGTCGACGAAAGCGAATTCACCAAGCGCCTTGCTTTGCTCGTACCCGGCCAGAAGAAGGTATTGAGTTTTCTCTCCTGGTCCGCAGAGTTCACGCCCATGCTCATGGGACTGTACTGGCTTTGCACGGTTACACAGAAGCGCAAATCCGGATCGAATGTTCAGGAAACGATCGATTGGGTAGTCATCGAAGAGCCAGAAATGGGTTTTCATTCCAAGTTGCCGTCGTGAATTGGGTTTGTGTCACCAAGGTTGAAACGGCACCGGGAAGAAAACAGCAGCGCTCTCTCCGCTGCTCGACTCCTTTTTCACGCTTGGATCAGGCGGTCGTAGCGCCGATCGAACGTGGTCCCAATTCGGCTCCTGGTGCCCCTTTCCAGACCTGACGAGTTCGACGCGCTTCTCGATCCCGAGTGCATGGGCAACCGCATTCAATGCTCGAATATAGTTGACCGAAAAGAACGTTTTGTTTCGATCTTGTGGAGAAATGGCCTCCCCTCTGCCAATTTGTCCGAGCGCCCGCTCGGCATCGTCGAATACGTTCGGCATTCCGTAGAACGCATCTATCAAATGGTAAGAGGCCCCGTCAAAGACAACATTCCCATCGCCCCCAAAGTCCGTCAACATGCGCGTCTCATTGCTGTAGTCGATAAGACGCGCGACAAAGTCCCGAACGTTCTCGCGCAGTTTAGGATCGCTCTCAGTGAGTTCATGCAGCCTTTCTAGCTGCGTTCCGTGCACGACGTGCTTGAACGCTTCCTTGTCGAAGTCACCGCGCCGATTCAATACCCAGCTATCGTTGGCGACCGAATAAAGGCGCGGCGACTCATCAGCGTCGAGGCCCTCCAAAAAGCGCATGCTGAGACTGAAGTGTGGGTTGTCTCGCTCCGCCGCCGCGGGGATCAAACGCTGTATGCGAATCATTGCCGGGACGTGATAGATCGCCGAATGATCCAGTTGCGGCCACCCGCGACGCGGATCGGGCAAGACATCCCTATGTCGCAGAAGGTCCAACGTCTCGCCCCGTAATGCAACCAGTTCCACCCTGGTCGTTTGCGGAGGCATTGATCCTTCTGGAAAGTATCCGGCCATTACCCGATATTTCTCGTCCTCACTCCGCGCCGTTGCCCGAGCTTCGTCCCACAATTTCTGCGGCATTTCCGTATTGGCTGTGCGCCCAAAAGTAAGCACCTCGCGAAGACCGTTCGCAATGCGGCGCGCACGTGAGGCATGATTGGGTATCGGGCGCTCGGGTTCGCCCGCTGGCAATCAGCCCGTGGAGGCAGGCGAGCAAGGCTTGCCCGGCAGCTTACTTGCTACGTTCCAGGGTAGTAATTCGTCGATGCGGTTAATGGGGTGATCAGCGATATGGGTCAGCACGTATTCGAGGTAAGCGCGCGGGTTGATGGCGTTGAGCTTGCACGTGCCGATCAAGCTGTACATCGCGGCAGCGCGCTCACCCCCGCTATCGGAGCCTGCGAACAGGAAGTTCTTACGTCCCAAACTCACGCAGCGCAGCGCGTTTTCGGCCAGGGCGTTGCTGATTTCGGCACGCCCCTCTTCGCAGTACAGCACGAGGGCATCCCACTGGTTAAGCGAGTAACGGATCGCTTTGGCAAGGTCGGATTTCTTCGACAGTGTCGCGAGTTTGTCCGTCATCCACGTCTTGATGGCCGCGAGCAGCGGGATGCTTTTCTCCTGCCGCACGCGAAGCCGCTGCGCGGCGGGTTTGCCGCGGATGTCGGCCTCGATCGCGTAAAGTCCACCGATCAGCTCGAGCACCTCCCGGGTCGCCTCGGTCGGCGTTCGGGCATGCACGTCGTATATGTACCGTCTCGCGTGGTCCCAGCATGCCGCCTCGCGAATCTTGCCGCTCTCGTACAGTTCGTTGAAGCCACTGTAGGCGTCCGCTTGCAAGATACCCTCGAATCCGGCCAGATGGGTCTGGGGATGGATGCCTTTGCGGTCCGGCGAGTAAGCAAACCACACTGCGGCCGGTTCGGTCGAGCCCGAACGGGTGTCATCGCGCACATACACCCACAGGCGCCCAGTCTTCGTCTTCTTCTTGCCCGGCTCGAGTACCGGGATAGGTGTGTCATCCGCGTGCAGCTTCGACGGTGCCACCGTGTAGCGGCGCAGTGCCTCGGTCAGCGCATCGCAAAGGGCCTCGCACTGGCCGACCCAGCGGCCCATGCTGGCGGGGTCGAGCTTCACGCCGTCGCGCGCGGCAATCTGCGACTGCCGGTACAACGGGGTGTGGTCAGCGTACTTCGAGACGAGGATGTCGGCCAGCAGGCTCGGATGGGCGATGCTGCGCGTGATCGGCAGGCCGGGCATCGGCGGCTGCGAGAAGTGGTGACCGCACGGGCAAACCGTCTTGCGCCGGATCGTGCGAATCACCTTGAACATCGCCGCGACGCGGGCGAGCTGCTCGGACACGTCCTCTCCGAGCGGCTGCATTGCGCTGCCGCACTTCGGACACGTTGCGTCAGCCTCCAGTACGCGTTCTTCGCGTGGCAGATGCGGCGGCAGAGCTTCTTTCGGCGATGCGTCGCCCACAGGCGTGCCCGCGCTTGATTGGCGGGCGCGCCGCACATCAGCGACGCCGCGCTCGCCCGTCAGGTCCTCAAGCGCGGTTTCCAGCCGTGCGACCTCCCGGTCCAACTGCTCGGACTTGCGGCCGAATTGCATGCGCCTAAGCTTGTCGAGCTGCGCCTTGAGCTGCTCGATCTCCAGATCGCGCTCGGCAAGCTGAGCACGAGCCTCGAGCAGCAAGGCTCGCAGCGTTTGAACATCGTCAGGAAGTTCGGCGCCGTTCGACATGCGGCGCAGTTTACGAGCCTTCTGCTCGGTTTACAACATCGACAGTGCAGCGGTGCGACGCGGTTGCCGCCAATCGATGCCTTCGAGCAACATGGACAATTGCGCCGCCGTCAGATGGACCTTGCCGCCATCGGCCTGTGGCCACACGAAGCGCCCACGCTCGAGCCGCTTCGCAAGAAGCCAGAGCCCGTCTTCGGTCGCCCACATGAGCTTCACGAGATCGCCGCGCCGGCCCCGGAAGATGAACACGTTGCCGCCCAACGCATTGTCTTCGAGCGCCGTCTGCACCTTCGCCGCCAGCCCTTGGAATCCGCAGCGCATGTCGGTGACGCCGGCCACCAGCCAGACGCGTGTACCCGTGGGCAGCGAGATCACGATTGCAGGCTCCCCAGAACGAGCCGCAGCGTCTCGGCGTCGACGGCGCCGTCGACCTTGACGAGCGCGCTACCGATCCGAATCTCGATCGTCCCATTTCGCGGTGTCCGATGGTCAACGCCGGATGCTTGCGCCGACATCGCCACGCGCGCCGGCGGCGTCTCATGAACTACCGCCACGGGAATCAGGGGCGTCGTTTCGGCCTGCAATTGCGCGCGATAGCGGCTGCGCCAGGTGAACAGCATGTTCGCGTTGATGCCATTGTCTCGCGCCAGCTTCGCCACCGACACACCGGGCTCGCATGCCGCAGCGGCAAGTCGGCGTCGAAACTCGCGATCATAATTCGGGCGTCCCTTGCGGCTACCCGGCTTGCCTTCTGGCTCTGTCACGGTGATGTCCATCAAATCGAAAATGATGGGCACCACTTTGATGTCGCTTCTCGCCGTCGTCTACGACGGTCGTCGTGAGGTGCTTACGCCCAAAAAGCAGGCCGCCTGTCACAAATCGGCTGATCGAGAATCTGCTGATCTTGACCACGTTTTGCGGGGCGCCCTCTATGTTTGTATAGACAGCATGGTCACCTCCGTGACCGACAATCTTCATTGCACCTGTCGGCAGCACGAGTGCACGATCTAGTACAGCATCCCGGAACGCCTGAAAGCGCGCCTGCGGACTATCTGATGATTTGCGCAGCGCTTCGACCAACGCCGCCTCGTCAAAATGCTTGCCCACTAGGCGGCGAGCACCGGCGAGCAATTGTTCGGGCGTCGCATGGTGATAGTCGGCTGTCGTTGCATCCGGCAGTCGCACCTGATTGCGTTTGGGACGCCGCGACAACGAAGTCAGGACTTCCGACCCGCCGGAGGTGGTGGCTGGCGATGGTTTTTGAACGTTCGGTAACGCGTCTCGAGTGTCGTCGTCCCGAGCAGACGGGCCACCGCTACCGGCGGCCGGATCTATATCGTTCATCAAACACACCATCGTTCTCTGCAATCAGAGAACGATACCGGGCAGGCAGATTATGCTGAACCAACGATACGAGTCTGCGTCTGGGCCTGCGAAGCTAAACGCGCCGCCGCGACGCGAGACGACGTTACATGCCGAGCAAACGGCGCGCTAGCGGCCAAGCCGATCGCTTAGCCTGTTGTCGATTTAGACTGTCATGAGCGGATACGTTACCGCTGCGGGCCGAACATGCAGGTGATTTGGGGATAGATGTTGGCTGTCGATAAGGCTTACTGCTCCACACGTCACACCTTTTTTGTTGAAGCCTAGCGGTTACTCTCGAAATTCGTCGGCATCAAGCAGCCCCGGCGCATTCATCCATCAACTCCTCGCCTATTTGGCTCGGCAATGAGTTCGATATCAATGAATCGTAGACTTCCGAACTTGCCGCGCACAGCTCGGACAAGCACCTGCCGATTAACCATAGGTCCAATCACGTCATCCACCTGCTGCGACACACCTGAGACCCTTTCTTCTCCTTGGTCGGGCACATGTATCTTCAGCCAATCGTCGTTGAGGTCCACAGCACGGAGGTTGCCCGTCAGCTCCACCGATGTCTCACCGGCAACGGGCGCCGGTTGCTCGGCACGAATGACCTTGGCTATCTTCGTGCGTGCGATTGCATTGATACGCGGTGCGTCTTCGACACCGGCCGAGCGGAACTCGAGGCTCTCAAATTCCCTGCCTGTGGGCGAAAGATTGCGAACTAGCTTGCGGAACGTGGTGCGATAGGCGTCATCGGAGATAAGCACTTTGGTCGCATCGCCAGTCTCGTCAGTAGAGATGGTCTGTACGATGTTGAGAAACTGTCGAGCAACATCGGACGCACCGGGATTCTGCTTCTCGAACATTTCAAGCTGCGTGCTTGCTTTAATCGCGACCGAGAACTGAAAGCTTCCTGGCACGTCCTGCAATAGCCACGACTGAAAGAGCTGACTGACATCCTTCGTCGGGGGCCCTTTTCGATGGGGCCGTGCCGTTGTCCATTCGATAACTCGAAAGAACATAGCCTGAATGGTCTTTACTCGATCAACAATGAGGTCAAGCGGAGCGGCCCCTCGCAGGACATCGCCACCTTTCACCGATACGTTAACCATTCCGGGCAAGAAACTGACGTCGTATTTTTCCTTCTCGCGTTCGTTGTACACAGTCTGTACAAGTTCTTCGAGTTGAGCACGCGCAAAAGCAGGCAGAGCGCTGCCGCCCAACTGGTGATACGCGAGCTGACACGCACTGTCGAACTCACCAGCCTTGTAGTAGAGCGCCGCGGCGCTGACGGCTGTGATGCCGCGGGTTTTGCTTTTGTCGGGAGCCACCGAATCAAGCGCCTGCCGCTCAAGCGCTGCCGCCTGCGAGAACAGTCGTCTAGCGACATCTATATTGCCCGCGCGCAACGATTCGTGCGCGTTCTGCGCAAGCGCCTCACTCTGTCGGTGAAAGGTTAGCCAAGTCATGCGGCTGGTTCGAGTAGGATGAGTTTGACGCGATAGCCAACAACGGCAGCAAAGGCCGGAAGACTGCTCTTGCCGTCCAGGGCCTGCTGACGTTTCTGTTTCAGTCTGTAGCGAACATCCGTCTCTGCGCTATCGGAGCCAGATACTTCGAGCCGATAGGCATCTTCGAGATAATTTTCAGGGTCACTTCCAACGGCCATGACATAGTAATCCGCACCGGTCCTCGTCTCGCACCGCGCGACTCCGACCATATTCTCCAACTACTCGACCGCAGCAAGTGCAATTGCATAGGCCCCGTCGCGCTTTGCGTCGTCAGCGTTGAGGTACGAACGCTTCAGAAGGCTGTCGGCCGGTGTCCAGTCAAGTTCGACGATCTGCGCCTCGCCGCGAGACTCGAGCTGGAATTCGGCCGGCGAGGAGTGGTGAACGTCCAAACGAACTCTTGCGGCGTTAGAACAAGTGTCTAGCTGTGGACGATCGATTAGGTGTGTATCGCCAAGGCTCTCGAAAACCAGTTGTAGTTTATCTTCCACGAAGGCCCCATCTCTCTCAATTTCTTGTCAGGGGAATGTAGCGCGGCTTGCCGGTGGGGTAAAGAAATAAAACCTCTGCCGCTCCGGCGTTGCCAGACGGTACCCTGTGGCTGCTGGGATGTGTCTCGAAAGAGTCGGTTAATGAGACACAGTGGCTTCGCTGACGAGGGCGTGGCCGGTAGACCATGTCGCCAGGCGATAAGGCCGTTAGTTGCGAGGTGGATTGGTTAGGTAAAGGTCGCCCTCGCGGATGCGAGGACCTCGTGAACGTGCGAATACGGGCACTCTAGTTGACTGCCCGCCCTCTTCACTCCACCGTCACCGACTTCGCCAAATTCCTTGGCTTATCGACATCCGTCCCGCGCGCACAAGCCGTGTGATAGGCCAGCAACTGCAGCGGCACGACATGCAGGATCGGCGAAAGCATCCCGTAATGCTCAGGCATCCGAATCACGTGCATGCCTTCCTCATTCACGATCTTCGTATCCGCATCGGCAAACACATAAAGCTGCCCACCACGCGCACGCACTTCCTGCATATTCGACTTGAGCTTTTCAAGCAGCGCATCATTCGGCGCAACCGTCACGACAGGCATCGCTTCCGTCACGAGCGCAAGCGGCCCGTGCTTCAATTCGCCGGCAGGATAAGCCTCGGCATGGATATACGAGATTTCCTTGAGCTTGAGCGCACCTTCGAGTGCGATCGGATAATGCAGCCCGCGCCCAAGGAACAACGCGTTCTCCTTGCGAGAAAACTCCTCCGACCACGCGATGATTTGCGGTTCGAGCGCAAGCACGCTGTTGAGCGCGGCAGGCAAATGACGCAACCGTTTCACATAGTCGGCTTCCTTCTCGACATCAACATGCCCACGCAGTTTGCCAAGCGTCACCGCCAGCACAAAGAGCCCAACGAGCTGCGTCGTGAACGCCTTCGTCGACGCCACGCCGATCTCGGTGCCCGCGTGCGTTAGGAACTGCATCTCGGTCAAGCGCACCATCGCGCTCGTGCTGACGTTGCAAATCGCCAGCGTGTGCCGATGGCCAAGATCCCGCGCATGCTTGAGCGCCGCCAGCGTATCGGCCGTCTCGCCCGACTGCGAAATGACGACGACGAGCGCCCTCGGATTGGGCACCGATTCGCGATAGCGATACTCGCTTGCGATCTCCACCTGCGTCGGGATCTTCGCGATCGATTCGAGCCAGTACTTGGCCGTCAATCCCGAGTAATAGCTCGTGCCGCAAGCCAGAATCAAGATGCCGTCGATGTCGGCGAAGGCCTCGCTCGCCGCTTCGCCGAATAGCTTCGGTGCGAAGGTGTCGCCAGGCGGGATCGTGTCGGAAATCGCGCGCGGTTGCTCGAAGATTTCCTTTTGCATGAAGTGGCGGTACGGGCCCAGTTCGACCGCGCCGCCGTACGCTTGCACCGTGCGGATTTCGCGTTCGACGCTCGCGCCGTCGCGATCGCTGATGCGCACGCCGGCCTGCGTCAACTCACACACGTCGCCTTCTTCAAGGAACATGAACTGCTCGGTGCTACCCGCGAGCGCCAATGCGTCCGATGCAAGAAAGTTCTCGCCCTGCCCCGCGCCGACGACGAGCGGCGAGCCCTGCCGCGCGCCCACCACGGTATGCGGTTCGTCCTTGTGCACGACGGCAATCGCATACGCACCGTGCAATTGCTTGACGGCTTCGCAAACGGTCTCGTACAAGCTGCCTTGATAGAGGCTGTGGACCAGGTGCGCGATGACTTCGGTGTCGGTCTGCGACACGAATTCGTAGCCCTTGCCCCGCAGCATCTCGCGCAACGATTCGAAGTTCTCGATGATGCCGTTGTGCACGAGCGCGACGGTATCGCGCGAGAAGATCGGATGCGCATTGCCGGTAACCGGCGCGCCGTGCGTGGCCCAGCGCGTATGCGCGATGCCCGTGACGCCTTCGAGGTGTCCTTCGCGCACTTGTGCGTCGAGGTCGGCCACACGCGCGACGCTGCGCGCGCGGCGCGGTTCGCCTCTCGTCAGCACGGCCACGCCGCATGAGTCGTAGCCGCGGTATTCGAGGCGGCGTAGTCCTTCGACAAGGACGGGAACGATATTACGCTGCGCAACGGCGCCGACGATGCCACACATGAGAGTTCTTCCTTTCGCAAGTCATGCTTCTTTCTTTTAGCGTGCGGCGCATTTATGCTCGCGTCGGTGCGGGAGCGCATGCGCCAGGACGCCGGCTCAGCTTTTCTTCTTGACGGGGCGAACGTAGCCGTCGCGCGTCACTTGCGTCTTCTCGTTGAGCACGAGCGTGCCTTCGGGCACATCCTTCCATATCGTCGTGCCTGCCGCGATCGTCACGCCGCGCGCCACGCGCACCGGCGCGACGAACTGCGTATCCGAGCCGACGAAGACGTCGTCCTCGATCACGGTGCGGTGTTTGTTCGCACCGTCGTAATTACAGGTGATCGTGCCGGCACCGACGTTCACGCGCGCGCCGATGTCGGCATCGCCGATATACGTCAGATGGTTCGCCTTCGAGCCCTGGCCGAGCGTCGCATTCTTCACTTCAACAAAATTGCCGACGTGCGTTTCGTCGCCGAGCACGGCGCCGGGCCGCAGCCGTGCGTACGGCCCCAACACGGCCTGCTCGCCTACACGCGCACCCTCGATGTGCGTGAACGGCTCGATGCGCGTGCCGGCGCCGATCGTCGCGTCGCGCAGCACGCAGTTTGCGCCGACCGTCACGCCATCTGCCAACGCCACCTGACCTTCGAAGACGCAATTGACGTCGATCGACACGTCGCGGCCGCATGTAAGCGTGCCGCGCACGTCCAACCGCGCCGGGTCGACGATCGTCACGCCTTCGCCGAGCAAGGCGTCGGCCAAGTTGCGTTGATGGATGCGCTCGAGCTCCGCCAATTGCGCTTTGCTGTTGACGCCGAGCGTCTCCCATACGTCGTCGGGCTGCGTTGTCACGACATCGAAGCCCGCTTCGATCGCGCGTTCGACGACGTCGGTCAAGTAATACTCGCCCTGCGCGTTGTCGTTTTTCAGTGCGCCAAGCCACATGGCCAACTGAGCAGTGGGCGTGACCACGATGCCGGTGTTGATCTCGACGATGCGCAATTGCTCCGGCGTCGCATCCTTTTGCTCGACGATGCGCGTCACGTAACCGCCCGAGTCGCGCACGATGCGGCCGTAACCGGTGGGATCGTCGAGCGAGACGGTCAAGATGCCGTAGCGGCCGTCAATGGCAGCATCGGCCAAGCGCTTGAGCGTGGACGGCTTCGTGAGCGGCACGTCGCCGTAGAGCACGAGCGTGGGACGCGTGGGATCGAGCAGCGGCAGCGCTTGCTGCACGGCATGCCCGGTACCAAGCTGCTCGGCTTGCAGCACGAACGCGATGTCGGGAGCGGCCACGGCTTGCTGCACGGCTTCGGCGCCGTGCCCCACGACGACGACGATGCGCGCCGGCTCGAGCGCGCGCGCGGTATCGATGACGTGCGAGAGAAGCGGCCGGCCGGCCAGCGGATGGAGCACCTTCGGCAGCGCGGAGCGCATGCGCTTGCCGGTGCCTGCAGCCAATATGACGATGTTCATGGCATCGGCGAAAAATGTAGGTACAAAGTGCGCGATTCTAACATGCGGCCAGGCGCGCAAAGCCCGTGCGGCGCGGCTCGCCGGCTCGCGCGCGGCCGGCCGCGCCGGGGCCCCGGCGCGTCGTCAAAGGTCGTCGAACGGGACGAACGAAATCGTCTGCGCGGCGCTCGACTCGTCGCCCTCGCCCGTCGCTCCGGTCGCGCAGGGTTCGTCGTCGAAGGCGATGTCGCCGAGCGGATCGGCCTGCCCCGTCGCACGCAGCCCCGCGAACGGAAACAGCGTCGCATCCATCAGATGCGACGGCACGACGTTCGAGAGCGCATTGAACATGTTCTCGACGCGCCCCGGAAAACGTTTGTCCCAATCACGGATCAGCGCCTTCATTTCCGCACGTTTCAGGTTCGGCTGACTACCGCACAAATTGCACGGAATGATCGGGAACGCACGCAATTGCGCGTATTTCTCGAGATCGACTTCCTTCACGTAGGCGAGCGGCCGAATCACGATGTTCTTGCCGTCGTCCGATTGCAGCTTCGGCGGCATGCCCTTGAGCTTGCCCCCGTAGAACAGGTTCAACAACGTCGTCTGCAGAATGTCGTCGCGATGGTGGCCGAGCGCGATCTTGGTCGCACCGAGTTCGCCGGCCACGCGATACAGGATGCCGCGCCGCAGCCGCGAGCACAGCGAGCACGTCGTCTTGCCTTCGGGCACGAGACGCTTGACGATGCTGTACGTGTCCTGATTCTCGATGTGGAACGGCACGCCCGCGCTTCTCAGGTACTCGGGCAGCACGTGCTCGGGAAACCCCGGCTGCTTTTGGTCGAGATTGACGGCGACGATGTCGAAATCGATCGGCGCGCGCTCGCGCAGCCGCAGCAAGATGTCGAGCATCGCATAGCTGTCCTTGCCGCCCGACATGCAGACCATCACCTTGTCGCCCTGCTCGATCATGTTGAAGTCGCCGACCGCTTGACCGACGAGCCGAGCCAACCGCTTGAACAGCTTGTTGTTCTCGTACGCTTCCTTTTGCTCACGACGGGTCTGCGGGCGATGCTCGCGCGCATCGCCCGCCGCTTCGCCCGGCATGGCTTGCGCAAGCTCGGCTGCAACGTCGGCTTGGGCGGCCGCGCCTTCGGGCGCGATCCTCTCGGGCGCGTTCATACGACTTCCTCTTTGATGCGAAAGACTTCGACACCCACGGCATCGCAGTCGGGATAGACGTCGGGCTTTTCCGTCGACACGGAAACGGCGCGCACGCGCGGATGCTCGAGCATCATCGCCGCGATGTCGTCGCACAGCGTCTCTTGCAAGTGGATGTGCCCCTTGCCGACGCGGCGGGCGATCGTCGCGCGCATGAAGTCGTAATCGACGACCTCGTGTAGCTTGTCTTCCGTCGGCGTCGTTTGCGCGAGCGGCACGAACAGTTCGACGTTGATGACGACGCGCTGCTCCCCGCGCTTTTCGAACTCGTGCACGCCGATGTTGATGTAAACCTCGTAATTGCGCAGAAACAGCCTGCGGCAGTCGACGAGCCGGGGGTGCAAGAGAGCGGCAACCATATTCGTTCCAATCAAAATATGCGCTGCTTGAGCGCGAAAGGCCCAGTTCGGCGGGGGCCGGGGCCGGTGCGCGTCAGCGCGTCAAAAACATCACGTCGCGCGGCAGCGGCACGAGGTGCTGGCCGCCGTCGACGACCAGCGTCGCGCCCGTCACGCCGCGCGCATTCGCCAAGTAGCACGCCGCCGCGACGACGTCCTCGGGCGTCGACGCGCGGCCGAGCGGCGTCACGCGATGCGCCTGTGCGAATTCGTCGGGCGTTTGGTCTGCCGACTGCAGCGTCAGCCCCGGGGCGATCGCCACGACGCGCACTTTCGGGGCCAAAGCCTGCGCGAGCGTCACGGTAGCCGTTTGCAACGCCGCTTTCGACAGCGTGTACGACAAGTAGTCCGGATTCAGGTTGTACAGCTTCTGGTCGAGCACGTTGATGACGACGCTACGCAGTGTTTCGTCTTCGTTCGCCGCGTCGGGCGTCGCCTCGAACAGCGCGCGCGCCAGCACGAGCGGCGCACCGACGTTGACGGCCATGTGCGCGAGCAGCGTCTCGTAGCCGGCGTCGTGCGCCGTGTCTTCGACGAAGCGCGATGCGTTGTTGACGATGCACGCGGGCCGCCCGAGCGCAGCCGTGCAAGCCGCGACGAGCCCCGCCGCCTCGCGCTCGACCGCCAAATCGGCGGCCAACGCCACGGCGCGGCGGCCCAGCGCATGAATCTGCTCGACGACCGCATCGGCTTCGTCCCGCGACGCCGCGTAATGGACGGCGACATCCCATCCCTTGGCCGCGAAGCCAAGCGCGAGCGCGCGCCCGATGCGCCGCGCCGCGCCCGTCACGAGCACGACGCGCGGGGGCGACGCTTGGGCGTCGGCGTCAGGACGAGGATCGACGGAAGCGGTCATTTACAATGCCGGAATGAATCAAAATGCTCACGAACCCGCTAGTTTACCCGTTCCGGCCGCCGATGCGCTCGCCGCGAGCGCCGATCTCGCCGCACGCATCCGCGACGAGATCGCAACCGCCGGCGGCTGGCTGCCGTTCGACCGCTATATGGAGCTCGCGCTCTACACGCCCGGCCTCGGCTACTACAGCGGCGGCGCGCGCAAATTCGGCCGCCGCGCCGAGGACGGCAGCGACTTCGTCACGGCCCCCGAACTCTCGCCGCTCTTTGCCCAAACGTTGGCCCGTCCGCTCGCGCAGGCGCTGCAAGCGAGCGGCACGCGCGAGTTGATGGAGTTCGGCGCCGGCACGGGCCGTCTCGCGGCAGGCATCCTGTCGGCGCTCGATGCGCTCGGGGTATCGCTCGACAGCTATGCCATCGTCGATCTATCGGGCGAGCTGCGCGAGCGTCAGCGCGAAACGATCGAAGCGCTCGGCGGCGAGCTAGCCTCGCGCGTGCGCTGGCTCGACGCGCTGCCCGAGCGGTTCGAGGGCATAGTAATCGGCAACGAGGTGCTCGATGCGATGCCGGTGCAGCTCTATGCACGCACGGGCGGGATCTGGCATGCGCGCGGCGTGGCCGTAGGCGAGGCCGGCGCATTTCGTTTCGAAGCGCGTGCGCTCGATGCGCCCGCGGTGCAATTGACGAAGGAAGACGCCGCGCTGTTTGCGGAACTCGATGCCGAGATCGACCCGGCAATCGACTATGTCGCGGAAACACATGCGGCGGGCGCTGCGTTTGCGCGCACCATCTGCGCCATGCTCAAGCGCGGCGCGGCGTTTTTCATCGATTACGGCTTTCCGCGCGCCGAGTACTACCATCCGCAGCGCACACAGGGCACGCTGATGTGCCACTACCGGCACCGCGCGCACGACGACCCGTTTCTTTACCCAGGGTTGCAGGACATCACGGCGCACGTCGAATTCACGCGCATCGCCGAAGCAGGTGTCGAAACGGGAGCCGATTTGCTCGGCTATACGTCGCAGGCGCGCTTTCTGATGAACGCGGGGGTGACCGAAGTTTTATCGGAAATCGATCCGGCCGACGCAAGCCGTTTCTTGCCGGCTGCCAATGCGGTGCAGAAGCTGTTGTCCGAGGCCGAGATGGGCGAACTGTTCAAGGTGATCGCGTTCTCGCGCGGCATAGACGGCACGCTCGATGCGTTCGCGCGGGGGGATCGGTCGCATACGCTGTGAGCGGATCGGATGTGAAAGCGCGAATCGATGTCGATCGATGTCGATCGACATCGATCGATTCCGGCGCATATCGGCTGTCGTCGATCAACATTGATCGACGTTGATGCCGTCAGTCGGCTTCAGGGCCCTCAAACGCCGCGCCCACCGCCTTCACACGCGCCCGGTGCACGGCCTCCTTGATCTTCGCGGGCTGATCGGCAAATGCCTGAGCCACCGCGCCCGCGTCGACACTGCGCGCCGCCGTCAACGCGACACGCAATCGCTCCGCCTGCGGATAATCGCGGGTCTCGAAGCCGAGCCGCCCGCGCGCATCCGCTTCGCACGCCTGCAGCGCTTGCGCGAAGCGAGCCGGCTTGCGCAGCGCGTCGCAGCGCTCGAACAACCGCACGAGCGCTTGCGCACCCATCTCCATCACGCGATGAATGTTGCCGTGCTCGCGTGCGACGAGCACCGCCAGATCGCGGCACTCGTTCGGCACGCGCAAGCGCTCGCACATCGGCCGCAGCAGATCGACGCTGCGCGTTTCGTGTCCGATGTGGCGCGGCAGCACGTCGTCAGGCGTCGTCGCCTTGCCCAGATCGTGCGCGAGCGCGGCAAAACGCACCGTCAAAGCGTAGCCGCGCGCCGCCGCGTAATCGACGACCATCATCACATGCACGCCGGTATCGACTTCGGGATGGTAATCGGCACGCTGCGGCACGCCGAACAGCGCGTCGATCTCGGGCAGCACGCGTGCCAAAGCACCGCACTCGCGCAGCGCCTCGAACATCCGCGACGGCTTGCGCTCCGTCAGCCCGCGCGAAATCTCCTGCCACACACGCTCGGGTACGAGCGCATCGACCTCTCCGGCCTGCGTCATCGTTCGCATCAGCGCGAGCGTCTCCGGCGCGACCGTGAAATCGTGGAATCGCGCCGCAAAGCGCGCCACGCGCAGAATGCGCACCGGGTCCTCGACGAACGCCTCGCCAACGTGCCGAAAGCGCCGCGCACGCAGGTCCGCCTGCCCGTCGAACGGATCGATGACGGGCCCGATCAGTTCGCCGTCGGGCCGGACCTCGCGCGCCATCGCGTTGATCGTCAAGTCGCGCCGAGCGAGATCCTCCTCCAGCGTGACATCGGGCGCGTAGTAGAACTGGAAGCCGTGATAGCCCGCCGCCGTCTTGCGCTCCGTGCGTGCGAGGGCGTACTCCTCGTGGGTCTGCGGATGCAAAAAGACCGGAAAGTCCTTACCGACGGGACGATAGCCCTGCGCCACCATCTGCTCGGGCGTCGCGCCGACGACGACGTAATCGCGATCGGACACGGCCACGCCGAGCAACGCATCGCGGATCGCGCCGCCTACCGCGTAGATCTTCATGCGTCTTCGTATCGGGCGACGCGGTGCGTTTCCTTGCGCGCGTCGTCGAACCATTCGCGCATCACCGGCAACGCGCTCATGCGCTCGACATACCCACGCGCCGCGTCCGAAAGCGGCGGCGCATAGGTGATGAAGCGCGAGACGATGGGCGCATACATCGCGTCGGCGGCGCCGAATGCTTCGCCGAACAGGAAGGGGCCGCCGTAGTGCGCAAGGCACTCGCTCCAAATCGCATCGATGCGCGCGACGTCGGCGAGCGCATCGGGCGTCGCCCCCTTGCCGGGCCGATGCGCGCGAATGTTCATCGACATTTGCGTGCGCAACTCGACGAAGCCGCCGTGCATCTCGCACGCGATCGCGCGCGCATGGGCTCGCGCGCCAGCATCGCTCGGCCACAACGCATGCTGCGGATAGCGCTCGGCCAGCGTCTCCAGAATCGCGAGCGTCTCCCAGATCGATTGACCGTCGTCGGTCACGAGGCACGGCACGCGGCCCGAGGGCGAGTGCTCGAGGATGCGCGCCTTCGTATCGGCCTCGCCGAGCGGCACGAGCACCTCGTCGAACGAGAGGCCCATCTGTTTCATCATGACCCAAGGCCGCATCGACCACGACGAGTAGTTCTTATTACCGATGATGAGTTTCATGCGCCACCGAAAAGAGCGTTGATTGATCGGAACATCGAGACAACGAGAGAAACGAAGCGGCAATGGTGCCACGAAGCGAGCGGGCGGTGCTCTGCCGCAGCGCTTTGCGCTGCTTCCTCTGCGTCCGCCGCTTCAGCGCCCCGCCGTCGTCCGAAAGGCGCTGAAGCGCGATTGCAGCGCCGCGTCGTTCAGATAGGTGGGCGCGATCGCTTCGATGGCGACGGGCTCCACATTCAATTCGGCCGCGAGCGGCGCGCTCAGGATCGCGTCGCGCGACATCGAATCGAGATTGTCGCGCGTGACGAGCGGTTCGCCCGGAAGCGTCTCGAACGACAGCGCCTGCATATAGGCAAGCGCGTCGGGCAACCGCACGATGCGCGGGTGGCGGCCGATCATCTCGCCGCACATGCGCACGAGCGCTTCGAGCGTATGGACGGTCGGGCCGCCGAGCTCGTAGGTGCGCCCATGCGCGGCGTCGAGATCGAGCGTGCCGACGATGGCCTTGACGACGTCGCCAACGTAGACGGGCTGGAATTTCGCGTCGGGCTTGGCGAGCGGCAGCACGGGGAAGAGGCGCGCGAGCGAGGCGAACGTATTGAGGAAGCGGTCTTCGGGACCGAACACGACCGATGGCCGAAAGATGGTCGTCGCAAGCTGAGTGGCCGCGAGCACGCCCTTCTCGCCGTCGCCCTTCGAGCGCAAGTACATGCTCGGGCCATTCGAATCGGCGCCGATGGCGCTCAGGTGAACGAGCCGGTGCACGCCCTTGCCCTCGCAAGCCGCCGCGATCTTCGACGGCAACTCGACGTGCAGCTTCGCGAATTCGGGCCCGTAAGGGCGGCCGCGCCGGCCGTGCAGCGTGCCGACGAGGTTGACGACGGCATCGACGCCCTCGACGAAGCGGGCAAGCTCGACCGTGTCGAATGGATCGAGCTCGATGACGTCGAGCGGGAGCAGCGTGAGATGGGCGGCATGGCTGCGCTTGCGCGTGGCAATGCGCACGTTCTTGCCGGCGGCGACGAGCGCGTTGGCGAGATGCGTGCCGATGAAGCCGGAACCGCCGATCAACGCAATGGATTGATGTCGCATTTTCGACTCCCTGCGGGCGACGGCCACAGGCACCGCCGCGCGCTCATCGCGGCCCTATCGCGCACGGCATGCCTCAGGGCGTCTGAGGCAGGATCACCCCGAGCCGCTCCTTCAGCGATTGCGGACGGCCTTCGAACAGCGCCGCATAGTAGACCGTGTTCGACAGCACGTTCTTGACGTAATCGCGCGTCTCGTTGAACGGGATCGTCTCCGCAAAGATCGCGCCTTCGACGGGGCGCTGCAGCGCCGCTTGCCACTGGCGCGGACGACCGGGCCCGGCGTTGTAGCCCGCCGTGGCGAGTACGGCCGAACCGTCGAACTGATTGTAGATCATCGATAGATAGCTGGTGCCGAGCAAAATGTTCGTATCGATGTCGTTCATTTGCTCGGGCGAAAGCGGCCCGAGGCCGATCTTGCGCGCCACCATGCGCGCCGTGCCGGGCATCAGTTGCATCAGGCCGCCCGCTCCGACGTCCGACTGCGCGTTGATGATGAAGCGCGATTCCTGGCGAATGAGCCCATAGGCCCATTCGACGTCGAGGCCGGTCGACTTTGCATCGCGCTCCACGATGTCGCGGAACGGTGCAAGGTAGCGCAGCGAAAAGTCGTGTTCGGTCTGCGTCCGGTCGGCCGTGTTGACCGTGCGGTCATAGAGCTGGATGCGGCGCGCGTATTCGGCCACGGCCAGCAATTGATGATCGGTCATGCCGCGCAGCGGCCAATTCCACTCGCGATTGCCTTCGAGCCGCAGATTCAGTGCGTAAAAGCGGCGCGCGAGATCGAAGCCCGGCGTGCGGCTTGCCGCCTCGACCTCGGCGTCGGTCACGGTCGTTTGCGGCGGCACCGTGATCTTGCGACCGAGCGCCTCGGTGGCAAGCTGTCCGTAGAAGTTGAAGCCCGACGCGATGCGCGTGAACTCTTGAACGGCGAGCGCCTTGTCCTCGGGGCTGCTGCTCTTCTCGAGCGCGCGCGCGTGCCAATAGACCCAGGCGGGCTGCGTGCGCAGCGCGCTCGGCATTTGCTCGATCGACCAGCGCACCATCGTCCAATCGCCAGCCAGCAGCGCACTGCGGGTACGCCATTCATAGGCCGGATACGAAAGCGGCGCATTCGCCGAGAGCCGGAACCAGTCGACGGCGCCCGGCACCTGATGGACCGCGCCCTGATAGCCGATCGTGCCCCAGCCGATCGCACGCTCGGCCAGCGACAGCGACGGCGCGATCGTCGCGAACGTGGCCGCGGCGGTGACGACGTCGGTGCGCGCCATCGTCGTGATCGCGAGCAGCGCGAGCGCGTGCGAGGCCGAGTCGGGCCCCACCCCGCGCGCAAGCAGGAGCGGCGGCGCGCCCGTTGCCTGATCGATGAGCGTCTGATCGGGGCGCACCGGGCCGAGCGCGTCGAACAGCCGGCTACCCGCGCTCGTCGCGTTTTGCTCGTAGGCAAGGCGGATCTGTTGCCAGACGTCGTCGTCGCTGAACTGGTGGCTTGCCGCCAGCGCGGTGATCAGATCGACGCAGCCGTCGCCGTAATACCTCGGCTCGACGAGCAGCGCGCGCGCCGCCTCGGCGACGTTTTCGCCATGCGCGGCGCGAGACTCCAGCGCGTAGCACTTCACTTGCGTGTCGTCGTTGAGCACGAAGCGCGGATACTGCGCGTCGAAATCGCGCCAGTCGTGGCGCGCGCCCAGCACCAGCAGGTAATCGTTGCGCAGCCGGTCGGCGATCGCTTCGCCGTCGTGGCGCTGCAGGAACGACAGCACGGGCTCGTCCGGCGCGTCGACGCGCGCGTGGCCGCCGCTGTCGTACAACTGGGGCTTGAGCTGAAAGTATTCGAGATACGACGGCGCGGGGTAGTTCGGAATCATCGCCGCAAGCTGCGCCGCGCGCGCGGCGTCGTTATTGCGGGCGGCCTCGCGCAGGCGCACGAAAATCTGATCGTCGGTAAGCGCGGCGGTTGGGCGTACTTGGCGCCCCGCGGAGGCGGTGCCGCAGGCGACGAGCGCGACGGCGGCGAGTGCGCAAGCGACCGCGCGATATACTCGTGCAAAGCGTTTTGACATCGTGGTTCGTGGAGCAAAAATTGAGCGAAAGCATAGCACGCAACCCCACGGCAAAATCGAAAGCCGAGCTGCGAAAACGCTTGCTCCAAGCGCGCAGCGACGCCGCCGCCGCGGGCCGCGCCGACGCTTCGCTCGCCGCTCATCTGCGCGAGGCGCTCTCGCGTTACGCGCCCCATACAGTGGGATTCTATTGGCCGCTCGCGGGCGAATTCGACGCGCGCGCGATCGTCGGCGAATGGCTCGCGCGCGACGCGCGGCGCCAAGCCGCATTGCCCGTCGTCGTCATGAAAGGCCAGGCGCTTCAGTTCCACGCGTGGACGCCGAACACGTCGATGCGCGTGGGGCATCATCGCATCCCAGAGCCCGAGCGAGCGCCGCCCGTCTTGCCGGATCTGCTGCTCGTGCCCTGCGTGGGATTCGACGACGCGGGCTATCGGCTGGGTTATGGCGGCGGCTATTACGACCGCACCCTCGCGGCCTGGCCCGGCACGGACAAACCGGTCACGATCGGGATCGCCTACGAAGCGTGCCGCGCGACGTTGCCGCGCGAACTGCACGACGTACCGCTCGATGCGATCGTCACCGACGACGGGCTGTTCGCGAATCCGCGCTGAAAGAGACCCAAGGAACCCAAGCAAACGGCGTAGGCCGCACCTCGTTGCCGCCTACGCCTACGCCTACGCATCGCGCATATCGCATATCGCGACGCGCGAACGTGAATTCAGAGCGACGCGGCGGCGCGGGCCGCGGTGTCGTACAAGCCCGATGCATTGCGCATGAGCTGAGCGGCCTCGCCGATCTGCTCGTTGACCAACCCGCTTTCCTTGAGCGCCGCGATCAGGCAGCTTTCTCTGACTTCGCGGTATTTGTTGCACAGGTCTCGCCCTGCCTGGGTAGCAGAAAAAAAGACTTCCTTGCCGGTCTTTTCGCTTTTTACATACCCTCTACTCACGAGTTTCTTCAATGCATACGTGGCCACGTGCGTGTCCTCGATGTTGAGCACGAAGCAGATGTCGGCGAGCTTTTTCTTGCGTTCGCGGTGGCTGACGTGGTGCAGAAGCGACACCTCGATGGCCGTCATGTCCTTGGCGCCGGCCGCCGACATGCATCGCACCATCCAGCGGTTGAACGCATTGCTCGCCATGATCAGCCCGTATTCGAATTCGGACAGCTCGACGCTCGTCTCGGAGACGAGATGTTCCGAAGACACGATCTTGGTCGGATGACGCGGCATGGCGGCGACTTGCAAGTAACAATGAAAGGAAGAGTTCGCGAAGTGTACGCCGGCCGCACTTCGTTCAGCACTAGCGAAAACGCTTATGGGTAAAATGTCGATAATTTATCGATAATACGACTGACTCAATGCACGTCCGAGCGGCTCGCCCCAGTGTCAAGGGACAGCCGCAGCGGGCCCAAAGCCTCGATGACAGAACCTCGAATCTATCCGTTCGGCGACAGCGCACTCGTCTGCGAGGCCCCGCCGCCCGCGACGCTCGCGTGCCAGGAGCGGGTCTGGGCGCTCGGCGAGGCGGCGCGGGAGTGGCCGCACGTTGTCGAAGTCGTGCCGGGCATGAACAATCTAACGATCGTCTTCGATCCGCTTTGCGCCGACGTGGAAGCCCTCGCCCGCGACCTCGCGCTCGCGTGGGACCGCGCCGTCGGCGTCAGGCCGTCCACGCGCGAAATCGACATTCCCGTGCGCTACGGCGGCGAGGACGGCCCCGACTTGCCGGCCGTGGCCGAGTATGCCGGGCTCAGCATCGACGAAGTCGTACGGCGCCATGCGAGCGCCGAATACGTCGTATTCTTCGTCGGCTTCCAGCCGGGCTTCGCCTATCTCGGCGGGCTCGACGCGTCGCTGCACATGCCGCGGCGCGCGGCCCCTCGGCTCGAGGTGCCGGTCGGATCGGTCGGCATCGGCGGCGCGCAAACCGGTATCTATCCGGCGGCGTCGCCGGGCGGCTGGCAGTTGATCGGACGCACGCCGTCGCTGCTCTTCGATCCGGCCGGCCACCCGCCGACACTGCTGCAGCCCGGCGACCGCGTGCGCTTCACCGCGCTGGAGGTGGTTCGATGATCGACGTGCTGCGCGCCGGCGTGCTCTCGTCGGTGCAGGATCTCGGCCGCACCGGGTATCGCCATCTCGGTGTGGCGAAGGCCGGCGCGCTCGACACGCTCGCGCTCGACATCGGCAACCGGCTCGTCGGCAACGCGCCGCAGGCGGCCGCGATCGAGATCACGGTCGGGCCCGCGGCGCTGCGGTTTACGCAGGCCACGCGCATCGCCATCACGGGCGCGCAGTTTGGCGCGACACTGGACGGCGTGCCCGTTCACACCTGGTGGAGCCTACCGGTGCGCCCCGGTCAAGAGTTGCTGTTGCAGGGTCCGACGCGCGGCATGCGCGGCTATGTGTGCGTGCGCGGCGGAATCGACGTCGTGCCCGTCCTCGGCTCGCGCAGCACCGATCTCGCCGCGCGCTTCGGCGGCCTCGGCGGGCGTAAGCTGCGCGATGGCGACCGGCTCCCGACGGGCGCGTCCGCACCGCGACAGGGGCGGGCGACGGCTGTCGACGCCCCGGCGTTCGGCGTCAAGGCACCGCAATGGTGCCGCTTCGCCGAGGTGGCGCACGAACCGGTGCGGCGCGGCAAGCACGCGGCCGGTGCCGAGCGCGCGGTGGCGATCCGCGTACTGCGCGGCCCCGAGTACGATTCGTTCGGCGAGGCGGCACGCACGGCGTTCTGGTCTGACGAGTGGCGCGTGACGCCGAACAGCAATCGCATGGGCTACCGTTTGGCGGGCAGCACACTCGCGCGCGAGCATGATGCCGAACTGCTCTCGCACGCCGTGTTGCCCGGCACGATCCAGGTCCCGGGCAACGGCCAGCCGATCGTGCTGATGAGCGACGCACAGACGACGGGCGGCTATCCGCGCATCGGTGTCGTCATCGCCGCCGACATGTGGAAGCTCGCGCAGGTGCGGCTGGGCGCCGCGGTGCGCTTCGTGCGCACGACGCAAGAGGAAGCGCGCTACGCGCTTTCGGAGGAACACGCGTATCTGCGGCAGATCGATGCCGCGATCGCCATGCACGAAGAGCGGATGCAGCGTCTTTCGCACGCCGCTTGAAGGTTTTGTAACGAGGTAGTCATGGAAATCGATTTGAACGCCGATCTCGGCGAAGGTGGCGACGCCGACGAAGCGCTGCTCGGTCTCGTCAGTTCGGCGAACATCGCCTGCGGCTGGCATGCCGGAGGCGCCAATGCGATGCGCGATTGCGTGCGGCTGGCCGTGCAGCGAGGGGTAGCGATCGGCGCCCACCCGAGCTTTCACGATCCGGCCAATTTCGGTCGCAAGGAAATGCATCTGCCGCCCGACGACATTTACGCCGGCATCCTCTATCAACTCGGCGCGCTGTCGGCGATCGCCCAGGCCGAAGGCGTGCGCGTCGCGCATCTGAAGCCGCACGGCGCGCTCTACAACCAGGCCGCGCGCGACCCCGCGATCGCGGAGGCGATCATCTCGGCCGTGCACGACTTCGATCCTTCGGTGGCGGTGTTCGGCCTGGCCAACAGCCGCTTCATCACGATCGCGCGCGAGGCGGGACTCGTCGCGGTCGAAGAAGGATTCGCCGATCGCGGCTACCGCGCCGATGGCTCGCTCGTACCGCGCAGCGAGCCGGGCGCGCTCATCGACGACGACGACGAGATGCTCGAGCACGTGCTCTCGATGGTGCGCGACAAGCGCGTCCGTACCGTGAGCGGCGACTGGGTACCACTTGACGTGCGCACGCTGTGCCTGCACGGCGACGGGCCGCATGCGCTCGAGTTCGCGCAGAAGCTGCGCCGCACGCTCTCGACGAACGGAATCGGGGTGCACGCCGCTTCGGGGCTGCCCCATTGACGGCACGGCGCGCAGCCGCGGAGGAAGGCTGTTCGCCCCGGAACGAGAAGGAATCGAAATGAGCACGCCGTGCCCGAGTCGGGACATGGCGCGCTCCGCAAGCAGGGCAAGCGGCCGTTAGAGCCGCGTCGAAAAGGCGTTTTACTAGAGACAGGAGACAGAACAATGCAGACCAATTTATGGCCGTTACTAGGCGTAGCCGTCATCATCGTCGGCTTCCTTCTTCGCTTCAATCCGATGCTCATCGTCGCCGCCGCGGCGATCGTCACCCCGCTCTGCGCGTACTTCCCGCCGGATAAGATTCTCGCCGCCATCGGCTCCGGCTTTCTCAAAACACGCAACATCCCGCTCATCATCCTGCTGCCGCTCGCCGTCATCGGATTGCTCGAACGGCACGGGCTGCGCGAGCGCGCGCAAATGTGGATCTCCAGCATCCAAGCAGCCACGGCCGGACGCCTTTTGATCGTCTACCTGCTGGTGCGCGAGCTGACTGCCGCCGTAGGCCTCACGGGCCTCGGCGGACATCCGCAGATGGTGCGGCCGCTGCTCGCGCCGATGGCCGAAGGCGCGACCGAAGCGCGCTACGGCAAGATCTCCGATGCCGTGCGCTACAAACTGCGCGCGTTCTCCGCCGCGACCGACAACGTCGGCCTCTTTTTCGGCGAAGACATCTTCGTCGCGTTCGGCGCCATCGTGTTGATGGTGACGTTCCTGAAAGAAACCGGCATCGTCGTCGCGCCGATGCACGTGGCCGTGTGGGGCATGCCGACCGCCCTCGGCGCATTCATCATTCACAGCGTGCGGCTGTATCTGCTCGACCGCCGTCTCGCCAAGGAACTCGGGCACGGCGCACAGGCACAGGCGTCTCCCCCGGAAGGCGACGCCTCGCTCTCTGCCGGCGCGCAAGCGCAACCGACGACCAACGCCGCGGGAGAATGAACATGACGCTTCTGCTCACCCATCTGTTTTGGCTCGTCGGCGCGCTGCTCTTGATCGTCGGTGCAATGATCGTCACCGACAAGGCGCATCCGCGCCGCTTCGCGGCCGGCGGCTTTTGGATCATCTACGCACTGATCTTCCTTGTCGGCGACAAGTTGCCTATCGAGCTGGTCGGCGTGCTCGTCATCGCCATGGCATTGATCGCGGGATTCGGCGGGGTACTCGGCGCCAAGCCGAACATGCCGAGCGACGAAGCACGCCATGCAAGCGCCAAGCGGCTCGGCAACCTGCTGTTCGTCCCGGCGTTGGCGATTCCGTTCGTGACGGTGGTCGTCACGCTACTGGCCGGCCGGCTCGTCTTCAGCGGCACGCCGCTCATCGATCCGAAGAATACGACGCTCGTCGGCTTCGGTATCGGCTGCGTCGTCGCGCTGGCGGTGGCCTGCTACGTCACGCGCGACTCCGTCGGGCAATCGGCGAAGGAGGCTCGGCGCCTCATCGACGCGCTCTCGTGGGCGGCCGTGCTGCCGCAAATGCTGGGCATGCTCGGGCTCGTGTTCGCCGACTCCGGCGTCGGCAAAGCCGTCGCGCACGTGGCCACGGCTTATGTGAACCTCGACTATCGCTTCGTCGCGGTGGCCGTCTATTGCATCGGCATGGCGCTGTTCACGATGGTGATGGGCAACGGCTTCGCCGCCTTCCCGGTGATGACGGGCGGCATCGGCGTGCCGATTCTCGTCAACGTGTTTCACGGCAACCCGGCCGTCATGGTGGCGATCGGCATGTTCTCGGGCTACTGCGGCACGCTGATGACGCCGATGGCGGCCAATTTCAACATGGTGCCCGTGGCGCTGCTCGAACTGCCGGACAAAAACGCCGTTATCAAGGCGCAAGCGCCGACGGGCGTGTTTTTGCTGATCCTGAACATCGTGCTGCTCAATGCGCTGATGTTTCGGTGAGGGGATGTGCGATGTGGCCCGTGATTCCGATCGGTTTCGTTGGGCCGCTAGCGTTGTGCCATATAGAACATCAGCGTCGCCAGCACGCTGCATGTCGCCATGACAAGCATTACGGCGTATGTCGGGGCGCCGATCGGTTGTCGCAAGCAAATGCATGTCGATCGACACGGGTCCAATTGCGCAGAGCACCCCGAGCGATGCAAACCATAGCTTGCGCCTCACATTTATTTGAAGCGCGCACCGGTTGCAGCTTGCACGGCACTGATACACCTTTGCCTCAGCGCGGCGCCGGTCAGCACGTCCATCGGTGCGACATGGTCCCAGTTACCGAGCGAGTCTTCACCGCTGACAAACCACGTATAAAGCCACGTATAGGAAGGCCGTACCACCGGTACAACCTGAGGTGCGACGTAGCGTGTCACTAGGCCGATGCGCGGCGAATCGCTGAGATTAGGTCCTGACGCATGAAACAGCAGCGGATGATGGACCGAGAATTCGCCTGCGTTCAGGTTGACGTGCGCCACATTACTCTCGTCAATTGGGCCGCACACTCGCTGCGCGCGCGTCAGCATGTTCTGAGGATCTGGCCTTTCCGTATGCTCAACGAGCACTGAGTGGCTAGCCGGCAAAACCCGCATTCCACCGTTTCTCTCGTTCGCATCGGTCAACGCAAGCCAGACTGTCACCATGGGGATGGTACGCAAATCGGCGTATCGATGCTGCCAGTAATAGATATCCTGGTGCCATGAGAAAAATCGCTGCGTGCGAGGTGGTTTCGAATTGAATTCACTGACCCATACGAGCACGTCAGGACCTATTAATGAGCGCACGACTTTGAGTACGGCCGGATGGGCGACTAGTTGCGCAACCCACGGATACAGCAAATGCCCCAATACCCTGTGCTCTTTTTCCAGCACTGCATTTCCAGCACCACACAGCGAGTGATAGTTGTCCCAAGTCTGCCGGACTTCGGCGGCGGACAGCGCCGGCATGGGGTAAATCGCGCCTGCATTGCGATAGACCCTCAGCAGATGGTCGATATTCAATTTTTCACCTCGTCGAGACACAGTTCGTGAATATCCCTGGCGCGAAACGCCGTTGTGTGATGTGCGGCGACCTTCTGCGCCGCCCGCTCCGTAATCGCCGACCAGCGCGAATCACCGACGGCAAATGATCGTTGGATAGACGTGGTGTCTTCTATAGCGTGAAAAATATCAGTGCCGAGATAATGTTCATCTTCATAGAATTCTAGTGCCGAAAGCTGCTCACCAAGCGATGATCGATCTGCGACGATCAAGCATCCGGCCGCCATTCCTTCAAATACCTTGGCCACCAAGTAGTTGAATACAGAACCGCATACCAACATCGCCGGATGATGGCGCAATAGCGAAGCATATCGTTCCCTGCCAACGGTCTCTAATGCCTTGGCGTCGACCCGCATTTGATTGGCTTTGTCACCCGGATAGCCGGGATAGCCAGGATGATCCACGACATGGCATACGCTCGGCGGTAGCTTCGCGGCACAGAATTGCCGGAATGGGTAGGGCCATGCACGAGATCCCGACAGCAATATGCGATCGGACGCCGGCGCAAATATCGGCGTGAAATAGGATGCGGCCGCATGAGGCACCCATTGGATGCGCTTCTTTGTCTCCGGGAACCAATCGACTAGTTTATTCGGATAAGTAGCCAGAATTAAATCCGCCCAGTCGAACGCTCGCTGTCGCTGCGCTCTTCGATGCTCGCTGAAATAATGAACATCATCACAGAATATGATGCGCCTCACCCTATTAGGTATCGCAGCGAACGATTCATAATACCGCTCCATGATTTCATAGCACTCCCAAAGCAACACCACACGCGCTTGACGAATCGACTCTAACAATTGTTCGCTATCGGTCGACTCGACAATCATCAATTTCCATCCAAGCGCTACCAAACATTGATGAATTTCATGAAACTCCCTAGAAATGTATGCATCCCAACCCATAGGCACGCAGAGAGCTAAATCGCCAGATACGGCAACGCCATCTGATTTCATCATCGATAGTCGAAATATTTTCAAACAAAGGCAGACAAGCACGTCGGCCCGGCTCGTCGAAAGCCATCGCGTAAACAACGTGATTGTGCGTAGCGAACCTTAAGAAGAAACCGCCCGAACTATAAGGATCTTGGAGAGCTGAACTGCCGCCTCCTCGAAAAATTCAGACGCATTGAAGTTCACATCCGCTTGCAATGCTCCGATGAGCCCATCGGACGCCCTTCCCCGTCGAAATCAGTACCGTGGTCGAAGCGTTCGACCGGCAATGCTCGATGAATCAGCCCGCGTCAACCGTAAACCCGCGCTGACGCAGCAGATTGAGCACGCCCTTCGGCCCGCCCAAGTGCAGCGCGCCGATCGCAACGAAGACCGGACGGTTCGGCGCGGCGATCGCCGTCATGCGCACCGCGAAGCGTCGGTTGCGTTCGTAGACGATGCGATTGTCGAGCGCCTGCGCCACGGCCGGCGTGCGCGCAAGCCGCTCCGACTTGGCCGACGCCCACGCCGCGATCGCGTCGGCATCGCCGACGCGCCAGAGGCGGTGCAGCGCCTTGACGTCGTCCATGTTCTGCACAGGGGTTTGCGCAAGATCCTGCGCCAGCATCTCGCGCTGCTCTGCCAGCGTCAGATTCGTAAATGCCCGCATCTGCTCAGCTAGCGTTTCGAGGCCGACGATCTTGCCGCGGGTGGGCAGATAGACGTTTTCGAGCTGCGCCTCGGTGCCGTACTCGGTTTGCAAGCCGATCGCCAGCGAATCGTAGGTTTCGACGAGCAAGGCGGCGAGCCAGGGCCGTGTCTTCTGGATCTCCTCGAGCGCGGCCGGATTGCCGCGCAGACGAAAGGCGAGCTTGCGCCAAATGGCCTCGGGCAACAAACGCGGCAGGCAGGCATAGGAACAGACGCCGAACTTCGATACGTCGTCTTGCGATCGAAGCAGATCGTCGGGCGAAATCTCGAGTGCGAGCGTCGGCGAAGCCGCGAGCGCGGCCATGATCGGCCGCCGAAACGGCTGACTTTTCGGGTAATCGTAGGGATCGCCGATGTGCAGCGTCCCGAGCAGATAGATCGTCGTCGCGCCTTTCGTCGCGACGTAAAACGGCATATGCGCCGGCTCGGCCCGCACGGGCCCGCTCGCACTCGTGCCGCCGAAGCCGGGCGGCGGCCCGTGAAAGCCGGGAATCGGGGCGCTCGGCGACGTGGGCATGATCGGCGCGCCCGGCGCCGCCTGCACGACGGGCGCCGTGGCGGGCCCTGCGTAGGCAGGCGAAATCGGCCCGCCCGAGCGTGGATCGAGGGCGAACGTAAAGATGAACGTGAGCACGAGCGAGCGCATGCGGCGCAGGCAGGCTCGTGCCCGCCGCGCGAGGACGGCCGCAAAGGCGCCCTCGCACGGGCGGCGCGCACTTGTCCGCGCCGCCCGCGCTTCAGCCATCCGCATCCCCCACTTCCTCGGCGCGGTGGCACGACACGAGCCGGCCGTCCACGTCGCGCAACATCGGCTCCTCCACGCGACACCGCTCGATCGCGTACGGGCAGCGCTGATGAAACGTGCAGCCCGAGGGCGGATCGAGCGGCGACGGCATTTCGCCTTGCAGCTTGATCTGCGTGCGCCGCTCGGCCTCGAAGATGGCCGGCGTGGCCGACATCAACGAGCGCGTGTACGGATGGCGAGGCTTGGCGAAAATCGTCTTTTTGTCGCCGAGTTCAGCCACGGCGCCGAAATACATGACCACTACGTCGTCGGCAATGTGCTCGACGACGGCCAAGTTGTGCGAAATAAAGACGTAGCTCGTCTTGAACTGCTCTTGCAGGTCCATAAACAGATTCAGGATCTGGGCCTGAATGGAAACGTCGAGCGCCGAAACGGGCTCGTCGGCCACCACGATGCGCGGATCCAGAATCATCGCACGAGCAATCGCAATGCGCTGCCTTTGTCCGCCAGAAAACATGTGCGGATAACGTTTCGCGTGCTCCGGACGCAAGCCGACGGTGCGCATCATCTGCGCCACGCGGCTCGCGCGCTCGGCAGTGCTCATCGGCGTGTTGATGACGAGCGGCTCGGACAGCGTCTGCTCGACCGTCTTGCGCGGGTTGAGCGACGCAAACGGGTTTTGGAACACCATCTGCACGCGCCGCCGCAGTTGCGCGAGCTTGTCGCCTTCGGCGCCGGCAACGTCAACGCCTTCGATCAGCAGCCTGCCCGAGGTGGGCGGCTCGATCATCGTCAATTGGCGGGCGAGCGTCGATTTGCCGCATCCCGACTCGCCGACGACAGCGAGCGTCTTGCCGCGCACGAGCGAAAACGACACGCCGTTCAGCGCCTTGATCGTACCTTGGCCGAACATGCCGCGCCGTACGGGGTAATGCTTGGTCAGCCGCTCGGCGATCAGCACGAGGTCATCTTCATGCCGCGGCGCGCGCGAAACTTCCGGTACTGCGTTCATCAGGCGCCTCCGTGCTGGATCGGGTTCGAGCGGATCGCATCGAGGTTGAGCGGTTTGATGCAGCGCACGCGCGTAAGCGCACCGTGCGGATCGTGCGGATCGTGCGGATCGTGCGGATCGAGCGGATCGAGCGCGGGCCGGCCCTTGCGGCAATCGTCGACGACGTACTTGCAGCGCGGCGCGAACAGGCAGCCGGTCGGCCGGTCGTCGCTGCCCGGCACCATCCCGGGCAGCGCCGCGAGACGTTTGGCGCCGCGGTTGTGCTCGGGAATGGCGGCCAGCAGCGCCTCCGTGTACGGATGATGGGCCTGCGCAAAGATGTCCGGCACACGATTCGTTTCGATGATTTCGCCCGCGTACATGACCGCCACGCGCTGCGCCACTTGCGAGACGACAGCCAAATCGTGGGAAATCAGCACGAGCGCCATGCCGCGCTCCTTCTGCAGCTTGACGAGCAGATCCATGATCTGCGCTTGGATCGTCACGTCGAGCGCCGTCGTCGGCTCGTCCGCGATCAACAGCTTCGGGTTGCAGGCGACGGCCATCGCGATCATCACGCGCTGATTCATCCCGCCCGAAAGCTGGTGCGGGAACGCCGAGATACGGTTCTTCGCATCGGGGATGCCGACCTGGTCGAGCAGTTCGAGCGCGCGTCGTTCGAGCGCCGCGCCGCGCAACCCCTCGTGCAACTTCAGCACTTCCTTGATTTGGTAGCCGACGGTATAGCTCGGGTTCAGGCTCGTCAGCGCGTCTTGAAACACCATGGCGATGTCCTTGCCCACGATCTTTCGACGCGCTTTCGCCGACGCTTTCAGCAGATCTTTACCGTCGAAGGTGATCTCGTCGGCGGTCACGACACCGGGCGCGTCGATGAGGCCCATCAGCGCCATCATCGTCACGCTCTTGCCCGAGCCGGATTCGCCGACAACGCCGACGACCTCGCCGGGCGCGACCGCCAAGGTCACCCCGTCGACGGCCGGTGCGCCGCCGAACGTGACCGCCAAGTTGCGGATGGTCAATAGAGGGTTCATGGTCATGCCATCCGTTTCAGTTTCGGATCGAGCGCATCGCGCAGCCCGTCGCCGAGCAGATTGATCGCGAGCACCGAAATGAGAATCGCCATACCCGGCATCGTCACGATCCACCAGGCATTGTCGATGTAGTCGCGCGCCGACGCGAGCATCGCGCCCCACTCCGCCGTCGGCGGCTGCACGCCGAGGCCGAGGAAGCCGAGCGCGGCCGCATCGAGAATCGCGGACGAAAACCCGAGCGTCGCCTGCACGATCAGCGGCGCTGCGCAGTTGGGCAGCACTTGGGAGAACATGAGCCGTGGCTTGCCGGCGCCGGCCACGCGCGAAGCGGTCACGTACTCCTTCTGTAGCTCGCCCTGCGCCGAAGCACGCGTCAAGCGCACGTAGCCGGGCAGCGCGACGATCGCGATCGCGAACATCGTATTCGCGAGACCGGGGCCGATGATCGCGACGACGGCCACCGCGAGCAGCAGCGAGGGCAGCGCAAGCAGCACGTCCATCGCCCGCATGATCGGCGTGTCGGCCCAGCCGAAGAACGCCGCGCACAAGCCGAGCACGATGCCCGGAATCAGCGCGAGCACGACCGACACGCAGCCGATCCAGAACGACATGCGCGCGCCGAACATCAGACGGGACAAGATGTCGCGGCCGGCTTCGTCGGTGCCGAGCACGAACTTCCAATTGCCGCCGGCGAGCCAGGCGGGCGGAATCTTGACGTAGTCGCGATACTGCTCGATGGGGCTGTGCGGCGCGATGAGCGGCGCGAAGATCGCGATGAGCACGAGCACGAGCACGACGATGCCGGCCGCCACGGCGCCGCGATTGCGCGAGAAGTTGCTCCAGAACTCGCGCAGCGCAAGAGCGCGCCCGCTGGGCGGTGTGACGCTTTGAGGAACCGTGTTTTGAATGTCTGCCATGGTTGCGGGCTCCTTTAGCGCGTGTGGCGAATGCGGGGATTGAGCACGCCGTAGAGCAAATCGACGCAGAGGTTCACGACGATCACGAGCGTCGCGATCATCAAGATGCCGCCTTGCACGACCGGATAGTCGCGCCGGCTGATCGCATCGATGAGCCATTTGCCGATGCCCGGCCACGAGAACAGCGTTTCGGTCAGCACCGCGCCCGCGAGCAAGGTGCCGACCTGGAGACCGATCACGGTCACGACGGGAATCAGCGCGTTGCGCAGCGCGTGCACGACGATCACGCGCACGGGCGAGAGCCCCTTGGCGCGTGCCGTGCGGATGTAGTCCTCGCGCAGCACCTCGAGCATCGACGAGCGCGTCATGCGCGCGATGACGGCCAGCGGAATCGTGCCGAGCACGATCGCGGGCAGAATCAGGTGGCTCACGGCCGACTTGAACGAGCCCTCGTCGGGGGCGAGCAGCGCGTCGATCAGCATGAAGCCGGTGACGTGCGGAATGTCGTACTCGACGGCGATGCGGCCCGACACCGGCGTCCAACCCAGCGAGACGGAGAACAGCATGATGAGGATGAGGCCCCACCAGAAGATCGGCATCGAATAGCCGGCGAGCGCCGTGCCCATCACGCCGTGATCGACCACGGTGCCGCGCTTGAGCGCGGCGATCACGCCGGCCGGCAGGCCGATGACGAGCGCGAACAGCATCGCGCAAATCGACAGCTCGACGGTGGCCGGAAAGCGCGCGAGAAATTCGCTCATTACGCTCGTGTTCGTAATGATCGATTCGCCGAGGTTGCCGTGCAGCGCGCGCCACACGTAGTGGATGTACTGCAGCGGCAGCGGCTCGTCGAGTCCGAGCCGGTGCAGGGCGGCAGCATGCATGGCCGGATCGACGCCGCGCTCGCCCATCATCACTTCGATGGGGTCGCCGGGGATCAGGTGGATGAGCGCAAAGGCCAGAATCGTGATGCCGATGAACGTCGGTATCACCATCCCGATGCGGCGTAAAGCGAATCGGAACATGGTTCGTCCCTTTATCTTGCAGAAAGAAAAATGCGACCGGCGACGAGGGGCGGCATCCCGAGTTGGCGCCCCTCGATCGGACGCCGACTCGGAACACGCCACCCCTGTCGCCGGAGAACGTGCATGGCGCTCCCCGGCATGCCCGAGAGAGCCTACCGCATCGCGGTTACTTCAGGCTGACGCCGTCGAAGCGGGCATAGCCGAGCGGGTCGATGCGCATATCGACGACGTTCTTGGTCATCGGCTGATAGATGGTGGAGTGCGCGATCGGCGAGAACGGCAGTTGCTGCGCGAAGATCTGCTGCGCCTGCGTGTAGATCTTCGTGCGCGCCGGCTGGCCGGTGGTCGTGCGGCCCTTCTGGATCAGATCGTCGAACGGTTTGTAGCACCACTTCGAGAAGTTGTTCCCGTTCACGGCCTCGCAGCCGAGCAGCGTGCCGAGCCAGTTGTCGGGATCGCCGTTGTCGCCGCTCCAGCCGATCATCATCGAGTCGTCTTCGCCCGCGTGCGCGCGCTTGATGTACTCGCCCCATTCATACGTGACGATCTTCGCCTTCACGCCGATCTTCGCCCAATCGGACTGGATCATCTCGGCCATCAGCTTCGCGTTCGGGTTGTACGGCCGCTGCACGGGCATGGCCCACAACGTGATCTCGAAACCGTTCGGAAAGCCGGCCTTCGCGAGCACCGCCTTCGCCTTGGCCGGATCGTAGGACGCCATTTGCAGGTTGCCGTCGTACGACCATTGCGTCGGCGGCATCGGCGCCTTCGCCGGTTGGCCCGCGCCTTGGTAGACGGACTGAATGATGGCCTGCTTGTTGATGGCCATGTCGAGCGCACGGCGCACGTCGACGTTGTCGAGCGGCTTATGCGTGACGTTGTATGCCAGGTAGCCGAGATTGAAGCCCGCCTGCGACGGCATCGCGATATCCGGGTCCTTCTTCAAATCGGCGATATCGGCCGGATTCGGATAGCTCATGACCTGGCATTCGTCGCGCTTGAGCTTTTGCGCGCGCACGCTCGCATCCGTCGTGATCGAGAAAATCAGGTTCTTCAGCTTCACGACGCCCGGCTTCCAATAATCGGGGTTGCCGACGAAGCGGATCGTCGCGTCCTTCGTGTAGCTCTTGAAGATGAAGGGCCCGGTGCCGAGCGGCTTTTGATTGATGTCGGACGCCTTGCCTTCCTTCATGAGCTGATCGGCGTATTCCTTCGACAGAATCGACGCGAACTCCATCGCCATGTTCTGGATGAACGGCGCGTTCACTTCCTTGAGCGTGAAGCGCACGGTGTAGGGGTCGACTTTTTCGACCTTCGTGATCAGCTTGTCGAGGCCCATGTCGGTGAAGTACGGGAACTGCACCGGATAGGCTTTGTGGAACGGCTCATTCGGATCGAGCATGCGCTCGAAGGTGAACACGACGTCATCCGCGTCGAAATCGCGCGTCGGCTTGAAGTAGTCCGTCGTTTGGAATTTCACGCCATGACGAAGATGGAACGTATAGACCTTGCCGTCGGGCGACACGTCCCATGACTGCGCGAGCCCCGGCTCGATCTCCGTGCTGCCGCGCTTGAATTCGACGAGACGGTTGTAGACGGTGAAGGTATTGGCGGTGAAATCGGTGCCCGTCGTGTATTGCGCGGGGTCGAAACCGGCAGGACTGCCCTCGGAGCAATAAACGAGGGTTTTGTTGGGAATGTCGGCCGCGTGCGAGATCGTCGCACCCAGCGATACCGTCACGGCGGCGGCCGCGATCGCGCTCAATCGCACCGCGCGCAACAGTTTGTTTCGCATCATGTTTCCTCCAGGTCTCAGGCCGGCCAAAGCCAGCGTACGCGGATATTACTGAGCTTTGATTACCCGAACAAGCGGTCGGGGAAAGGTAACGCTCAGCATTTGTGCGCGTTGACTTTAGGCTCGGCACATGTTTAGTGGGACTAAAATTCCGTGTCAACGTCAACCATTGCCGCCACTCTGATGTCTAGGCGATAGATCAGATGTTTCAACGCGGGGTTACCCGCAAGCATGAGGATTTCGAGCGTCGCCGCCATCGCACGGCGACGCTGCACGAGTGCTACCTGAAGCCCACACCCCAAAACTGGGTAGGGCCGAACGGATCGATCTTGAAGCCGACGACATCCTTGCGCAGCGGCTGATACACCATCGAATTGGCGATCGGCGTGAACGGCACTTGTTGCTTGAAGATTTGCTGAGCCCGCGTGTAGAGCGTCGTGCGCTGCGCGTTGTCGGTCGTCTCGCGGGCCTTGACGATGAGGTCGTTGAACGGCTCGTAGCACCACTTCGAAAAATTGCTGCCGTTCACGGCCGAGCAGCCGAGCAGCACGCCGAGCCAATTGTCGGGATCGCCGTTATCGCCGGTGAAGCCGATCAGCATCGCGTCGTGCTCGCCCGCATGCGCGCGCCTCACGTACTCGCCCCATTCGTAAGTCGTGATCGTTGCATGCACGCCGATCTTCGCCCAATCGGACTGAATCATCTCGGCCATCAGCCGCGCGTTGGGGTTGTAGGGACGTTGGACGGGCATCGCCCATAAGGTCAGCGTGAAGCCGTCGGGATAGCCGGCCTTAGCGAGCAGCGCCTTCGCTTGCGCGGGATCGTAAGACGCGTCCTTGAGCGCCGCATCGTACGACCATTGCGTCGGCGGCATGGGCGCCGAGGCCACTTCGCCCGCGCCCTGATAAACCGCTTTGACGATCGCCGGCTTGTCGATGGCCATGTCGAGCGCACGGCGCACGTCGACGTTGTCGAGCGGTTTGTGCGTCGTGTTGTAGGCGAGGAAACCCAGATTGAAGCCGACTTGATGCGGCATTTGCAGATTCGGGTCGGCACGCAGCGAGGCAATATCGGCGGGCGGCGGATAGTTCATCACCTGGCACTCGTCGTCTTTCAGTTTCTCTACTCGCACCGCCGGATCGGGCGTGATCTGAAACACGAGCTTGCTCAGCCGCACGACACCGTCTTTCCAATAATCGGGGTTGCCATCGAAGCGAATCGTCGCATCCTTCGTATAGCTATGAAAGATGAACGGCCCCGTTCCAACCGGCTGCTGATTGATCTCGAACGCTTTGCCTTCCTTCAAAAGCTGATCGGCGTACTCGGCCGATAGGATCGACGCGAACGGCATCGCGAGTTCGGACAGAAAGGGCGCGCTCGCGTTTCGAAGCGTGAGGCGCACCGTGTACGGGTCGACCTTTTCGATTGCTTCGAGGTTCGTGGCGAGCCCGAGATCGGCGAAGTACGGGAACTGCACCGGATACGCTTTGCGGAACGGCTGATCCGGATCGAGCATGCGCTCGAACGTGAACACGACGTCGTCCGCGTCGAAATCGCGCGTCGGCTTGAAATACGTCGTCGTATGAAACTTCACGCCGTGGCGCAAATGAAACGTGTAGACACGGCCGTCGCTCGACACCCCCCACGACTGCGCGAGGCCAGGCTCGACCTTCGTGCCGCCGTGCTCGAACTCGACGAGACGGTTGTAGACCGTATAAGCGGCCGCCGAGAATTCGACGCTCGTCGTGTATTGGGCAGGATCGAAACCGGCGGGGCTCGCATCGGAGCAAAAAACGAGGGTCTTGTTGGGCAGTTCGGCCGCTTCGCAGCCTAGCGCGCCAAGCAAGACGGAGGCCGTTGCGGCCGCGACCACGATGGACGACGTGAAGCGAACAGCGAGAAGCGAACGACGTACCGACATATGCGCTCCTTCGATGACGGGCAGCCGAGAAGCGTAGCACGGCGCCCGGGCGATGCCAGTACCGTCGATGTAACGTCTATCACGTCATCAATCGCCTACATAGCATCATCCGATCATTTATTTGCGGGTAAACACCGGGCAATCTCGCTGTTGACGCGCTTTTTTGGCTTGTTAGCATCTTTCGAACGTAATGAACGTTACATGAGCGGTTCACGCTGCTCGTGAAACCGAAGTTTTCATCGAACGAGGCATCGTGGCAGGCCCTTCCGTGCGGACGCTGCTCAAGCAGCGCGAAGAAACCTTGACCGTGTCGGAGCGGCGCGTGGTCGCCGTTCTGCTCGCCAACTACCCCAGCGCGGCGCTGACGTCGATCTCGCAGCTTGCCGGGGAAGCGGGCGTCAGCGATCCGACGGTCCATCGGCTCGTCTTGAAGCTCGGCTTCGAAGGCTATCCCGAGTTTCAGCGGGCGCTGCTCGCCGAGGTCGATGCGCGAATGAATTCGCCGCTGTCGAGACTCGAATCGTCGGCCGACGAGCGCCATGCCGAAGACATGCAGCAGACGATGCTCGGCTCGCTGACGCTCGCCATCGGCAAGACCGCGGAGCAAGCCTCACGCGAGGACTTCGAGCGGGCCGTCTCGCTGCTCGCCGATTCTCGGCGCACGGTGCTCTGCTGCGGCGGCCGCGCAAGCACGTTCCTCGCGTCGTGGCTGGCCGTGCTGCTTTCGCAGATGCGTCCGAACGCTCGGCACGTCGAGCCGTCGCTCGAGCGCGGGTCCGAAGCGCTCGCCGATCTCGTGCAGGGCGACGTGCTCGTCGTCTACGACTATCGCCGCTATCAGGACAGCGTCGTTCAGTTCGCGCGCGAAGCCCATGCGCTCGGTGCGCACGTCGTGCTGCTGACCGACGAGTGGCGCTCGCCGATCGCGAGCTTTGCCGACGCCGTACTCGTCTCGCTCGTGCAAAGCGCGTCGCCGTTCGACACGAAAGTGCCGGCCGTCGCGCAAACCGAATCGATCGTCGCGGCGCTCGTGCAGCGGCTGCCGATCGAGGCGAAAGCGAGATTGAAGCGCATCGAAGCACTCAGAGCCGGGCGCGTTGCCAACGACGCGTAACCGGCCGCTGGTCCCACCATCGATACAGGACTTCCAACAACGAAGAGACATGATGAAAAAAAACACGACACTTCTCGCCGCGCTCACCGCCGCGATCGTCGCAACGAGCGCACTCGCCACCGTTGCGATGGCGGCCTCGCGTCCCGCCGTCGAAGCGCGCAACGGCATGGTCGTAACGTCGCAGCATCTCGCCTCGCAAGTGGGCATCGACATTCTGAAAATGGGCGGCAACGCGATCGACGCGGCCGTGGCCGTCGGCTATGCGCAGGCGGTCGTCAACCCGTGCTGCGGCAACATCGGCGGCGGCGGCTTCATGACGATCCACCTCGCCGATGGCCGTGATACGTTCATCAATTTTCGCGAGACGGCGCCCGCCGCGGCCACCGCGAACATGTATCTCGATGCCGAAGGCACCGTGAAGAAAGGCGCGAGCCTATTCGGCTACGGCGCCGTGGGCGTGCCGGGCACGGTGATGGGAATGGACATGGCCGAGCGCAAGTACGGACGCCTCACGCGCGAGCAGGTGATGGCGCCGGCGATCCGTCTCGCCCGCGAAGGCTTCGTGCTCACGCGTGCCGATACCGACATTCTCGACACCACCGTCAAGCGCTTCAAGGACGATCCCGAGATCGCTCGCATCTTCCTGCGCCCGGACGGCACGCCGCTGCAACCCGGCGATCGGCTCGTGCAAAAGAATTTGGCCAATACGCTCGAAGCGATCGCGAAGCACGGCCCCGACGCATTCTACAAGGGCAAGATTCCGCAGACGATCGAAGCGGCATCGAAGGCGGGCGACGGCATGATCACTGCGGCGGACTTCGCGAACTATCGCGCCACCGAGATGACGCCCGTCACCTGCGACTATCACGGCTACACGTTCATCTCGGCCCCGCCGCCGAGCTCGGGCGGCACGACGATGTGCGAAATTCTGAACACGCTCGAAGGCTATGACCTCAAAGGCTTTGGCTGGCATTCGGCCACGGCCGTGCACTATATGGCCGAGGCGATGCGCCACGCGTACGCCGATCGCAACACGAAGCTCGGCGATCCCGCGTTCGTGAAGAATCCGCTCGATCAGTTGCTCAGCAAGTCGTACGCGGCGCAGATTCGCGCCTCGATCAGCGCGGATAAAGCGACGCCGTCGATGCAACTGGCCGACGCCGCGTCGCTGCCGGAGAAGAAAGAGACGACGCATTACTCGATCGTCGACAAGCAAGGCAACGCCGTCTCGACCACCTATACGATCAACGGCCGCTTCGGCGCCGTCGTGATGGCGCCGGGCACGGGCTTCTTCCTCAACGACGAAATGGACGACTTCACGTCGAAGGTCGGCGCGCAAAACATGTTCGGGCTCGTGCAAGGTCCGAACAATGCGATTGCCCCGGGCAAACGTCCGCTCTCGTCGATGGCGCCGACGATCGTGACGAAGGACGGCAAGGTGTTCCTCGTGATCGGCTCGCCGGGGGGCTCGCGCATCATTACGACGACGCTCGAAACGGCGATCGACATCATCGATTACGGCATGGAGCCGCAAGAGGCCGTCGATGCCGCGCGTATTCACGAGCAATGGCTGCCTGACGTCGTCTACTACGAGCCTTACGGGTTGTCCGCCGATACGCTGAAAATGCTGACCGGCATGGGCTACAAGATGGTTCAGCAAACGCCTTGGGGCGCCGCCGAGCTGGTCGAAGTCGGATTGCCGGGCGTCGCCATGGATGATTCGCAGAGTTCGGGGAACGATTCGTCGGTGTCGGGCAAGGTGCGCGTGGGGTACTTCTACGGCGCGAACGACGAGCGGCGTCCGGCGGGTGAAGCGTTGGGTTATTGAGCGAGCGCGCCACCTAGGCACGCAGCGATGACAAAGCCCGCTAGCTTTCGCTCAGCGGGCTTTGTTCGGATGCATGACGTGAATCGAATGTGATAGCTTATCGCAGGCACTTTGCAGAAGGTCAGGCAGCGATAGCATGCAGTCTGATCTCCGCAATCTTCTCCGCACCGATCCGCTCTTTCGCCATCTCGGTGTCGTAGTGTGTCTGAAGGTTCATCCAATTTTGCGGATCAACAGAGAAGAAGGCACCCAGCCGAACAGCCGTATCGGCCGTAATGGCGCGTCCGTGCTTGATGATCTCGTTGATGCGACGCGCCGGCACGCCGATCGCTTTGGCGAGGGCATATTGCGAAATGCCCATCGGCTCAAGCCACTCGAGTGCGAGGATCTCGCCAGGCGTCGCCAGCGGAACTTCCCGAACCATAAATTTCTCCATGGTGATGGGTTAATGGTAGTCGACGATTTCGACATTCGTCGCATTGCCGTTCGCGAACTTGAAGCACACACGCCATTGGCTGCTGATACGGATGCTGTACTGGCCGACCCGATTTCGCTTAAGTGCCTCCAGTTGATTTCCGGGCGGGATCTTCAAGAAATCCAGATCAGCCGCCGCATGCAACTGCTGCAACTTGCGCATGGCCACACCCTCAATGTTGACGAAGCGGGCAACTCCTCTGCCGTTGAAGAGCGTTTCCGTGTCTCAGCACTTGAACGAGGTGATCATGGGCCGTTAGTAACGTTAACCGTTATTAACGTCAAACGTTACTATCGGGAGGTGCGCGACTGCCCGATATCGGCAGCATGATGATGGCTCAAGGCAACCCAACGCGCTTTCCACGCATCGGGTTCGATCGTTATCGCGCAGCGATCGGCAAGCAGCCTCTACCCACCCCGCCCGTACCCCAGCCGTTCGCAGATCGCCTTCGTCGCCGTGGCCGCATTGAGCGTATAGAAATGCAGCCCCGGCGCGCCTTCCTTGACGAGCCGCTCGCACAATTGCGCGACGACGTCGAGACCGAACGCACGAATCGCTTCTTTATCATCGCCGAAGCTTTCGAGCCGCTTGGCCACCCAGCGCGGCACTTCGGCCCCGCACATCTCCGAGAATCGCATCAGTTGCGAGTAGTTCGTGATCGGCATGATGCCGGGCACGATCGGTACGTCGACGCCGAGCTTGCGCGCATCGTCGAGGAAACGGAAATACGCGTCGGCGTTATAGAAGTACTGCGTGATTGCAGCGTCCGCGCCGGCTTTCACTTTGCGCGCGAAATTCTCGACATCGTGTCGCGGCGAGCGCGCCTGCGGGTGATACTCCGGGTAGGCCGCCACTTCGATATGGAACCAATCGCCGTACTCGGCGCGAATGAACGCGACGAGTTCCGATGCATAGCGCAGTTCGCCGACTGCGCCCATGCCCGAGGGCAAATCGCCGCGCAACGCGACGATATGGCGAATACCGTGCGAACGGTAACGCTCGAGGATCGCACGCAGGCTGTCTCTCGACGAGCCGATACACGACAAATGAGGGGCCGCTTCGAGCCCGTCCTTGGCCATGTCGAGCACGGTGTCGAGCGTACCTTGCTGCGTCGAGCCGCCCGCGCCGAAGGTCACTGAGACGAACTTGGGCCGAAGCAGCGCCAATTGCGCGCGCGTCGCGCGCAGCTTCTCGACGCCTTCGGGCGTCTTCGGCGGAAAAAATTCGAACGAGATTTCGATGGGATTCATGATGCGATGGATCCGCTGTTTAGCCGAGCCGCGTTGAGCCGAGCCACAATCAGCCGAGGCTGCGATTGCCGAAGATCAGCGCCGACAGCAGCCACGACACGATGCTGTACAAGATCGAGCCGAAGAATGCCGACCAAAATCCCGATACCTCGAACCCCTTCAGCAGCGACGCCGCAAGCCAGAAGCACAGGGCATTGACGACGAGGATGAACACCCCGAGCGTGACGATCGTGACAGGCAGCGTCAGTATGATCAGCACGGGCCGGATCACGGCGTTGATGAGCCCGAGCACGAGCGCGACGATGAGCGCCGTGCCGAAGCTGCGAACGTGAATCGACGGCACGAGGTACGTGATGATCAAGAGCGCGAGCGCGTTGATCACCCAGGTCAGCAGTACGGTCATGGCGAGTTCCTTCGGCGTAGTGGCAAGGTGTTATCGGACGATGGAGGGCAACGCGACTGCAAAAGACCGCGCGATGCCGCGCGGCTCGGTACTGCGTTGAACGTCGCGGTGCCGAGAACGGCGACACCGCGATGAAAGTGCCTGCGAGCCGGCGCGGGGACCTCGCGCGCAATGCGAAACGCCCCGTGCCGAGTAGCCCGATCAATAGCGATAGTGATTCGGCTTGAAAGGGCCGTTCTTCTCGACGCCGATATAGCCGGCTTGCGCGTCCGACAGCTCGGTCAAATGAGCGCCGATGCGCGCGAGGTGCAGCCGCGCGACCTTTTCGTCGAGATGCTTCGGCAGCACGTAGACCTTCTGTTCGTACTGGCCGCCGCGCGTAAACAGCTCGATTTGCGCGAGCGTCTGGTTGGCGAACGAATTCGACATCACGAACGACGGATGGCCCGTCGCGCAGCCGAGGTTCACGAGACGGCCTTCAGCCAACAGGATGACGCGCTTGCCGTCCGGGAAGATGATGTGATCGACCTGCGGCTTGATGTTTTCCCACGTGTATTGGCGCGTCGAAGCAACGTCGATTTCGGAATCGAAGTGGCCGATGTTGCAGACGATCGCGTTGTGACGCATCGCCTTCATGTGATCGTGGCCGATCACATGATAATTGCCCGTGGCCGTGACGAAGATGTCGGCCTTATCGGCCGCGTAGTCCATCGTGACGACGCGGTAGCCTTCCATCGCGGCCTGCAGCGCGCAGATCGGATCGATTTCGGTCACCCACACCGTCGCGCCGAGCCCGCGCAGCGACTGCGCGCACCCCTTGCCCACGTCGCCATAGCCGGCAACGACGGCAACCTTGCCGGCGATCATGACGTCGGTCGCGCGCTTGATGCCATCGACGAGCGATTCGCGGCAGCCGTAGAGGTTGTCGAACTTCGACTTCGTGACGGAATCGTTGACGTTGATGGCCGGGAACGGCAGGCGGCCGTCCTTTTCCATCTGATAGAGGCGGTGCACGCCCGTCGTCGTTTCTTCCGTCACGCCCTTGATGTTCACAAGGCGCTTCGAGTACCAAGCCGGATCGATCGCGAGGTGGCGCTCGATCGATTTGAACAACGCGACTTCCTCTTCGTTCGTCGGCTTGGCGATGACCGAACGGTCCTTCTCCGCCTTCGAGCCGAGAATCAGCAGCAGCGTCGCGTCGCCGCCGTCGTCGAGGATCATGTTCGCGAACTCGCCGTTCGGCCATTCGAAGATGCGGTGCGAGAACTCCCAGTACTCGTCGAGCGATTCGCCCTTGAACGCGAACACCGGCGTGCCCGTCTTGGCGATGGCCGCCGCGGCGTGGTCTTGCGTCGAGAAGATGTTGCACGATGCCCAGCGCACGTCGGCGCCGAGCGCCTCGAGCGTCTCGATCAGCACGCCCGTTTGGATCGTCATGTGCAGCGAGCCGGCGATGCGCGCGCCCTTGAGCGGCTGCGCGGCCTTGTACTCTTCGCGGATTTGCATGAGACCGGGCATTTCGGTCTCGGCGATCGTCAATTCCTTGCGGCCCCAGCCTGCGAGCGACAGGTCGGCAACGACGAAATCTTGGTTCTGTTTCGAATCGATAACTGCGGCGTTCATCACGCCCTCCTTTCTAATGAGTTCTAGAAAAAGTAGACGTGAGCGCCGTTCGATGGAGCCGGTATGCGGGCGCAGCCAACGCGCTTTGGGGCATACCGTCCGATTGAATTCCGAGCCTGGCGGGTCGCCCCGTCGCAACGCTCCTCGGAAGTGGCAGGGATTGTAGCATCAATGCGCATGACGCCGAAGGCAAAGGACCGCCTCCGGCGCAGCGCAATCTCGATGACGCTAGCCGAGCGTCGCGGCGAGCAACGGGGCCAGCAACACCATGACGATCCCGGCGATCATCATCGTCAGGCTCGCGATGACGCCTTCCTCGCTGCCGAGCTCGCGCGCCTTCGCCGTCCCCACGCCATGCGCGGCGGCGCCGAACATGACCCCGCGCGCGAGCCGGCTACGCAACGGCAGAAACACCAGCACGAGTTCGCCGAGCAGCATGCCGCACACGCCCGTCGCAATCACGAACAGCGCGGTCAGTTGCTTGGGCGCATGGATCTGATCCGACACGGCAAGCGCGAACGGCGTCGATACCGAGCGGGTCATCAGGCTGCGCGCAACGTCGGGGGCGAGGTGCAAGAGCTTCGCGAGCGCGAACGAGCCGCTGACGGCCACGACGATCCCGACCGTGACGCCGGCTGCCAGCGAAATCCAATGGCGCCGCATCAAGTCGCGGTATTCGTAGATCGGCACCGCAAACGCGACGGTGGCCGGGCCCAGCAGCCACATCAGCCAGCGCGTATCGGCGAAGTAGACCGAATACGGAATGTGCATGGCGAGCACCACGACGGCCAGCATCGCGGGCACGACCACGAGCGGCGTGAGCCAGGGCTGCTTGAAGCGTGCATACAAACGCTTGCCCGCCGCGTAGAACGCGATCGTCAGTACGAAGCATGCGGCGGCCACCCATTGCGGCCGCGCCGCGGTAACGGGCCAGGACAGAACCGATGAAACCGACATCGACCTACTCCTCATATGATTTTCGCTGTCGCGCGCTAGGGCTGGGTCCGCCTCATCCCACCGACGCGACGCGTACCGCTCGCGCGCGGCGCGTAGCGAGCAAGCGTTCGAGCCGCACCGCCTGATCGACCGTGAATGCGACCGCCACCAAGACCGTCAGCGTCCCGCAGACGACGACGAGCGCGAGACGCCACCCGTCGGCCTTGAACAATCCGCCGTATTGGACGGCGGCGACGGCCGCCGGCACGAAAAACAGCAGCAAATCGGAGAGCAGCCAGTCGGCCCCGGCTTTGACCCACTGCGGCGCGACGCCGCCCGTCAACAGCAGCACGAGCAGTGCCGCGAGACCGATCACGCTGCCGGGCACCGGCAGATCCAGGTGCCGCGACGCGAAATCGGCGGCAAACCAGACCACCGCCAAAAACGCGCTCTGCGCCACGATACGGGCCACACCGCCCAGACGTTCGATCGACTTCGTGCTCATGGCAAAACTCCCTATTGACTCCACGACGAAATTGTATGATTCATGTTGTTATAAATAAAATGAATTAAACTTATCTCAAGCATTCCAAATTGGAACTAACGAGGACCGCCATGGAGTTACGCGCGCTGCGCTATTTCGTCGAGGTCGTCCGGCAGCAGAGCTTCACGCTCGCGGCCGAGCGCATGTTCGTCACGCAGCCGACCATCAGCAAGATGGTCAAGGCGCTCGAGGAAGAGATCGGCGCCCCGCTCTTGTTGCGGGACGGCCGCCAGATGATGTTGACCGACGAGGGTCGCATCGTCTTCCAACGAGGACAGGACGTGCTCGCGGCCTATGCGCAGTTGCAAGCCGAACTCGACGACGTCGGCACGCTCGGCCGAGGCGCGCTGACGATCGGCATCCCGCCGATGGGCGGCTCGCTGTTTACGCCCGTCATCGCGGCCTTCCGTCGGCGCTATCCGAAGATCGAGCTCAAGTTGTTCGAGCAGGGCTCGCGCGCGATCGAAGCGGCGCTGCTGGCCGGGGAACTCGAGTTCGGCGGCGTGCTACTGCCCGTCGACCCGCAGGTGTTCGACGTGCTGCCGATGTCGCTCCAGTTGCTCTGGATCGTGGCGCCGCACGGCTCGCGCTTCGACGACGTGCGCGAGGTACGGCTGGCCGAGCTCGCGTCCGAATCGTTCGTGTTCTACGGCGAGAGCTTGGCGCTGAACGACGTCGTCATGCGCGCCTGCGCCGATGCGGGCTTTGCGCCGCAAATCGTCTCGCGCAGCAGCCATTGGGATTTCATGGCCGCGCTCGTACGCACGGGCGTCGGCATCGCGCTGCTGCCCGCGCCGTACTGCCGGCAGCTCGATCCGGCGCAGTTCACCTGCCGGCCCGTGGTCGAGCCGGAAATCCGCTGGGAGATGGCGATTGCCTGGCGCAAGACCGTCTACCTCTCGCATGCCGCGCGCGCGTGGCTCGACGTCGCGCGCGAAACGCTGCCGGGCCAGCCCGACGACGACTTCGTCTACACGCGTTCGGACAACGCCAGCGAAGCGTCGGGCGGCGCCTGAGCCCGGCCGCGCGCTCGGCGAGCGCGACGGTTGGGGCGAGCGAGATGAGTCATGCGGCATGCACTGCGCAGAACGATTCCTCTAACCAGGGCCAGCCGCGCGAACCTATCATTGAGCCAAGCACGCGCGCGCGGCCTATGCGCGCAGCTTTCAGACGCCGACGCTCGTCGACAGGAGACGCCAACGATGGAACCGCAGGCCCCGCCGGCCACGCATGAAGTCACGAATCAGGTCCCGCCGCTCGAGCACTACAACCTCTACGAGAGCGATGGGGCACTCATGGCCGCCGTCGAACGCGAAGGCGCCGCGTGGCATGCGCCGGCGCTCGCGCGCGACGGCGCGGCGCTCGGCACGCCCGACGTCCTCGCACTCGCCGGCGCAGCGAACCGCCATGTGCCGGAGCTCTTCACGTTCAGCCCGCGCGGCGAGCGCATCGACACGCTCGAGTTTCATCCAAGCTGGCATCGGCTGCTCGCGCTGCTGCGTCAGGAAGGGCTGCACGCGTTGCCGTTCGACACGCCTCGCGCGGGTGCGATGGCCGCGCGCTGCGCCGGCTACTTCCTGCATGCGCAACTCGAATCGGGTTCGCTCTGCCCGCTGACGATGACGTTCGCGAGCATTCCCGTGCTGCAGCGCGAGCAAGCGTTGTTCGCTCGATTGGCCGGGAAGCTCTACGCGCGCGAGCACGATCCAAGCGATGCGCCGCTCGAACGCAAACGCTCGATGATGATCGGCATGGGCATGACGGAAAAGCAAGGCGGCTCCGACGTACGCACGAATCAAACGCGCGCATCGGCACTCGGCGCCGCATCGGGACGAGGCGCCGAATACCGGCTCGTCGGCCACAAATGGTTCTTCTCCGCGCCGCAATGCGACGCGCATCTCGTGCTCGCACGCACGGGTGCCGACGCGCCGCTCTCGTGCTTTTACGTGCCGCGCTACGCGCCCGACGGCACACGCAACGCGATCCGCGTTCAGCGTCTGAAAGACAAGCTCGGCAATCGCTCCAACGCGAGCAGCGAAATCGAGTTCGTCGATGCCTACGGCCTCATGATCGGCGACGAAGGGCGCGGCGTGCCGACGATCATCGAGATGGCGAACTACACGCGCCTCGATTGTGTGATCGGCAGCGCGGCACTCATGCGCGCAGCGCTGGTGCAAGCGATTCATCATGCGCGCCACCGCGTCGCATTCTCGCGGCGGCTCGTCGATCAACCGCTGATGCGCAACGTGCTGGCCGATCTCGCACTCGAAACCGAAGCCGCAACGGTATTGTTCATGCGCCTTGCGCGCGCTTTCGATGCGCATTTGGTCGCCGAGCGGGCGGGCATGAGCGAGGGCGATGCCGAGCGGGCCTGGCGCCGTATCGTCACGCCGGCGGCCAAGTTCTGGGTTTGCAAGCGCGCGCTCGAGTTCACCGGCGAGGCAATGGAGGTATGGGGGGGCAACGGCTACGTCGAAGAGGGGCCGATGGCGCGCTTCTATCGCGAAGCGCCCGTCAACTCGATTTGGGAAGGCTCGGGCAACGTCATGTGTCTCGACGTGCTGCGCGCGCTCGAACGCGACCCGCAAGGCGTGCAAGCGCTGCTCGGCGAATGGCGGGCCGATGCACACGAAGCACCGGCGCTGGCCTTAGCGCTCGACGCATTGGAAGCATCGCTCGCCGCGCCGCCCGAGGTGCGCGAGGCCGGCGCGCGCAGGCTCGCGCAGCAACTCGTGCTGTACGCACAAGCGGCCTTGCTGCTGCACACCGCACCAACGCAGCCGGCACAAGCGTTCATCGCGACGCGTCTGGCCGACGCCGGTGCGGGGGCCAGCGGGCGCGTCTACGGCACGCTGCCCGCCTCGTTCGATCACGGCGCCATCGTCGCGCGCGCGTTCGACGCCGCGTGAACGTCGAAGGCTACCCGCTACTCACGGTCGTCGGTTCGACGCCGGTGAGGTGCGCAGCGGAAGGCCGCAGTAGGAGACAAACGGAATGAAGAACGATTTGCCCCGCGCCACCGCGCTCGACGCATTGCTGCATCTGCAACGCGAGGCATACGCACGCGAGCCGTACCCGTCATGGGACACGAGAGCGGCGCATCTGAAGGCGCTGCGCGCGATGCTGCTCGAAAACGTCGACGCCCTGGCCCAAGCGCTCGATGCCGATTTCGGCCAGCGCTCGAAGGCCGAACTGCTGCTTTCCGAGCTCTGGCTCGTCAAGAGCGAAATCGATACGGCACTCAAGCACGGCAAGCACTGGATGAAACCGCAGCGGCGCGCCACGGGCATGTGGCTGAAACCCGCGATGGCGAAGGTGATACCTCAGCCGCTCGGCGTCGTCGGCATCGTTGCGCCGTGGAATTATCCGATCCTGCTGGCCGTCGGCCCGCTGATCTGCGCGCTGGCGGCCGGCAACCGCGCGCTGATCAAGATGTCCGAGCTCACGCCGCGCACGGCCGAGCTGTTTCGCCAGTTGATCGCGCGCACGTTCGCGCGCGAGCAGGTGGCTGTCGTGACCGGCGATGCCTCGGTCGGCGCCGCCTTCTGCGCGCTACCGGTCGATCATCTGATCTTCACCGGCTCGACCGCCGTCGGCCGAGAGGTCATGCGCGCCGCCGGGGCCAATCTGACGCCCGTCACGCTCGAACTCGGCGGAAAATCGCCGGCGATCATCGGGCCGCATGCTCGCTTCGATGCCGCCGTCGATAGCATCGTGGCCGGCAAGTCGCTCAACGCCGGACAAACCTGCATCGCACCCGACTATGTGCTCGTGCCGCGCGGGATGGAGCGAGCGTTCGTCGAGCGAGCCCGCGCACGCGTCGCGCGGCTTTACCCCGACTTCGCGCGCAACCGCGACTACACGACGCTCGTATCCGAGCGCCACTTCGAACGCATGCGCAATTTAGCCGATCAAGCGGTCTCGCTCGGCGCCGCGCTCCATCCGCTGACCGATGCGTTGCCCGACGCATCGCGCAGGCAATTCCCGCCGTGCGTCGTGACGAACGCGCCCGACACGTGCGCGTTGATGCAAGAGGAGATCTTCGGGCCGCTGTTGCCGATCGTGCCGTACGACACGCTCGACGACGCGATTCGCTATGTCAACGCCCGGCCGCGGCCGCTCGCGCTCTATCTGTTCGACGACGCGCGCAGAACCGTCGAGCGCGTGTTGCACGAGACCGTCTCGGGCGGCGTTGCCGTCAACGAGACGCTGCTGCATATCGCCTGCGAGGGATTGCCGTTCGGCGGGGTGGGTGCGAGCGGTATCGGCGCGTACCACGGGCACGACGGCTTCGTGACGTTCTCGAAGATGAAGCCCGTGCTCGTGCAGCCGCGCTTGAACGCGCGCTCGCTGCTGCTGCCGCCATATGGACGACGCTTTCACGCCATCATGCGGCTCATGTTCAAGCTATGAGGCGATAGGCGAGCGCGCAACAGGAAGCCATTGAAGCGCGCGGCCGAGCGCGGCTCAGACCGGCCAAAGCGGCCCTTCCTGCATCGCGCCGATCTGCTCGCGCAGTTCCAGCACGCGCGCTTCCCAGTATCGCTGCGTGTTGAACCACGGGAACGCGGCCGGAAACGCGGGATCGTCCCAACGGCGCGCGAGCCACGCGGCGTAGTGCATCAAGCGCAGCGTGCGTAGCGCTTCGATCAGATGCAGCTCGCGCGGCTCGAATTCGCTAAAGTCCTCGTAGCCGGCGAGCAGATCGGTCAGCGCATGCGATGCGTCCGCGCGCCCACCGGGCAGCAGCAACCACAAGTCCTGGATAGCGGGGCCCGTGCGGCTGTCGTCGAAATCGACGAAGTGAGGGCCCGCATCGGTCCAGAGCACGTTGCTCGCATGGCAATCGCCGTGCAGTCGCAGGTAGGCCACCTCGCCCGCGGCGTCGAATGCCCGTTCGACGCCTTCGAGCGCCAGCGTTGCCGCCGCCTCGTACGAAGCGCGCAGCTCGGGCGGAACGAAGTCGTGCGAGAGCAGGAAATCGCGCGACTCATAGCCGAACGTGGCGATGTCGAGCGTAGGCCGCGCCGCGTAAGGCTTTCGCTTGCCGATCGCATGAATGCGGCCGATGAAGCGCCCCATCCACTCGAGCGTGTCACGCCGGTCTAGATCGGGCGCGCGGCCACCGCGCCGCTCGAAGACAGAGAATCGAAAACCGTTGAACGCGTGTAGCGTGCATCCGCCGATCTCTCGCGCCGGCACGACGGGTATCTCCGCTTCGGCAAGCTCGGCGACGAACGTGTGCTCCTCGAGAATCGCTTCGTCGGACCAGCGCTGCGGCCGATAGAATTTCGCGACGACCGGCGGCCCGTCCTCCACGCCGACCTGATAGACGCGATTTTCGTAACTGTTGAGCGGCAGCAGACGCCCATCGGTGCGCACGCCGCTCGACGCCAGCACGCTGTCGAGCGCGTCGAGCACGCATTCCGGCGTGAGCCGGGTGAAGGGGTGCGCGGCGGCTGCGTCGCGCGTGTCGGGGGAATCGGAAAAAGGCTCGTCCATGCCGGCATTGTGCCGCATCGGCACACGGCCCGGCGTACCGCTACCGTCGATATTCGCGAAAACCGAACTTCAATGGACCAGCGAGCCGGCTGGACGCGCGACGAGATCGCCCGTATCGATCAAGTCTTCGAGAAAGAACGGCTCCGTATTCAATTGCAAGGACGCGCCGGGCTCCCCTGCAAACCAAACGACCATCGCCATATCGCCGAGTATGCGCATGACGATCCCGCGCGCGCCTGACGGCACGGCAATATGCACGGACCTGACGATAGAACCGACTTGCATGATGTCTCCCCCCGGGGGCATTTGAACGTAACTCGATTGTTCCCGGAACCGGCTATCGAGGAAAGCCGAATGTAACGGCCTATTGACCGCTATTTCTCAAGATCACCCTTACAAAAGACTGACTCGCCGCACGCGCCTCGCGCATTTCGTACGAGGCGGTATAGTCCAAGCATAAGCGCGTGGCGCGCGATACGCTCGCGGCAATGCAACACGCCCGGTCGGTAAATTCGCACGAGCCGCAAGAATTGCGCATCCGAGCGGCGCGACGCACCGCCCGATCGCGGCCGCTCGCGCGGGATGGCGCCCATGCCGGCGCGACGGGCACCGATAGGAGAACGATCGATGAACGAGCTTTCGCAACGCGGCACGCGGCCTGCCCGCTGCATACGGGCGCTCGGCGCCGCCGGCTTCGCCCTCGCGCTGTGCGCCTGCGCGCATGACGGCCTCGACGACGTCAAACCGACGGCCACGACAGCGTATCGCGCCCCGCAGCCCGGCGCGCCGCAGCCATCGCCGGCGACAGGTCCGGCCACCGCGCCGACACGGGAGTGACGTGCCGGCAACCGCCCCGTTTCTCGAGCGCGGCTCGCGCGCTTACTGGCGAGCGAGCCTCGCGCTGCTCTTTGCCGGCTATGCAACGTTCTCGCTGCTCTACTGCGTGCAGCCGCTGTTGCCGGCGTTCTCCATCACGTTCGGCACGACGCCCGCGCAAAGCAGTCTCGCCGTCTCGCTGACGACGGCCGTGCTCGCCTTCGCGATTTTCGCGGCCGGCTTCGTGTCCGAAGGCTTGAGCCGGCATCGGCTGATGACCGCTTCGCTGACCGTCTCGGCGCTGCTGACGCTCGCGATCTCGATCGTCCCTCGTTGGCCGCAACTGCTGGCGCTACGCGCGCTCGAAGGCGCGGCGCTCGGCGGCGTGCCGGCCGTCGCGATGGCCTACCTGGCCGAGGAGGTCCACCCGGACGGGCTCGGCCTGGCGATGGGCCTTTACGTCGGGGGCACGGCAATCGGCGGGATGGCTGGGCGCGTCATCGCCGGCACGCTCGCCGATCTGCTCTCTTGGCGCACGTCGATCGCCGTCATCGGCGTGCTGGGGCTCGGGTCGATGCTCGTATTCCGTTGGCTGCTGCCGCCCTCGCGGCATTTCGTCCCACGACGCGGCCTTCCCCTCGCCCATCACCGCGAAGCGCTCGCCGCGCACCTAGCCGAACCGGAGTTGCGGGTGCTGTTCGCGATGGCATTCGTGTTGATGGGCGGCTTCGTCACGCTGTACAACTACGTCGGCTACCGGCTACTCGCGCCGCCCTATGACCTGAGCCAAGCACAGATCGGCGCGATTTTCGTCGTCTATCTGGCCGGCGTCGTTGCCTCGCCGTTTTCGGGGCGGATGGCCGATCTATTCGGCCGCGCGCGCGTCTTGATCGCGAGCCTCGTGCTGATGCTCGCAGGCGTTGCGCTGATGCAGTTCACGCCGATCGCGGCGATCGTGACCGGCATTGCCTGCGTCACTTTCGGCTTTTTCGCGGGACACGCGGTGGCAAGCGGATGGGTGGGGCGCCTCGCGCAGCACGCCAAAGGACAGGCCGCTGCGTTGTATCTGCTCGCGTACTACTTAGGGTCGAGCCTCGTCGGCTGGTACGGGGGCCGCTGCTTCGGCGCTTACGGCTGGAACGGCGTGACCGTGCTCGTCGGCGCGTTGCTGTGCCTAGGCCTCGCCGCCGCCGTTTGGCTTCGATTGCGCGAACGGCGCGGCGCCGCCTAGCGCCAAGCTCGCACCGCTCGCGCTCGTCGCACGTAGGCTCCACGGCAAATCGCGCGGCGTCTCCTATACTCGAACAACGCCGGTTCACGCTTGCAGCGTTGCACCGCAGCGAATCAAGAGGAGACGAGCATGCCGACTTACTTCACGATCAGCGACTTCATCCTCGTCATTCCGATGGCGCTGGCAGGCGCGCTGTTCCTAGGCGCGCTGCCGACGTCGTCGCGCGCGCTGCACAACGTCCTGCGTGTGCTGGGCGCGCTGCTTGGCGTCGTTTTCGCCGTCGTGCTCGTCGAAGGGCTGCCAGCGCTGATGTAGCGACGCAGGCCCATTCGACGATCGACGAACCGGCGGCGCCCGATCCGGTCGCGCGCTTCAGATGCGCTGATCGGTCGAAGGTTTTTCCCAGAGATTGATGCCGCCCTCGGTGGCGTAGCGGTCGATCTCGGCAATCTCCTCGCTCGAGAACGAGAGGTTCGCGAGCGCCCCGACGTTTTCGCGCACTTGCTCCGGCCGGCTCGCGCCAATGAGCGAGGAGGTCACACGCGCATCGCGCAGCACCCAGGCGAGCGCCATCTGCGCAAGACTTTGGCCGCGCCGCTTTGCAATCTCGTCGAGCTTGCGCACGTGCTCGATGTTTTCGGGCCTCAAATGGCTTTGCTGGAACGAGCCCCCGCCGGGCTTGTTGATACGCGCGTCGGCCGGCACACCGTTCAGATACTTCGACGTCAACAGCCCCTGCGCGAGCGGCGTGAAAGCGATGCAGCCGGTGCCCAACTCATCGAGTGCGCCGAGCAGTTCATGCTCGATCCAACGATTGAGCATGTTGTACGAGGGCTGATGGATGAGCAGCGGAACTTTGTGCTCGCGCAACAGCGGCACCATCTCGCGCGTCTTCGCGGCCGAGTACGAAGAAATGCCGATGTAGAGCGCCTTGCCTTGATGCACGGCGCTCGCGAGCGCCGCGGCCGTTTCCTCGAGCGGCGTATCGGCGTCGAACCGGTGTGAATAGAAGATGTCGACGTAGTCGAGCCCCATGCGTCGCAGGCTCTGATCGAGGCTCGCGAGCACGTATTTGCGCGAGCCGCCGCCCTGGCCGTACGGCCCGGGCCACATGTCCCAGCCCGCTTTCGTCGAAATCAACAACTCGTCGCGATAGGGACGGAAATCGTCTTTGAAGAGCCGGCCGAAATTCGTTTCGGCGCTGCCATAGGGCGGCCCGTAGTTGTTGGCCAAATCGAAGTGGTTAATGCCGAGATCGAACGCCGTGCGCAAGATCTCGCGCTGCGTCGAGAGCGGCGTCGTATCGCCGAAGTTGTGCCATAGGCCGAGCGACAAGGCCGGCAGCTTCAGCCCCGAGCGGCCGCAGGTGCGGTATTGCATGTCCGAGTAGCGGGCGCAGGCGGCTTCATAGGCCATGAGAGTCCTCGATGAGTGCGTGGATGGATTCGCCGGCGATACCGCTGCGCGACGACGATGGGTGCGAACCGATGGACACGTGCACGGCAAGTTTCATACACTGCCGCCTGCTCGAACCAACGATGAGAGAGTCCATGATCAAAGCGATTTCCGTGGCGTTGATCGCGGGTGGCGTCGTGCTGCTGTATTTCGGCGGCCAGTCGTTCCATTCGCTCGCCAACGATGTCTCGCGCGTCTTCACGGGCGCCCCCACCAACAAGACGATTTGGCTCATCGCGGGCGGCGTCGTCGCGACGCTCGCCGGCATCATCGGGCTGACGGCATCCTCCGGCAAGCGCTGACCGGCCCCGGCTGGCCGCGCTGCGCCGCTCACACCGCCACTTCAGGTTTGGAAGCCGAGCGCGTACCGGGCAACGGTACGTTGCTCGCACCGTGGTACGTGAACACGAGCGAGTACTTGACATCGTCGGTAACGTTTTGGCCCGCCGAATGCAACGTGTTGCAATGGAAAAAGACGACGTCTCCCGCGTCGAGTTCCGGCGACACGGCCGTGCGGATCAACGCTTCGTTCTCGGGCAGGTCCGCGCGGAAAAACTTCTGAGCGTCGAATCGTTCCGACGTGAACGTCATCGCATGCGAGCCGGGCACGAGCCACAACGCGCCGTTGCCGGCCGTTTCCTTGCCGAGCGCGAGCCAGCTCGAGACGAGATCGTCGCGCTCGAACGACCAATAGCGCGCATCGCGATGCCAGCCCGTCAAGCTACCGTACGCGGGGTGCTTCGTCATCATGCAGTTGTGATGGGCGCGCGAAAGACGCGGTGCTTCGCCGAAATACAGCTCCATCCAGCCTTTGACTTCGGGTGCCGTCGCCCATTCGCGAAAGAGCGCATCGCGCGCGTAGGCATCGAGCAGACGCCGCACCGTATGCCCCCCAGGCGCGTGCTTCGAATCCGGAGCACCCGGATAGCGCAGATCGGCTTCGTATTCGACCGGCTGCGCCGCCTCCTGCAATTGCTGCATCGCAATAGCTTTGAGCACGGCACACCGCTCGCGCGACACGAGCCCTTTCACGACGACGAAGCCGCGCTCGCGCAGCTCCTGCACTTGTTCTTTTTTCGATTGCGCTGACATGAAACCTTCCTTGCTGGAGGGCCCGCTTCGGGCGGAAACGTTTTATTTTAAAGCGCGCGAGGAGAGTGCGTCGCCGCCCCGCTGAAGTGCAAGGGTCGGCACGACTTACACATGTCACGAATCGCGTGTAGGCTGCTCTGCATGTCGATCGTCGTCACCCGCCGCTTGCGACCCCGTTTTGCGTCGCGCGCCGCCGCGTGTTCACCGCCGTCTCCACCGATTTCGCGCTCGCCGCACACACCGGCCCAAGCCCGCTCGATAAGCGGGTGGCACGGTTGCTGCGTCGCTGCAGCGGCCTCGCCGCCGTCGCGGGACCGCTCACTGCTTTCTCCTTGCCATGCATAAACGTCTCGCCTCTCGTGTCTCTCGTCATACGCAACAGCGTCTGACGCTCAGTCCCGCCCGCCTGGTCCGCCGTGCATCGGCGCGCGCGCTGCGGCACCACGTCGCGCGCACACGCGTGCTGCCGCGCCGCGATGCAGCCCCTCTGGCGACGGCGCGCGCGGGCGGATTGCTGCGCGCTTGGCTGCGCGCCGTGATTTCGGCGCTGCGCACCGGCACGCGTGGGCGCCGCTTGCTATTGCGAAGGCTGCTGCGTCGCACGACGATTCGTCGCTCGTCGATTGCCGGCACTCAGCATGCCGCGTCCATCGGCAGTCGCCGGCCGCGTCGGCTTTCGGCCAGTGCGGGATGGTTCGCATTCGCGGCGCGCTAGCGCGAGCGTAAAATCGGGAAATCCATAGCGATTGGCCCGGCCGCATGTGTCCGGGATGCTGCGATGAATACGCCCACTCCCCAAGAACGGCCGCATAAGGGCCCGTCCAAGCGTACGCTGAACGTGCTCACCGCGCTCGTCGGCGTCGGAACGCTCGCGGCCGGCGTCGGCTGGCTCGTCTACAGTTGGATGACCGATCTCGACGTGCCCTATTTCGCGATTCCGCTCGTGCTTTGCGTGCCCGTCATCGCAGCGGTGGCCTTTCGTAACTGCTGGGATTGAGCCTGCAGGCCGATCGTCGCGATGCTCGTTCTTGGCAACGCGGCGCGCACCCTTTGCGCCGCGGACAAACAGCCGCGACTTTCTACGAAATTGCCCACTCGCGCCAAGGCGATCGCTTTCGATATACTCGATCGAATCGAGTTGAACAAAGCGAGAATCGTCGACATGCATGAAACTACGCTGTTCCTATTCGCCGCAGTCTCATGCGTCGGCATCGCGACGCCCGGCCCCACCGTATTGCTCGCGTTGACGAACGGCTCCCGCTACGGTGTGCGGCGCGCCACCTACGGCTTCGCGGGTGCCGTCGCCTCCGATTTCGTACTGATCTGCGCCGTCGCGCTGGGCCTCGGCGCGCTGCTGGCGGCGTCGGTGTTTTGGTTTACGGTCGTGAAATGGGTCGGCGCTGCGTATCTCGCCTATGTGGGTATCCGCTTGCTGACGTCGAACGGCACGTTCGATGCCGCTACCGATAGCGCCCAAGCGAGCGGCGACAGCGATCGCGCGATCTTCCTGAAGAGTTTCCTGACAGCCGTGACGAACCCGAAAGGCTATCTATTCTTTTCGGCATTCCTGCCGCAGTTCATTGCGCCGTCATCGCCGCTCGCGCCACAGTACGTCGCGCTCGCCGTCACGTTTGCGCTGCTCGATCTGTCGATCATGTTCGGCTACGCGCTCTTGGGCGCCCGTGCTATTCGGCTGCTCAAGCAAACGGGGGCGCGGTGGCTCGAACGCATCAGCGGCGCGATGCTGATCGCGCTGGCCGGCTCGCTCGCGCTCTATCGGCGCCATGCGGCGTGAACGATAGCCGCGTGGTCACTACACCGTGGCCAAAATAAAGAAACCCCGGCACTAAACCGGGGTTTTCATCGCACTGTTACCGCGCTCTACCGAACGCGGCCAGCAGGGATCACGCCACTTCCGCCACGGGCTCCGTGCCGGCCGCCTCGGCCAGCACGAGCGCCTTGTCGGTCGCTTCCCACGAAAACTCGGGTTCCTCGCGACCGAAGTGGCCGTAGGCCGCCGTCTTCTCGTAGACGGGGCGCAGCAAGTCGAGCATCTGGATGATGCCCTTCGGACGCAGATCGAAATGCTCGCGCACGAGCGCCGTGATCGTGGCATCGGACACCTTGCCCGTGCCGAACGTATTGACCATGACGGACGTGGGCTGCGCCACGCCGATCGCATACGACACCTGGATCAAGCAGCGCGATGCCAGGCCCGCGGCCACGATGTTCTTGGCGACGTAGCGGCCCGCGTAAGCGGCCGAACGGTCGACCTTCGACGGATCCTTGCCCGAGAACGCGCCGCCGCCGTGCGGCGCCGCGCCGCCGTACGTATCGACGATGATCTTACGGCCCGTCAAACCGCAGTCGCCCTGCGGCCCGCCGATGACGAAACGGCCCGTCGGATTGACGAGGAACTTGATGTCGCCCTTGATCAGCTCGGCCGGCAGCGTCGGCTTGATGACTTCCTCGATCACGGCTTCGCGCAGCGCGGCAAGCTCGATGTCCGGCGCGTGCTGCGTCGAAAGGACGACAGTGTCGATCGAATGCGGTTTGCCGTCGACGTAGCGCACCGTCACCTGCGACTTCGCGTCGGGACGCAGCCAAGGCAGGCGGCCGTCGCGGCGCAGGGACGCTTGGCGCTCGACGAGCCGGTGCGACAGGTGGATCGGCAACGGCATGAGCTCGGGCGTTTCGTCGCAGGCATAGCCGAACATCAAGCCCTGGTCGCCCGCGCCTTGATCGAGGTTGTCGTCGTGCGCGCGATTCACGCCTTGCGCGATGTCGGGCGATTGCTTGTCGTAGGCGACGAGCACTGCGCAGCCGCGATAGTCGATGCCGTAATCGGTGTTGTCGTAGCCGATGCGCTTGATCGTGTCGCGCGCGACTTGGATGTAATCGACGTTGGCCGTCGTCGTGATTTCACCGGCCAGCACGACGAGGCCCGTGTTGCAGAGCGTTTCGGCGGCTACGCGCGAGTATTTGTCCTGCGCGAGGATCGCGTCGAGGATGGCGTCCGAGATTTGGTCGGCAACCTTGTCGGGATGGCCTTCGGAAACGGATTCGGACGTGAAGAGGTAGTCGTTTGCCACGTTGCAGACTCCTGGGTTACGGTGTTTGTGTTCACGTAGCCAGCTCCGGGAGCCTGAAGCGGCGACGCTTTAGCGGACTTCTCGTGTCATCCGGACGCGGCTAGCACCCGGCGACTTCGCCCCGCAAGTTGTCTATTAACTCGGCGAAGCCCGTATTATAACGGCTTCTCGAGAATGTCACAGAGCGAATTGCCATGTGCCTTCCCCTCTATTCATCGCATTGCGCGTCGCATCCATCCATAGCGCCTGCCGTCATGCCGGCGCGATATTCGTTTTGCTCGTTCGTGCGCGAGGGCCGGGCATGCTGAAACGGATCGGCACGAAGTGCGTCATCGGCCTGCTCAAGTTTCTCGCGATCTTGCCGTATGGTTTCGTCGCGCGCCTGGGCGATGGCCTCGGCTGGCTGCTCTACCAAATCCCGAGCGGGCGGCGGCGCATCGTTCATACGAACCTGGCGCTGTGCTTTCCCGAATGGAGCGCGCAAAAGCGCAAAGAAATCGCGCAGAGGCACTTTCGTCACGCAATCCGCAGCTACGTCGAACGCAGCGTGCAGTGGTTCGGCTCGCTCGAGCAGCTCGAGAAGCTCGTCGAAGTCGACAGCGACGTGGATTTGACCGACCCCAACATGCCGCCTACCTTGCTGCTCGGCTTTCACTTCGTCGGCATCGAGGCAGGCTCGGTCTTCATCAACATCGCGCTGCAACGCCAATGCGCCGCGCTCTACCAGCCGATGTCGAACCCCGAGTTCGAAGAAGTCGCGAAGCAAGCGCGCGGCCGGTTCGGCGCCGACATGGCGAGCCGCGCCGACAGCGCCCGCGTCGTGCTGCGCTGGCTGCGCGAGCGCAAGCCCGTGATGCTCGGCGCCGATATGGACTACGGCTTGCGCAATTCGACCTTCGTGCCGTTCTTCGGCATCCCGACATGCACGCTCACAGCGGTCGGCCGCTTCGCGCAAGTGGGCCGCGCGCGGGTCCTGCCCTTCATCGGCGAGGTGCTGCCGAACTACAAAGGATATCGGCTCAAAGTCTTCAAACCTTGGGACGACTACCCCACGGGCAGCGACGACGCCGACGCGCGCCGCATGAACGCGTTCCTCGAAGAGCAGATTCCGCGCATGCCCGAGCAGTACTACTGGGTGCACAAGCGGTTCAAGACACGGCCGCCCGGCATGCCGAGCGTCTACGATTAGGCGACGCCCGGAGCGTCCCTTCCGCTTACAATAGCGCGATCATGAAGCTCAAGTTCACCAAGATGCATGGCACGGGCAACGACTTCGTCGTGCTCGACGGCTACAGCCGGCCGCTCGCCCTGACGAGCGAGCAGGTGCGCGCGCTCGCCGATCGCCATTTCGGCATCGGGGCCGATCAGTTGCTGCTCGTCGAGCGGCCCACGGTCGAAGGCGCCGATTTCAAGTACCGCATCTTCAATTGCGACGGCGGCGAAGTCGAGCACTGCGGCAACGGGGCGCGCTGCTTCGTCAAGTTCGTTCGCGACCAAGGGCTGACCGAGAAGCGCAGCGTCCGAGTGCAGGTACACGGCGGGCTCATCACGCTGACGATGCAGGGAAACGGCGAAGTCGTCGTCGACATGGGCAGCCCCGTGCTCGAGCCTGCACGCGTACCGTTCGACGCGAACGGCCTTACCGGCCGCCGCGAAGGCGCCGATACGCTCTGGCCCGTCGAGATCGACGGCGGCACGCACTGGGTGTCGGTCGTATCGATGGGCAATCCGCACGCCGTGCAAGTCGTCGACGACGTCCGCACGCTTCCGGTGGCCGCCGTCGGCCCCAAGGTCGAGCATCACGCGCGCTTTCCCCAGCGCGTCAACGCGGGTTTCATGCAGGTGCTCTCGCGCCGGGAAATCGCGCTGCGCGTGTTCGAGCGCGGCGCCGGCGAAACGCTCGCCTGCGGCACGGGCGCCTGCGCGGCCGTCGTGGCGGGCATCCGCCGGGGGCTCCTGGACTCGCCGGTCACGGTCCGCGCGCTCGGCGGCACGCTGACGATCGCCTGGGACGGCGCGCGCGACGAAGCCGCCCCCCTCTTGATGTCGGGCCCCGCCGCGACCGTGTTCGAGGGCGAGATCGAGCTCGCCGGCTGATACCGATACGGCACGCCCGCCTTTTCCGCCCATCCGCTTTTGCACGCATCTTTGCCGCCACCATGACCGATCGCGAAGTCGCCGACTACCTGCTCGCCAATCCGGAATTCTTCTCGCAACACGCGGAGCTGTTGGCCGCGATCCGGCTCGCCAATCCGCACGGCAAAGCCGCGGTCTCGCTCCAAGAGCGGCAGATGGACATGCTGCGCGAAAAGAACAAGCTGCTCGAGCGGCGCCTCGCCGAGCTCGTGCGCTACGGCCACGAAAACGACGGCATCGCCGCCAAGTTCAACCGCTGGACGGCGCGCGTGATCGCCGAGCGCGACGCCCACGCGCTGCCGCGCACGGTCGCGCAGGGCCTCATGGAGGTGTTCGACGTGCCGCAGGCTGCGCTGCGCATCTGGGACGTCGCCGACACCTATCGCGACGCCGACTTCGCGCGCCAAGTGGGCGAGGAGGTACGGCTGTTCGCAAACGGACTCGACGCCCCCTACTGCGGCGCCAACGCAGGGTTCGAGGCGGCGCACTGGCTGGCCATCGGCGATGCCGCTGGCGCGACGAGCGACGTCGGTGCCGGTGCTGTTCAATCGATCGCGCTGCTTGCGCTGCGCGAACCGCGGGCGCTCGGCAACGATGCGTCCCAGGACGGCGCGCTGGCAGAGCCCGCGGCACCGGCGTTCGGCCTGCTCGTGATGGGCTCGCCCGATCCGCGCCGCTTCCACGACGGCATGGCGACCGATTTCTTGATGCAGATCGGCACGCTCGCGAGCGCGGCGCTAAGCCGCCTGCTCGCGCGATAAGGCCGCGGCCAGCACGCGCCTCGAACGAAAGCGCAACGAAAGAGCCCCGCTCGTGCCCGCCGCCAACGCCCACGCCGAACTGATCGCACAATACCTTTCCAGCCTCGCGCACGCGCGGCGGCTGTCCGAGCACACGCTGCGCAGTTATGCGCATGAGCTCGAGATGCTCGCGCAACTGGCGAGCGACCGGCCACTCGCGAGCCTATCGGCAATCGATATGCGCGGCGCCGTCGCCAGAGCGCATGCGGGCGGGCTGTCGGCGCGCTCGATCGCGCATCGGCTGTCCGCCTGGCGCGCGTTCTACCGGTGGCTGGGCGAGCGCGTCGAGCTTCCGGCGAATCCGGTCGCGACCGTGCGCGCGCCGAAGCAACCGAAGCGCTTGCCGAAAGCGCTGTCCGTCGACGACGCCGCCGCACTCATGCAAGCGAGCCCCGAGCAAAACGCCGAGGGGTTGCGCGATCACGCGATTCTCGAATTGTTCTACTCGTCGGGGCTGCGGCTGTCCGAACTCGTCGGGCTCGATGCCGCCTTCGCCGAAGGCGACGGCTACCGCTCGTCGGGCTGGCTCGACATGGCGGCAGCCGAGGTGACCGTGCTCGGCAAAGGCAAGCGCCAGCGCGCGGTGCCCGTCGGCAGCAAGGCGATCGAGGCGCTCGCCGCGTGGCTCGCGGTGCGCGGCCAATTCGTGAAGGCCGACCCGCATCCGCTGTTCCTGTCGGTGCGCGGCGCGCGCATGTCGCCGAACGTCGTCCGCGAGCGCGTCAAGCGCGCCGCGCTGCGTGCGGGCATCCCGGCCAACGTGCATCCGCACGTGCTGCGCCACTCGTTCGCGACGCACGTGCTGCAATCGAGCGGCGACCTACGCGCGGTGCAAGAGTTGCTCGGCCATGCCAGCGTCGCCGCGACGCAAATCTATACCTCGCTCGATTTTCAGCATCTCGCGCGAATCTACGACACGGCTCACCCGCGCGCCAAGAAGCGCGATTGACGACCGAACTCGCGGCTGGCGGGCACTTGCCGCGCTCGCACCGCTCAACTTCGTTTTTGCAGACTGATCGATGAATACCCGATGAATACCGTTACGCTCAAGCCGTCGAAGGAAAAATCGCTGTTGCGCCGCCATCCGTGGGTCTATGCCAATGCGATCGACCGCGTCGAGGGCAAGCCCGCGCCCGGCGCCACCGTCATCGTGCGAGCCCACGACGGCCGTTTTCTCGCGCGGGCGGCCTACAGCCCGCACTCGCAGATTCGCGTACGCGTGTGGAGCTTCGATGAAGCCGAGCCGATCGATCACGCGTTTTTCAAGCGGCGCGTGCAGCGTGCGTTCGCGCATCGGCAAACGTTCGTGCGCGACACGGGGGCCGTGCGGCTGATCTTCGGCGAAGCCGACGGCCTGCCCGGTCTCGTCGTCGACTACTACGTGGAAGACGGCGGCGCCGGCCGCGGCCAGCTCGTCTGCCAGTTCATGGCCGCCGGTGTCGAGGCGTGGAAGGAAGCGCTCGTCGCGGCGCTCGTTGGCACGACCGGCTGCCCGAACGTCTACGAACGTTCGGACGTGTCGATTCGGGAAAAGGAAGGCTTGGAACAGATGACGGGCGTGCTGGCCGGCGACGCGCCGCCCGACACGCTCATCACGCGCGAAAACGGCGTGCGGTATCACATCGACGTGCGCGCCGGACACAAGACCGGCTTCTACGTCGACCAGCGCGACAACCGCGCGCTCGTGCAAGCCTACGCGAAGGAACGCGACGTCCTCAATTGCTTCTGCTACACGGGCGGGTTCTCGCTGGCCGCACTCGGCGGCGGCGCCAGGCGCGTCGTGTCGATCGACTCGTCGGGCGACGCCCTCGCCCTCGCGCGCGCGAACGTCGAGGCCAACGGCTTCGATGCCGAGCGCGCGCAGTGGCTCGATGCCGATGCCTTCCGCACGCTGCGCAGCCTCGTCGACGACGGCGAGCGGTTCGACCTCGTCGTGCTCGACCCGCCCAAGTTCGCGCCCGCGCGCGAGCACGTCGACCGCGCGGCGCGCGCCTACAAGGACATCAACCTGTCCGGCTTTCGCCTGCTGCGCCCGGGCGGCCTGCTGTTCACGTACTCGTGCTCGGGCGCGATCGATGCGGATCTGTTCCAAAAGATCGTCGCGGGCGCCGCGGCCGACGCACGCGTCGACGCGCGGATCTTGAAACGGCTCGGCGCGGGCGTGGACCATCCCCTGCTCGCCGCATTCCCGGAAGGCGAATACCTGAAGGGGCTGCTGTTGCAAATCGTATGACCGCCCCCAATTAGCGTGCGGTTTACACTTCACTCTTTTCGCGGCCGGCTCGCTTGAACCGTCCCTGATTTTCGACCCAAAGGCGATTGACCATGATCCCCGTCACTATCTTGACCGGCTTCCTCGGCAGCGGCAAAACCACGCTGCTCAAGCGCATCCTCAACGAAAAGCACGGCATGAAGATCGCCGTGATCGAAAACGAATTCGGCGAGGAGAACATCGACAACGAGATCCTCGTCCAGAACCAAGCCGAGCAGATCGTGCAGATGAGCAACGGCTGCATCTGCTGCACGATCCGCGGCGACCTGGCACGCGCGCTCGGCGATCTCGCCGCGCGCAAGCGTGCCGGCGAAATCGCGTTCGATCGCGTCGTCATCGAAACGACGGGCTTGGCCAATCCGGGCCCCGTGGCGCAAACCTTCTTCATCGATAGCGAAATCGCCGACGAATTCTTGCTCGACGCGATCATCACGCTCGTCGACGCCAAGCACGCCGATGCGCAACTCGACGAACACGAAGTCGTGCAACGACAAGTCGGCTTCGCCGATCGGCTGTTCGTCACGAAGTCCGATCTCGTCGACGAAGCGGTTCTGGGCGAGTTGCGGCACCGGCTCGTGCACATGAATCCGAAGGCGGCGATCAAGGTCGTCAATTTCGGGGAAGCGAACATCAAGGAAATCTTCGATCTGCGCGGCTTCAACCTCAATGCGAAGCTCGAGATCGATCCGGACTTCCTGGCCGAGGACGACCACGCTCACGCGCATCACGATCATGACCACGATCACGATCACGAGGGTTGCGACCACGACCATGGTCAGTGTGCTCATGAAGGGCATACGCATCACCACCATGCGCACCATGACGATCGCATCAAGTCGTTCGTCTATCGCAACGATCGCCCGTTCGATCCGAACAAGCTGGAAGACTTCCTGGGCGGCGTGCTGCAGATCTACGGCCAGCGCCTGCTTCGCTACAAGGGCGTGCTCTATATGAAGGGCGTCGATCGCAAGGTCGTGTTCCAGGGCGTCCACGAAATGATGGGCAGCGATCTCGCGGCCAAGTGGCTGCCGGCCGAGAAGAAGACGAACAAGATGGTGTTCATCGGCATCGACCTGCCGCAGGATCTCATCACGGACGGACTCGACGCTTGCCTCGCCTGATAGGTCGCCCGACTCGGCCCGACACGTGGGAAGCCGCACGCGCGCGGCTGTTCGGGGGTTCGCTTTTTGAACGGGCGCGCGCTATATTTTCAGGATATTAGAGGCGTCCCGGCAGGGTTTTCTCTGTTGCAGCGCCGAAGATCGATTCAGTTACAATACGTCCCCGCCGCTTAGGGCGGCTGATAGCGTGACGTATCGCGACGGGTAACGCGACGGCACCGGGAAACCTTATCCGGGCAAAAGCCGAAACAAAACAACGAGTACACCGAAAGACGCCGCACCACGCTCACGCATCTCGAGCGGCGGGTGCTGCGATGCCGTATCGAATGGGTAGAAGCACCCGAGGATCGGTTTCCAGAGGAGTTCGGCCCCGCATCGGCGCGAGGGCGTCTTGGCGGCTAACGGGCCGCGGGCGTCGGCGCTTCCAAGGCACCGCTTGCGGGCAATACGAAAGTGCGGGCAATATGTATGGGTTTTGCCCCACATTGAAGAAGCACGCAGATGACGACGAAACGACTCTTGACCGAAGCCGAAATCCTGAAGATGAGCGACAAGGATTACATGAACGAGGATCAGCTCGCCTTCTTCAAGAACAGGCTCGAACAGCTTCAAGCGGAGATCCTCCGCAACGCCGGGCAAACGACCGAAAACCTGCGAGAGACGGTGATCGTGCCCGATCCGGCCGATCGCGCGACGATCGAGGAAGAGCATGCGCTCGAGCTGCGCACGCGCGATCGCGAACGCAAGCTGCTGAAGAAAGTGCAGCAATCGCTCGCGCGCATCGAATCGGGCGAGTACGGCTGGTGCGAAGAAACGGGCGAACCGATCGGCGTCCCGCGTATGCTCGCGCGGCCGACCGCCACGCTGTCGCTCGAAGCGCAGGAACGCCGCGAGTTGCGGCAAAAGCTGTTCGGCGATTGACGCTTGAGGCAGCGCGGCAAGACGTGCCGCGCATGCGTACGCTGCTTCAGACGAGGCGCGCGGTATCCCGCGCGCTTTTTTTGTTCTTGGCGTCGCGCCCGCGCGATAGGCGGCGCACCGCGCGGGCGATCACCCGCAATCACCCGCGGGTTGCCTGAAATCGGCAAACCTTACCGGTGCCGTGCGGAGTGCGCCGTCGCTCGTCTGCGCTTACCGCTTCGATTCTCCGCGGCGCAAACCGATCTCCTTCCTCTTGATAAAAGCGCGGACGCCCTAAAATGGGCTCAATGCGTGCAGAAGCGGGCACGCGCTCGATGCGTGCCTGACGCCGCCCGTTTTCCGCTCGCGCGGCGCAGCGCCGCCGAGCCCCTTCCGTATTCTCGAGGAATGCATCATGGAGCAATTTCACGGTACGACGATCGTCTCCGTGCGCAACGGCGACAAAGTTGCGCTCGGTGGCGACGGCCAAGTGACGCTCGGCAACATCGTCATGAAAGGCGGCGCAAAGAAAGTGCGGCGCATCTATAACGGCAAAGTCCTGGTCGGCTTCGCCGGCGGCACGGCCGACGCATTCTCGCTGCTCGACCGCTTCGAGGCGAAACTCGAGAAGCATCAGGGCAACCTGACGCGCTCGGCGGTCGAACTCGCCAAGGACTGGCGCACCGACCGCATGCTGCGCCGGCTCGAGGCGATGCTGATCACGGCCGATGCGCAAACGACGCTCGTCATCACCGGCAACGGCGACGTGCTCGACCCCGAAGGCGGCATCTGCGCGATCGGCTCGGGCGGCGCCTATGCTCAGGCGGCCGCGCGCGCGCTGGCCGAAAACACGACGCTGTCGCCGCGCGAAATCGTCGAGAAATCGCTCGGGATTGCGGGCGACATGTGCATTTACACGAACCATAACCGCGTCATCGAGACGATCGAGTAAGTGAGGAACCGATGAGCACCATGACCCCGGCCGAGATCGTCTCGGAACTCGACAAACACATCATCGGCCAAAACAAGGCGAAGAAGGCCGTGGCCGTCGCGCTGCGCAACCGCTGGCGCCGGCAGCAAGTGGCCGAGCCGCTGCGCCAGGAAATCACGCCGAAGAACATTCTGATGATCGGGCCGACGGGCGTCGGCAAGACCGAGATTGCGCGGCGCCTGGCCAAGCTGGCCGACGCGCCGTTCATCAAGATCGAAGCGACGAAGTTCACGGAAGTGGGCTACGTTGGGCGTGATGTCGACAGCATCGTGCGCGATCTCATCGAAATCGCGGTGAAGCAAACACGCGAATCGGAGATGCGTAAGGTCCGCACGAAAGCGCAGGATCAAGCCGAAGACCGCATCCTCGACATCCTGTTGCCGAGCGCGAGGCCCGTCGGCTTCGGCGGGGCCGCCGCGACCGATGCATCCGCAAGCGACGGCAGCGCGACGCGCCAAACGTTCCGCAAGCGCCTGCGCGAAGGCCAACTCGACGACAAGGAGATCGAGCTCGACGTCGAAATGCCGCAAGCGGGCATGGACATCATGGGGCCGCCGGGCATGGAAGACATGACCGAGCAGATCCGCTCGATGTTCGCGAACATCGGCGGCGGCAAGAAGGCGCGCCGCAAACTCAAGGTCAAGGAGGCGATGAAGGTCTTGACCGACGAGGAAGCGTCGAAGATGCTCAACGACGAAGAGGTCAAGGCCAAGGCCGTGCAGAACGTCGAGCAGAACGGCATCGTATTTCTCGACGAGATCGACAAGATCGCCTCGCGCAGCGAAGCCGGCGGCGCCGAGGTGTCGCGCCAGGGCGTGCAGCGCGATCTGCTGCCGCTCGTCGAAGGCACGACGATCAATACGCGCTACGGGATGGTCAAGACCGATCACGTCCTATTCATCGCGAGCGGCGCGTTCCACTTGTCCAAGCCCAGCGATCTGATCCCCGAATTGCAAGGACGTTTTCCGATTCGCGTCGAGCTCGACTCGCTGTCGATCGAGGATTTCGAATCGATTCTCGTCGCAACCGATGCGAGCCTCGTCAAGCAGTACCAAGCGCTGCTCGCGACCGAAGAGGTCGAGCTCGAGTTCGCGCCGGACGGCATCCAGCGCATGGCCGAGATCGCGTTCTCGGTCAACGAGCGGACGGAGAACATCGGCGCGCGGCGGCTCTATACCGTCATCGAGAAGCTGCTCGAGGAAGTGTCGTTCTCGGCTGGCAACCACACCGGGCAAAAGGTGATGATCGATGCGGCTTATGTCGATCGCGCGTTAGGCGATGTGGCGCAAAGCGAGGATTTGTCGCGCTACGTGCTGTAAGCGGCGAGGCGGGAACGGGAGAGTGGACAACCAGTCGTTGTCCACTCATCGGGTTAGCGAAAGAACCACGATCTCAAGGGGAACCACCGATGCCGCAACAGCCTGTCACGTTCTCGCTCAACCCAATCGGCTATATCCGGTCGTCGCTCGACGAATTGGCAGCGGCACCGCATCAGGGTGGGGAAGGCGCGCCCGATGCCTGGATCGAACTCGCTCCCCAATACGCCGAAGGGTTGACGGGGCTGTCGAGCGGCGACGAACTCATCGTGCTCGCCTGGTTTCACCTGGCCGATCGCTCGAAGCTAGTCATTCATCCTCGAGGCGACCGCGATCGACCGCTCACGGGTGTGTTTGCGACACGCTCGCCGCATCGACCCAACCCGATCGGGATGCATCGCGTGACCGTGCGCGAGATCGACGGAAACCGGCTACGGGTCGGTCCCATCGAGGCGGTCGACGGCACCCCCATCGTCGACATCAAGATCGCGATCGGGAACGACGACTAAGACGACTAAGACGACTAAGACGACTAGGTCCGGCGTGCGGCGTCACGCCTGTCTACTGCTTCACCGGCCGCTTCGCGAGCTTCCTCTGCAACGTCCGCCGATGCATGTTCAACGCGCGTGCGGTGGCCGAGATATTGCCGCCGTTCTCGGCCAGCGCGCGCTGGATGTGCTCCCATTCGAGCCGCGCTACCGACAGCAGCGTCGGATGCTCGATCGCGGCCTCGGCCTGCGCCTCGCTCGCCTCGGTTTGCAGCGCCGCCAAGATCGATTCGACGTTGGCCGGCTTGGCCAGGTAGTTGTCGGCGCCGTCCTTCACCGCCTGCACCGCCGTCGCGATGCTCGCGTAACCGGTGAGCACCAGCATGCGTGCATCGGACTGCAGCTCACGCAGCGGCGCGACGAGGCTCAAGCCCGAATCGCTGCCCAAATGCAGATCGACGGTGATGAAGTCGAATCGATGCTGATTGGCCAACGCGATCGCCTCTTCGGCGTTGTGCGCCTGATGGGTCGTATAGCCGCGACGCGTGAGCCCGCGAGCCAAGATGCCCGAAAAGACTTCGTCATCGTCGATAACGAGAAATTGATTGCCGCTCATCGTGCTTTCTCCTGGGAATTCGATAAAGAGGGCGCGCCGCGCCGCGGTTGTCCGTCGTCCGTCGCCGCCGGCACGCGCAGCACCGCGCGCGTGCCGCTCGGCTCGCCGTCGAGCAGTTCGACCGATCCGTTCAACCGGGCGGCCGCGGCAAAGGCGAGATACAGGCCGACCCCGTGCCCGCCTTGGGTGCTGTCGACCGGTGCCGCACCGAGCTTCGTGCGCAGCGCCGGCGAAATGCCGGGCCCCGAATCGCAGACCTGAAATTCGATGAAACCGTCGGCCGCGGCGGCGGCAAGCGTCACCCGATCGCGGCTCACGCGTGCCGCGTTGTCGAGCAAGATCGTCAAAATCTGGCCGACGGCAGCCGTCTCGTCGAGCCATACGTCATCGGCTGCGACGCCGAGCCGCACGAACTTCACATGCGGATGGCGCAAGCGCCATTGCTCGCAAAAGCTCGCAAGCCACGTATCGAGCCGCTCGCGAGCCGGCGGCACCGTCGCGCGGCTGCGCAGCCGCGCGAGCGCCGACGTGCACAAGGTCATCTGCTGCTCGAGCAATGCGAAGTCGTCCGCATACGGCGCGAGGCCTTCGTCGCCGCGAGCGGCCTCGCGCAGTTCCTCGGTCACCATTGCGATCGTCGACAACGGGGTGCCCATCTCATGCGCGACGGTCGCCGCCTGCACACCGAGCGCGACGGCGCGCTCATCGCGCAAGAGCCGCTGCTGGGCATCGCCGAGCGCCGCATCGCGCTGGCGCAGCGCATTCGACATGCGCGCGACGAACCAGGCGATGAGCCCCACGCTCACCATGAAGTTCACCCACATCCCCGTGCGGTAGTAATCGAACACGTTCGCGGGGTTGTCCATGTTCAGCGGGACCGAATCGAAACCGAGCGCAACGTAGCAGCACATCGCGAAAATCGCGAGCCAAATCATGTGCCGCCACGGCAGCACGGCCGCCGCAATCGCGAGCGAGGGCAGATAAAGCGAGACGAACGGGTTCGTCGTCCCGCCCGACAGGAACAGCAGCGCCGACAACGCGCCGAGATCGACCCATAGCTGCCCGAGCAGTTCGAGGTCCGTTTCGGGCCGCGCGCTCGACACGCGAATCCACGTCACCGCGTTGAAGATCACCTCGAGCGCGATGATCATCAACATCGCCGGTAGCGGGAGATGCACGCCGAAAAACTGCTGAACGACGGCGATCGTGACGAGTTGCCCGATGATCGCCAGGCAGCGCAGCCAAAACAAGTGCCCGAGATTCACACGGCCGGTATTCGTAATACGCTGCATCGCCATTCAGGAGTGGGGGTTGTCGCGTTCGGCGCCGCGGCTGCCCGCGGCCAGTTCATCCGCATAGCAAGCCGGGCACAAGCAGCGCGCCGAGCAGGCTTCGCCCGCTGCCGGCCGCTTCGGCAACGCCGGCATGCGCGCGCACCAGCAGTCGAACGGCTGCGCCATGCGGCCGCAGTCAAATGCGCCCCCGCAACGTGGACAGCGCGGGCATGACTTAGCCCGCACAAGGGGGTCTCGGACGTCCGTGGGCAACATCGTCAAAGCGAAGTACACAAAAAATGTCGTAAAAACAACACGATGAAGTCATCATGCCAGCGTTCCCGGCACGTCGCATGCATCTTTGTCAAAGAATCGACGCGTCATACACGCACTGCGACCAAAAACCGCGGCGCGGCCGCGCAGTCCTGTACAATTCCGCCTGTTTTCGCCGCCCCCGTTTGAACCGTTGCCTGTAGAGCTTGCCGCCATGTCCGAGCCTCTCGACCTCGCCCAGATCGCGCCCACCCTGAAAGCTGAAATTCTGGCCGAGGCATTGCCCTATATTCGCCAATATCACGGCAAAACCGTCGTCATCAAATACGGCGGCAATGCCATGACCGAGGAGCGCCTGAAGCAAGGCTTCGCGCGCGACGTCATTCTGCTCAAGCTCGTGGGCATCAATCCCGTCATCGTCCACGGCGGCGGCCCGCAGATCGATCAGGCGCTCAAAAAGATCGGCAAACAAGGCACCTTCATCCAAGGTATGCGCGTGACGGACGAAGAGACGATGGAAGTCGTCGAATGGGTGCTCGGCGGCGAGGTGCAGCAAGACATCGTCACGCTGATCAATCACTTCGGCGGCCATGCCGTCGGCCTGACCGGCAAGGACGGCGGCCTCATCCACGCGCGCAAGATGATGATGCCCGACCGCGACCACGCGGGACAGTACGTCGACATCGGCCAAGTCGGCGAAGTCGAATCGATCAATCCGGCCGTCGTGCGCGCGCTGCAGGACGATGCGTTCATCCCCGTCATCTCGCCCATCGGCTTCGGCGAGGACGGCCTGTCCTACAACATCAACGCCGATCTGGTGGCGGGCAAGCTCGCCGTCGTCCTGAACGCTGAAAAGCTCGTCATGATGACGAACATCCCCGGCGTCATGGATAAATCCGGCACGCTGCTCACCGATCTGTCGGCGCGCGAAATCGACGCGCTGTTCGAAGACGGCACGATTTCGGGCGGCATGCTGCCCAAGATCGCCTCGGCGCTCGACGCCGCCAAGAGCGGCGTGCGCTCGGTTCACATCATCGACGGGCGCATCGAGCACTCGGTGCTGCTCGAAATTCTGACCGAGCAGCCGTTCGGCACGATGATCCGCTCGCATTGAGCGCCCGCGCTCGGGCCCGCGACGAAGCCGTCGCCCCGAGCGCCGCATCCGAACACCGGCCCATGTCTTCGTCGCCGATCTTCCGCAGGCGTCCCCGTGCGCGTCCGCGCGCGGGCGGCCCGGTGTGGCTGTTCGATCTCGACAACACGCTGCATCACGCGTCGCACGCCATTTTCCCGGCGATCAACGCGGCCATGACGCGCTACATCGTCGACGCACTCGGTGTCGAAACGGCCGAGGCCGACCGCCTGCGGCTGCGCTATGTCCGGCGCTACGGGGCAACCCTGCTCGGGCTCGCGCGCCATCATCCGATCGATCCGCACGATTTCCTGCGCGTCGTCCACACCTTCCCCGATCTGCCGGCGATGGTGCGGTCCGAGCGCGGCCTCGCCCGGCTCGTCGCCTCGCTGCCCGGCCGCAAGCTCATCCTCACGAACGCGCCCGAGACGTACGCGCGCGCGGTGCTGGCAGAGCTCGGGATCGAGCGTCTGTTCGAGCGCGTCATCGCGATCGAGCACATGAAGAGGCGCGGCGCCTGGCACGCCAAGCCGGACCTCCCGATGCTGCGCCGGGTGCTGCGCGAGGCGCGCGTGCCGATCGCGGATGCGATCCTCGTCGAGGACACGCGCTCGCATTTGAAGCATTACAAGCGGCTCGGCATCGGCACCGTCTGGATCGTCGGGCACCTCCCCACGCCGACGCGGCCCGACGGGCGAATCGCGCGCGCGCCCGGCAGCGGACGGCCGCACTATATCGATCGTCGCATTCGTTCGCTAAAATCGCTTCGACCGGGTCACGATGCGGGGACCAGATGGAGCCGATTCGAGGGCAGGAAGCGGACGTAGGCCGCGATACGCAGCCGACGAGCGCGGCGCGCGCGCCGCGCATGAAGCCGGGCGAGCGACGCGTGCACATTCTGCAGACGCTCGCCGCGATGCTCGAGGCGCCGAAAACCGAGAAGATCACGACGGCCGCGCTGGCCGCCCGGCTCGGCGTGTCGGAAGCGGCGCTCTACCGCCAATTCGCGAGCAAGGCGCAAATGTTCGAAGCGCTGATCGAGTTCATCGAGGCGACGTTCTTCGGGCTCATCAACCAGATAGCGGAAAAAGAGCCGAACGGCGTGCTGCAAGCGCGCGCGATCGGGATGATGCTGCTCAACTTTTCCGCGAAAAACCGCGGGATGACGCGCGTGCTGACAGGCGAAGCCCTCGTCGGCGAGCACGCGCGGCTCGCCGAGCGGGTCGCGCAGATGCTCGAGCGCGTCGAAACCTCGGTCAAGCAAAGCCTGCGCATCGCGCTCATGGACGCGAATCAGGCCGAGGCCGAGCGCGAGCCCGGCCGGCCCGCCGCCACCGGGCCGCTGCCGGCCGGCTACGATCCCGCCGTGCGCGCGAACCTGCTCGTGAGCTACGTCGTGGGCCGCTGGCACCGCTATGCGCGCAGCGGCTTCACGCGCGAGCCGGCCGAGCACGCGGACGCTCAATTGCACCTGATTCTCCAATAGCGCGTTATCGGGTTTTCCGCTATCCTTTGCCGGCTATTGCTATTGCCTTAAGCGAAGATCACCCTCGATATATGGTCGAGGTCAAGGTCGAGGTCGCTGAAGGCGGGCGCGCCGATTTGTCGACTCGATTGCGGGCGCGCGAACCTGGGCTTTCACTCCGGTTCACTATAAATGCGGCTAAAGAGGTCGTCTGCCGCGCACTATCCGCCCCCCTTCCCGCGCGCCGCCGACACCATTTAGCCGCCCTGTCAGAAGGCGGAATACATGGAATCGATCGGCATCGTCGCGCCACAACGCATGCATTTCAACGAGCCGCTCGCGCTGCAAAGCGGGGCGAGCCTGAGCGGCTACGACCTCATGGTCGAGACGTACGGCACGCTCAACGCCCAGCGCTCGAACGCCGTGCTCGTCTGCCACGCGCTCAACGCCTCCCATCACGTCGCGGGCGTCTACGCGGGCGAACCGAAGAACGTCGGCTGGTGGGACAACATGGTGGGGCCGGGCAAGCCGCTCGATACGAACCGCTTTTTCGTGATCGGCGTGAACAATCTCGGCTCGTGCTTCGGCTCGACAGGCCCGATGAGCCTCGATCCGGCCACGGGCAAGCCCTATGGCGCGCGTTTTCCGGTCGTGACGGTCGAGGATTGGGTGCATGCGCAGGCGCGCTTGGCCGACGCCTTCGGCATCGACCGCTTCGCCGCCGTCATGGGCGGCAGCCTCGGCGGTATGCAGGCACTGGCCTGGAGCCTCATGTATCCCGAGCGCATCGGGCACTGCATCATCGTCGCATCGACGCCGAAACTGTCGGCGCAGAACATCGCGTTCAACGAAGTGGCGCGCTCGGCCATCCTCTCCGATCCCGATTTTCACGGCGGCGACTACTACGCGCACGGGGTCAAGCCCAAGCGCGGCCTGCGCGTCGCCCGCATGATCGGCCACATCACGTACCTGTCCGACGACGACATGGCCACCAAGTTCGGACGCGCGCTGCGCCGCAGCGCAGGCAGTACCGGCAACGGCGACGACTACCGTTTCAGCTTCGACGTGGAGTTCGAGGTCGAGTCGTACCTACGCTACCAGGGCGACAAATTCGCCGACTACTTCGATGCGAACACCTACCTCTTGATCACGCGCGCGCTCGACTATTTCGACCCCGCCAAGGCGTTCGACGGCGATCTCACCGCGGCGCTCGCGCACACGCAAGCGCAGTACCTCGTGGCCAGCTTCACGACCGATTGGCGGTTCGCCCCGACGCGCTCGCGCGAACTGGTCAAGGCGCTGCTCGACCACAAGCGGCGCGTCACTTATGCCGAAATCGACGCGCCGCACGGACACGATGCCTTTTTGCTGGACGACGCGCGTTATCACAATGTCGTGCGCGCCTATTACGAACGCATTGCTCTGGAGGTAGGCGCATGAACCAAGCTGCCATCGATTCGCTCACGACCCGGGCCGATTTTCGGGCGATCGCCCGCTGGGTCGAGCCCAATGCGACCGTGCTCGATCTGGGCTGCGGCGACGGCAGCCTCCTCGCGCTGCTGAGCGAAGAGCTCGACGTCACGGGCTACGGCATCGAGATCAACGATGCGGGCGTGCTCGCCTGCGCGCGGCAAGGCGTCAACGTCATCCAGCAGAATCTCGAAGACGGCCTGCGCTTGTTCGAGGACGAGAGCTTCGATTTCGCGATCCTCTCGCAGACGCTGCAGACGATCCACCAAACCGCCGCGATCCTGCGCGAGACGGCGCGCGTCGGCAAGGAATGCATCGTCTCGTTCCCGAACTTCGGCTATTGGCCGCACCGGCTCTCGGTACTGCGCGGCCGCATGCCGGTCTCGAAATCGCTGCCCCATCAGTGGCACAACACGCCGAACGTGCGCGTGCTGACGATCCGCGACTTCGAGGCGCTCGCGCCCGAGGTCGGCGTCGAGATTCTCGATCGCGCGGTTCTGCACGGAGGGCGCACGGTGCGTTGGGGCGAGAACTGGCGTGGTAGTCTTGCGGTCTATCGCGTCAGGCGCAGCACGGGCAAGCCCGCGCCCGCTTGAGAGCGCTGCATCGAAGAGGCCGACCATCAAACGAGATATCCCGCCCCCGTCGCACGAGCGCGCCGCACTGAGCGCTCATGAGGCTCACCCCGGTTGGCGCGCATTCCTCAACCGGCGCATCCTGATCTGCGTCTTTCTGGGTTTCACGTCGGGATTGCCGCTGTTTACGCTCGTCTATCTCGTGCAGGCGTGGCTGCGCTCGGAAGGCGTCAATCTGAAGGAAATCGGCCTGTTCGCGCTGATTCAATTTCCCTATACGTGGAAATTCGTCTGGGCACCGTTGATGGACCGCTATGTGCCTAGGCTGCCGTTCTGGCGCCCTGGGCGCCGTCGCGGCTGGATGCTCGCAACCCAGGTGCTCGTGGCCGGCGCGATCGCCTCGCTCGGCTTCGTCTCGCCGCGCGACGCGATTTGGACCGTCGCCGCGCTGACCGCGCTCGTCGCGTTCTTCGGCGCGAGCCAAGACATCGTCATCGACGCCTACCGGCGCGAGCTGCTCGCCGACACCGAGCAAGGGCTCGGCAACGCCGTGCACGTGAACGCCTACAAGGTCGCGGCGCTCATCCCCGGCTCGCTGTCGCTGATTCTGTCCGATCACCTGCCGTGGACGGCCGTGTTCGCCGTCACGGCGGCGTTCATGCTGCCCGGCATGGTCATGACGCTCGTCGTGCGCGAGCCGCAAGTGCACGGCGCGCCGCCGAAGAACCTGCGCGAGGCCATCGCGTTGCCGCTCGCCGAATTCGTCACGCGCGATGGCCTTTCCGCCGCGTTGCTGGTGCTCGGGTTCATCTTCCTCTACAAGCTCGGCGACACGATGGCGACGACGCTGTCGACGTCGTTCTTCCTCGATCTCGGCTTCGACAAGACGCAGATCGGCGTGATCGCGAAGACCACGGCGTTTTGGGCGAGCCTCGCGGGCGGCATCGTCGGTGGCGTCTGGCTCGTGAAGATCGGGATCGCCCGCGGGCTCTGGATCTTCGGCTTCGTGCAGATCGTCTCGACGCTCGGCTTTGCCTGGCTCGCAAAAATCGGTCCCTCGCCGGGTGCGCTCGCGCTCATCTACGGTTTCGAAACGTTCGCCACGGGCCTCACGCTCGCCGCTTTCACGGCCTATATCGCGAGTACCACCGATCCGCGCTATACGGCGACGCAATTCGCGCTCTTCACGAGCCTCGCCTCCGTACCGCGCACACTGGCGTCGGCGGCGAGCGGCTTCGTCGTCGCGAAAATCGGCTGGTTCGACTATTTTCTCGTCTGCGCCGCACTCGCGGCACCAGGCATGTTGTTGTTGCCGAGGATCGCCCCGTGGAGCGCGCGCACCTAGCGACGGCGGCCCGCACGCCGCACCTGTCACGCTCGATGTTCCGCGCCCTCGCGGTGACCGTTGCCGTGGCAGTCACCATAACCTCGGCGCTCTCGCCCACACTCGCGCTCGCCGCCTGGGGCGCCCCCGCCATCACGCCCGCGCCCGGCGCCGCCGCTGCGGCCGAGCCCGCATCGCGTGAGCCGATCCGTTTCGGCCAGACGCGCCTGTTCCGCAATCTTTTGCCGCCTCCCGTCGTCGAGGCGCAGTCGATCGCCGAATACGATCGGCTCATGGACCGCGCCCGCGGCGAGGATCGCCTACTGCCCGCCGACGATCCGCGCGTGAAGCGGCTGCGCACGCTGCTTGCCAAGCTCTCGCCGCTCGCGACGAAATGGAGCGACCGCACGAAAGACTGGCGGTGGGAGGTCAGCGTGATCCGCTCGCGCGACGTGCGTATGGTCAGCTTTCCGGGCGGCAAGCTGGTTGTCTACAGCGGACTGCTCGAACGCGTGCACCTGAATGACGACGAGATGGCGATGCTGTTCGGCCACGAGATCGCGCATGCGCTGCGCGAGCAGGTCCGCGAGCAGCTTGGCGAGCAGCGGGTACCCCTTGCCGCGGTAGCGCTCTCGCGGCTGTTCGGCGTGTCCGAACTAGGCGAACCTTCTACGCCGGCGCCTACCGCCCCGCTTGCTTCGCTCGAGTTCGACGCAACGGACGAGACGGAAGCCGACGTCATCGGCAGCGACATCGCATCGCGCGCGGGTTTCGATCCGCGCGCCGCCGTCACGCTTTGGGACAAGCTCGCGCTCGAGGCACGCGGCGAGAAGGACGGCGGCTTCATCGCCATCCACCCCTATAGCGCCGCGCGGCGGCTCGACCTCATCAAGCGGCTGCCCGACATGCTCGCGTTGTATGCCAAGGCTCGCGGCATCACCGTCGAGCAGCTACCCGCCTATGCGGGAATGCGCGCGACCAAGGGCAGCCCGAAGCGCAACTGATCGAACCGGCCAGACGCGAGGACGGCACGATCAAACGATCGTCCTGCCGCAATGAAACAATTCGATATGCAGTCGACATAGACATTCGATCGTGATTCGCTTCGTCTTATTTGAGGAAATTGCGTCGATCACCGGCAGAATCTACAAGAGAATACCGCTCACGCCTTTGCCTCAACTTCATACCTACAAGGCGTATGTACACGATCGATGCGTGACGCATCGTTTCGAATAAATTCAATTCAGCAGCAATCTCATTACGCCATCGATTCATGGCGTCGATGATTCATTCGCGTCTTCATTGCGAATAGCGGTCCGCGCTCATTATTTTATAACTCGAGAGGATCATGACGAAGACTCAAATGACGGCCATTCAACGCTTTGCTTTCCCGCGCCCATTGCGCCCATTGCGCGCGTCACATCGCCGCGCCGCCGCGCTCGTCGCCGCATCGCTCGGCTGCCTGCTGTCGAACGCACTTTGCGCGGCGGCGAATCAACCGACGACGCGCATCGACTTGCCGGCCGGCACGATCGAAGGGGCGAGAAGCGCGTTCAAGGACATCGAATTGCGCGCGTTCCGGGGCATTCCCTACGCCGCTGCGCCCATCGGCGAACTTCGCTGGAAACCACCACAACCTGCCGCGGCCTGGGGCGGCGTACGCCAGGCCACGCAGTTCGGCGCCCGTTGCATGCAACTGCCGCTGTTTCCCATGGAATTTCGCGCACGCCAAATGAGCGAGGATTGCCTTTTTTTGAACGTATGGACGCCGGCGCGGACGGACGGCGAGAAGCTGCCGGTGCTCGTCTACTTCTATGGCGGCGGCTTCGCGGCTGGCGACAGCTCGGAGCCGCGATACGACGGCGCCGCCCTCGCCTCGCGCGGTATCGTGACGGTGACGGTCAACTACCGCCTCGGCGTATTCGGTTTCCTGGCGCTGCCGGAAATGGCGCGCGAATCTGCGTATGGCGCTGCCGGCAATTACGGTCTGCTCGATCAACAGGCCGCGCTGCACTGGGTGCGCGAGAACATCGCCAAATTCGGCGGCGATCCCGATAAAGTGACGATCGGCGGCGAATCGGCCGGCGCCGTCGCAGTCAGCGCCCATATGGCGTCGCCGTTGTCGAAGGGGCTCTTCACCCGCGCCATCGGCCAAAGCGGCGCTGCGTTCGGGCCGCTCACGGTATGGTCGCGCCACGATGCCACAACGATGTCGGAGGGATTTCGACAAAAGGTGAACGCGAAGTCGCTCAGCGCGCTGCGCGCCATGCCGGCCCAAGCGCTACTGAATGCCACAGGCACGAAGGACAATCCGGAGTTCCTCTTTTGGCCGTCGGTCGATAGCCACTTCCTGACTCAATCGCTCGAATCGGCGTATGAGGCAGGCTCGCAAGCGCGCGTGCCGCTGCTCGTCGGCAGCAATTCGCACGAAGCCCCCCATACGATGATTCTCGATGCCAAGCCGCCGACGCCCGAAAACTGGCGCGCCGTGCTCCAGCGCACGTTCGGCCCGTACGCGACCGAAGCGCTGGCGCTCTATCCCGGCAACGACGACGACGAAGTGCGGCGCTCAGCCACGTCGCTGGCGAGCGACATCTTCATCAGCCACGCCACGCGCCGCTGGGTCGATGCGCATCGGCAAACGGGCGGCTCGTTCGTCTACTTCTACTACTACACACACAAACGCCCACCGAAACGAACCCCTGAACCGGACCAATTGCCCGAGGACGGTGCGGTGCACAGCAGCGAGATCAAATACGTGCTGGGCACGCTCGGGTTGTCGAATCGGTTTGTCTGGAGGCCCGAGGACCACGCCGTCTCGCGCATCTTCTCGGGTTATGTAGCGCATTTCGTCAAAACGGGCACGCCGAACGACCCGTCGCTGCCCGCTTGGCCTGCGTCGCGCGAAGACCGAGGCGGGCTGCTGCGCCAACAGATCGCAGTGGATACGAAAACCATCATCGATCCCGATACGCCGCGGCACGCTTTCCTGCGCCGGTACTACGCGGAAAATCCCTTGCTGCCGGACCACCGCCGCCGCTAGCGGCTAGCCGAGACGTCGAGCCTGCACGACGCCGCGACGGTCGCGCTCACGTCAAATTGTGCGCATAATCGACCGTCAGCGGCGCGTGATCGCTGAACTTGATGTCGCGGAAAATCGACGTGCCTTTCGCCGTCTCGGCGATGCCGGGCGTCGCGATTTGATAGTCGATACGCCACCCCACGTTCTTTGCATACGCCTGGCCGCGATTGCTCCACCACGTGTACTGCTCGGCGCGCGAATCGAGCCGGCGAAATACGTCGACATAGCCCACCTCGTCGAACAGCGTCGTGAGCCAAGCGCGTTCCTCGGGCAGGCAGCCGGAATTTTTCTGGTTGCTCTTCCAGTTCTTGATGTCGATCTCTTTGTGGACGATGTTCACATCGCCGCAAACGATCACCTCGCGCACCTTGCGCAGCGCGGCGAGGTGCGGCATGAACTCGTCCATGAAACGGAACTTCGCCTGCTGCCGGTCTTCGCCGCTCGAACCGGACGGCACGTACACCGAGATGACCGAGAGCTTGCCGAAACGCGCCTCGACGTAACGGCCTTCAGGATCGAACTCCTCGCTGCCGAAGCCGATGACGACGTCGTCGGGCTCGTGCCGCGTGTAGAGGCCCGCTCCGCTATACCCTTTCTTCACGGCGTGCTGGAAGTAGCCGCCGAAGCCGTGCGGCGCGAGGAACTCGGGCGTCATGTCGTCTTGCGAGCATTTGACTTCCTGCACGCAAACGACGTCGGCGCTCTGCTCGCCGAACCATTCGAAAAAGCCTTTCTTGGCGGCCGAACGGATGCCGTTCAAATTGGCCGTAATCACTCGCAGCATGAGAAATCCTTGTTGTAGTCGGGTTCGGTACGAAGCGTCGATGCCTAGCGTATGCCGTGGACAGTCGTTGAAAGCTTGAAAGCGCCCGGCGAACCGTCGCCACCGGCTCAGGTGACCGTGAGTCCCTTCAGCGATTCCTTCGCGCCCGGGTACTCGAGGTCCAAACGCTCGAATACGCGCAGCAGCAGCGCCGCCACCATGCAGTTTCGATGCGACTTCGAATCGGCCGGGATCACGTACCACGGCGCGCGTTCGGTCGACGTCGCCGCCAGCGCCTCCGTATAGGCGGCCTGATAGTCGTCCCAATGCCGACGCGCTTCGAGATCGGACGGCTCGAATTTCCAGTGCTTCGTGTCGTCGTCGATCCGCGCTTGCAAGCGCTCGCGCTGCTCGTCCTTCGAAATGTGCAGGAAACACTTGAGAATGGCCGTGCCGGAATCGGCGAGCAGCGCCTCGAAGTGGCGAATATGCGCGTACCGGTGCGCAAGTTCGGCGGCGTGCAGTTCGCCCTGAATGCGTGGCACGAGCACGTCTTCGTAGTGGCTGCGGTTGAAGATCGTCAGTTCGCCGGCCTGCGGCGTCTGTCGATGGACGCGCCATAGAAAATCGTGTGCGGCTTCCTCGGGCGTCGGCACGCGGAACGTCGCGATGCGCAGGCCGAGCGGATCGACTTCGTGAAAGACGGCGCGAATCGTGCCGTCCTTGCCGCTCGTGTCCATGCCCTGCAAGACGAGCAGCACGCGCTCGCGACGCTGCGCATGCAAGCGCTCCTGCATTTCGTCGAGCTTGGCGGCATAGGCGGCCAGGCGTTCTCGGTCGCCTTGCTTCGAGCCGGCCGAGAAGGGCTTGGCGCCCGTGTCGAAATCGGCTAGCGAAAACGCCTTGCTCGGTTTGTCGCCGTCGAAAAACGGGACTCGGAAGTCATCCAATTGCGCGCGCTTGGCCATGCCCTCTCGTCCCCTCTCGTTGGTGAGACTCAGGAAAGCTTCTTCTTGAGCAACTCGTTCACTTGCTGCGGATTGGCCTTGCCTTTCGTCGCCTTCATGGCTTGACCGATCAGCGCGTTGAACGCCTTTTCCTTGCCGGCGCGGAATTCTTCGACCGATTTCTGATTCGCCGCGAGCACCTCGTCGATGATCGCTTCGAGCGCACCGGTATCGGAGATCTGCTTCAGCCCCTTCGCGTCGATGATACGATCGGCCGCGCCTTCGTCGGCCGCCTTTTCTTCCCAAATGGCGAGGAAGATTTCCTTCGCGAGCTTGTTCGAGATCGTACCGTCCGCGATCCGCTGCAGGACGAGCGCCAGTTGCGCGGCCGACACGGGGCAGGCATCGATCTCGAGCCCGTCGCGATTCAGTTGCGACGACACTTCGCCCATCAGCCAGTTCGCGGCCGCCTTCGCCTGCGCCGCGCCCGCCTTCGCGACGACGGCCTCGAAGTAGCCGGCCATCGCCTTGCTCGAAGTGAGCACCGTCGCATCGTAAGGCGTCACGCCGTATTGTTCGGCGAAGCGCTGCTGCATCGATGCCGGCAGTTCGGGCATTTCGCCCCGCACGCGCTCGATCCAGGCCGCATCGATGACGAGCGGCATCAGATCGGGGTCGGGGAAATAGCGGTAGTCATGCGCATCTTCCTTGCTGCGCATCGAACGCGTTTCGCGGCGGTCGGGATCGTAGAGGCGCGTTTCCTGCACCACCGTCCCGCCGTCCTCGATCAATTCGATCTGGCGGCGTACCTCGAACTGGATCGCCTCTTCGAGGAAACGGAACGAGTTCAGGTTTTTGATTTCGGCGCGCGTGCCGAATTCCTTCTGCCCGACGGGGCGCACGGAGACGTTGGCGTCGCAGCGGAACGAGCCTTCCTGCATGTTGCCGTCGCAGATGCCGAGCCAAACGACGAGCGCGTGCAGCGACTTCGCGTAGGCCACGGCCTCCGCGGCGCTGCGCATCTCGGGTTCGGTGACGATTTCGAGCAGCGGCGTGCCCGCGCGGTTCAGGTCGATGCCCGTCATGCCGGCGAAGTCTTCATGCAGCGATTTGCCCGCGTCTTCCTCGAGGTGCGCGCGCGTCAACTGAATGGTCTTCTCGTACGCCGCGGTGCCGGCCTTCTCGTTCGCGGGCACTTGGATCGTGATCGTGCCGCCTTGCACGACGGGGATCTCGTACTGGCTGATCTGATAGCCCTTCGGCAGATCGGGGTAGAAGTAATTCTTGCGCGCGAAAATGCTGCGCGGCGCGACCGTCGCGCCGATCGCGAGGCCGAAGCGAATCGCGCGCTCCACGGCGCCGCGGTTCATCACGGGCAGCACACCCGGCAACGCCAGGTCGACTACGCACGCTTGCGTGTTGGGCTCGGCGCCGAAACGCGTCGATGCCCCCGAGAAAATCTTCGAGACGGTCGAAAGCTGCGCGTGCGTCTCGAGACCGATAACGACTTCCCATTCCATATTCATGCCTCCCGCGCAGCCGCTTGCGGCGCTCGCGTGTGCCAATCCGTTGCACGCTGGAACGCATCGGCGACCTGCAGCATACGGGCTTCGTCGAAATAGTTGCCGATGATCTGCAGGCCGACAGGGCGGCCCGCGCCGGCGCCCGTGCCGAAGCCGCACGGCACGCTCATGCCGGGCAAGCCGGCCAGGCTGACCGACAGCGTGTAAATGTCGGCCAGGTACATCTGGACGGGATCGTCTCCCTTGGCGCCGATGTCCCACGCGACCGAGGGCGCAACCGGGCCCATGATGAAATCGCAAGTCTTGAAGGCTTCTTGAAAGTCCTGGGCGATGATGCGGCGGATCTTTTGCGCCTGCAGATAGTAGGCGTCGTAGTAGCCGTGCGACAACACGTACGCGCCCACCATGATGCGGCGCTTGACCTCGGGGCCGAACCCTTGCGCACGCGACTTCTTGTACATGTCGAGCAAGTCGCGGTATTCGCTCGCGCGGTGGCCGTAACGCACGCCGTCGAAACGCGACAGATTCGACGACGCTTCGGCCGGTGCGAGCACGTAGTAGACGGGAATCGAAAGCTCTGTTTTAGGCAGCGACACGGGCACGAGCGTCGCGCCGAGCGCCTCGTATTGCTTGAGCGCGGCGTCGACGGCCGCGCGCACGTCATCGGCGAGACCCGCGCCGAAATACTCGGCGGGCAGCCCGATGCGCAGGCCGGCGAGCGGCTTGCCGGCGGGTGCGGCGGACGTGAAGGGCTGACCCAAGTAGCGGGTGTAGTCTTCATCGGCGCGTTGCAGGCTCGTCGAGTCGCGCTCGTCGAAGCCGGCCATCGCGCCGAGCAGCAGGGCGCAATCGGCCGCGCTCTTGGCCAACGGGCCACCCTGATCGAGCGACGAGGCGAACGCGATCATCCCGTAGCGCGAGACGCGCCCATAGGTGGGCTTGATGCCCGTCACGCCCGAGAACGACGCAGGCTGACGGATCGAGCCGCCCGTATCCGTCGCCGTCGCGGCGGGAGCCAGACGCGCGGCCACGGCCGCGGCCGAGCCGCCGGACGAGCCGCCCGGCACCGCGTGCGTGTTCCAGGGGTTGCGCACGGGGCCGAACGCCGAATTCTCGTTGGACGAGCCCATCGCGAACTCATCCATGTTCGTCTTGCCGAGCGTCACCATGCCGGCGCTCGCGAGGCGCTCGACGACGGTCGCATCGAACGGACTTTCGTAGCCCGCGAGCATCTTGGAGCCCGCCGTCGAATGCCAGCCGCGCGTGACGAACACATCCTTGTGCGCGACGGGCAGGCCGGTGAGCGGCGTGCCCTCGCCGCGCGCGAGCCGCGCATCGGCGGCACGCGCCTGCTCGAGCGTGCGCTCGGGCTCGACCTCGATGAACGCGTTCAGCTCGCTCGCCGCGTCGATCCGCTTCAGATAGAGCTGCGCGAGCTCGACGGCGGAAATCGCCTTGCTTGCGAGCGCGCTCGCAAGCTCGCTCAAACTTTTTTCGTACATGTCGTTTTCTTTCCGTAGATCCGTCAAGACCGTCAAGGCCGTTATTCGATCACCTTGGGGACCAGATACAGCCCCTCTTGCACGGCGGGCGCGCAGCGCTGAGAGGCATCGCGATCGACCGCTTCGGTGACGGCGTCCGGGCGCAGCCGCAGCGCGACGTCCTCGATCTGCTCGATCGGATGGGCGAGCGGCACGATGCCGGACGTATCCACGGCCTGCATTTGCTCGACGAGCCCGAAAAACTCGTTGAGCTGGGCGAGCGTGTGCTCGCAATCGGCGTCGGCCAATTCGAGCCGCGCGAGATGGGCGATGCGTTTCACATCGGTCAGGGTCAAAGCCATGCGTTTCACCGGAGGCAAGGGCAAGGCGCAACGCGGAAAAAAACAATGTTGCGCCAGTGAGTTAGGGCGTTGGATCGGACCCTCGTACAGGGGGCCGGCAACGGCAAAAAGGACCGCCCGTTTACTACAAATAGGTCGAAATTATAAGGTATCATTACGCGTTCGATCCAAACCCGGACAGCCCTGCCCCAGGCCACTCGGCGCCTCAGAATAAGCCGCCGCCTCGCGAGCCACGGCCTCCGGTCGAATTCTTTGCAGCTTCGCGCTCGCGTGGCGGCGCTCGAACGGCAGCCGCTCAGAACCCGAAGCTTTTATTTTTTCCGCCGCCGCGCGGCGCCATCACGGCGAAGCCCGGCCTCTCCCGCGAGACAGGAATTTCATGTTCGGCTTTTTGCGCAGCTACTTCTCCAACGACCTGGCAATTGATCTCGGCACCGCCAACACGCTGATCTACATGCGCGGCAAGGGCATCGTCCTCGACGAACCGTCCGTCGTGTCGATTCGTCAGGAAGGCGGCCCCAACGGCAAGAAAACCATCCAGGCAGTCGGCCGCGAGGCCAAGCAAATGCTCGGTAAGGTGCCGGGCAACATCGAAGCGATCCGCCCGATGAAGGACGGTGTCATCGCCGATTTCACGGTCACCGAGCAGATGATCAAGCAGTTCATCAAAACGGCCCATGAATCGCGCATGTTCTCGCCCTCCCCGCGCATCATCATCTGCGTGCCGTGCGGCTCGACGCAAGTCGAGCGTCGCGCGATCAAGGAAGCGGCCCACGGCGCCGGCGCCTCGCAGGTCTACCTGATCGAGGAGCCGATGGCGGCCGCGATCGGTGCGGGCCTGCCCGTGTCGGAAGCGACGGGCTCGATGGTCGTCGACATCGGCGGCGGCACGACCGAAGTCGGCGTGATCTCGCTCGGCGGTATCGTCTACAAGGGCTCCGTGCGCGTGGGCGGCGACAAGTTCGACGAAGCGATCGTCAACTACATCCGCCGCAACTACGGCATGCTGATCGGCGAGCAAACGGCCGAAGCGATCAAGAAGGAAATCGGCTCGGCGTTCCCCGGCTCCGAAGTCAAGGAAATGGAAGTAAAAGGGCGCAATCTGTCGGAGGGCATTCCGCGCAGCTTCACGATCTCGAGCAACGAAATCCTCGAAGCGCTGACCGATCCGCTCAATCAGATCGTGTCGTCGGTCAAGATCGCGCTCGAGCAAACGCCGCCGGAACTCGGCGCCGACATCGCCGAGCGCGGCATGATGCTGACGGGCGGCGGCGCGCTGCTGCGCGATCTCGATCGCCTGCTGGCCGAAGAAACGGGCCTGCCCGTGCTTGTCGCCGAAGATCCGCTGACCTGCGTCGTGCGCGGCTCCGGAATGGCGCTCGAGCGCATGGACAAGCTCGGCAGCATCTTTTCGTACGAGTGACGTCGCAGGCATGCCGCGCGCGCATCGCTCGTTCATCGCCGATCGAGCAATGATGCGCGCCGCCCCGGTACCCGCCAACGTTCACGCTTTCGGCGTCGACCATGGAATACAGTCCGCCGCCTCTATTTAAGCAAGGCCCGTCCGCGCTTGCGCGGCTCATCTTCTTCGTCGTCCTCTCGCTGGTGCTGCTGGTCTCCGACGCACGCTTCAAGACGCTCGAAGTCGTGCGCGCCGTGCTCGATGCGGGGCTCTATCCGCTGCAGCGCGCGGCGCTCTTGCCGCGCGACCTCGTGCTGGGGGCGGCGCAGTTCGCCGTCGCGAACAACACGCTGCGGCGCGACAATCAAACGCTCACGGCCAAGAATCTCCAGCTTTCGCTGCAGGCCAATCAAGTCGCCACGCTCACGGCCGAAAACATGCATCTGCGCGCGCTGCTCGGCTTGTCGCACAATGTCACGACGCAGTCGATCCCGGCCGAAGTGCAGTACGGCATGCGCGATCCGTTCACGCAGAAAGTCGTGATCGGACGCGGCTCGCAGCAAGGCGTTCAAAACGGCTCGCCGGTCGTCAGCGAAGACGGCATGATCGGACAGGTCACGCGTGTGTTCCCGATGCAATCGGAAGTCACGCTGCTGACCGACAAAGACGAAGCGGTGCCCGTCGAAGTCGTGCGCACGGGCTTGCGCAGCGTCGTCTACGGCACCGCGACCGGCGACACGCTCGAGCTGCACTTCGTGCCGATCAGCGCCGACGTGGTGGCCGGCGACGAACTCGTCACGAGCGGGCTCGACGGCGTCTACCCGGAAGGGCTGCCCGTCGCGAAGGTCGTGCGCGTCGACAAGCAGGCCGATACGGCGTTCGCACGTGTCGTCTGCGTGCCGGTGGCGGCCGTGCGCGGCGCACGCGACGTGCTCGTGCTCCACTACAAGAGCGACGTCCCAGCGCGCCCCGAGGCGCCCGCGCCCGCTTCTCAACCGAAGGACGCCAAGGCGAAGAAGGCCGAGAAGGCCGCGCCCCCCGCGGCCGAGGCGAAAGCCCATAGCGCGGCCGCCCCGCGCGCCGCATCGGGAGCCCGGCGATGAATCGTCCGCAATACATCCTGCTGCCGGTCAACCCCTATTTCATCGGATTCAGCCTCGCCGCGGCGTTCTTGCTGAACCTGATGCCGTGGGGCCGGCTCATCGGCGTACCCGATTTCGTCGCACTCGTCCTGCTGTTTTGGAACGTGCATCAGCCGCGCAAGGTCGGCATGGGCATCGCGTTCTTTCTCGGGCTCTTGATGGACGTGCATGACGCCAGCCTGCTCGGCGAGCACGCGCTCGCCTATACGCTGCTCTCGTACGGCGCGATCACGATCCATCGACGCGTGCTGTGGATGCCGCGCGGCGTGCAGGTTTTCGCGGTCGCGCCGCTGCTCGTGATCGCGCAGTTCGTGCCGTTCGTCATTCGCTTGTTGACCGGCGCCGCGTTCCCGGGCTGGGGCCAGCTCGTGCACGGTTTCGTCGAGGCGGCGTTGTGGCCGCTCACCTGTTCGCTGCTTCTCATGCCGCAGCGCCGCCCGGCCGACCCGGACGACACGCGGCCTATTTGAGGGCCCATTGAGGGCCGATTTGAGCGCACCTCGCGCTAAAGCATGACGGAATTCAAAAACACCCAGTTGCAGCTCTCGAAGTTCCGCTTCCGCGTGGCGGCGGCGGGGCTGTTCGTGCTCGTCTGCTTCGGGCTCTTGATCCTGCGCTTTCTGTTCCTGCAGGTCTGGCACTACAGCAAGTATTCGCTCGAGGCCGAGGAGAACCGGATCTCGGTCGCGCCGATCGTCCCCAATCGCGGCATCATCACCGATCGCAACGGCGTCGTGCTCGCCCGCAACTATTCGGCGTATACGCTCGAGATCACGCCGTCCAAGCTCGACGACACGCTCGACCACGTCATCGACAAGCTCTCGACGGTTATCACGATCGACGCGCGCGATCGCCGCCGCTTCAAAAAGCTGCTCGAGGATTCGAAGAATTTCGAAAGCCTGCCGATCCGCACGCGCTTGACCGACGAGGAAGTCGCGCGCTTCACGGCGCAGCGCTTTCGCTTTCCCGGCGTGGACGTGCGTGCGCGGCTGTTCCGCCAATATCCGCTCGGCACGACGGCTGCGCACGTGATCGGCTATATCGGCCGCATTTCGCAGCGCGATCAGGAAAAAATCGACGCCGTCAGCGAACAGAACGACAGCGATCCCGATCATTACGATCCGCGCCTCGACGCCAACAACTACAAGGGAACCGACTACATCGGCAAGATCGGCGTCGAGCAGAGCTACGAGGCCGAACTGCACGGCCTGACGGGCTTCGAGGAAGTGGAAGTGACGGCGGGCGGCCGCCCCGTGCGCACGCTCTCGCGCACGCAGGCAACGCCGGGCAACAATCTCGTGCTCTCGCTCGACATCGGCGTGCAAGAGGTGGCCGAGCAAGCGTTCGCAGGCAAGCGCGGCGCACTCGTCGCGATCGAGCCGTCGACGGGCGACGTCCTCGCGTTCGTGTCGGCGCCGAGCTTCGATCCGAACGCGTTCGTCGACGGCATCGATCAACAGACGTGGGACGAGCTCAACAATTCGCCCGATCACCCGCTGCTGAACCGGCCGCTGCACAGCGCCTACCCGCCGGGCTCGACCTACAAGCCGTTCATGGCGCTCGCGGCGCTGACGCTGCACAAGCGCACGCCCGAATGGGGTTTCCACGATCCCGGCTTCTACCAGTTCGGCGGACACACGTTCCGCAACGACGTGCCGCAAGGCCAGGGCTGGATCGACATGAACCGCGCGATCATGGTGTCGAACGACACTTACTTCTACATGCTCGCGCACGATCTCGGCGTCAACGCAATCGCCAAGTTCATGAAGCCGTGGGGCTTCGGGCAACTGACCGGGATCGACATCGCCGGCGAAGCACGCGGCATCCTGCCGTCCACCGAATGGAAGAAGAAGGCATACCGCAAACCCGAACAGCAGCGCTGGTATGAAGGCGAGACGATCAGCCTCGGCATCGGCCAAGGGTACAACTCGTTCACGATGCTGCAGCTCGCGCACGCCACGGCGACGCTGGCCGACAACGGCATCGTCATGCGCCCCCACCTCGTCAAGGAAATCGAGAACCCGATCACGCGCGAAATGCGGCTCACGGTGCCGCACGAGAGCGGCCGCATCGACGTGAGCCAAGCCGATATCGACGTCGTCAAGCGCGGTATGGTGGCCGTGACGAGCAACCCCTCCGGCACGGGCTACGAGGTCTTCCGCAATGCGCCTTACACGGTGGCCGGCAAGACCGGTACCGCGCAGGTGTTTTCGCTGCAAGGCCAGAAATATCACGGCGGCGCGATCCCCGAGCGTTTGCGCGACCACTCGCTGTTCATCGCGTTCGCGCCGGCCGATCATCCGACGATCGCCGTCGCCTGTATCGTCGAAAACGGCGGATGGGGCGCCAGCGCGGCCGGCCCGATCGTGCGTCGCGTGCTCGACTATTACCTGCTCCAGCGGGGCAAGCCCGGCGTGCTGCAGGCCGCTGTCGCCGCCGCCGCCTCGGCCACGCAAACAACGGCGGTGCCGGTCATCGGCGCATCGGATGCCGACGCCAATGCCGATGCCGACGGCACGGCAGCCCCCGTCAAGGTTGCGGTCGGATTCGCGGCGCTGCCGCTGCCGGCGGTGCCGGCGTCCGCACCGCATGACGCGTCGGCACCGCTGATCGCATCGGATGTCGTCGCCGCATCGCAAACGGCCTCGACGTCGAATACGACTGCAGCCGCAGCGGCCACCTCGGGGGCGAGCGCAGCCGTAGCCGCCGGTCCGTCCGGACGCAGCGGTCAGCCCGGTTCGCGCGCGACGGCGGCCGCATCCGCGCCGCCGGCCCGTTCGGCGGCCTCGGCACCGCGGCCTCCGGCCGCCGAAGCAATGCGGCGTTTGCATAAAGGTGCGGCCTCGGGTGCAGCCGCCAACGGCGCGACCCCGGCACCGCAGAAGCGGCGTGCACCATCCGACGCGGCCGCCAGCGCCGCGCTCGCCGTGCCGCGGGAAAACCGCGGCGATGTGCAGACGGGCGCCGCCGCCACGCCGGACGCGTCCGGCCCCAACGATTAACGGAGAAAGGCATGCCCTTCGATAAGCGCGCCTGGCTCGACCGCTTCAAGAAGATGTTCGCCGGCTTCGATCGTCCGCTCGCGCTGACGGTGTTTCTGCTGTTGTGCGTCGGCATCGTCACGCTCTACAGCGCGAGCATCGACGTCCCCGGGCGCGTCGAAGACCAACTACGCAACATCCTGCTGACGTTCGTTTTGATGTGGGTGCTCGCCACGATCCCGCCGCAAACGCTGATGCGCTTTGCCGTCCCGCTCTATACGTTCGGCATCGCGATGCTCGTCGCGGTAGCGATGTTCGGCGTCACGAAAAAGGGAGCGAAGCGCTGGATCAACGTCGGCGTCGTCATTCAGCCATCGGAAATCTTGAAAATCGCCACGCCGCTGATGCTGGCGTGGTACTACCAGCGCCGGGAGAGCTCGATCCGCTGGTACGACTTCATCGTCGGCTTCGTGATCTTGCTGGTGCCGGTGGGGTTGATCGCCAAGCAGCCGGATCTCGGCACGGCCGTGCTCGTGTTCGCAGCGGGGCTCTTCGTCATCTACTTCGCCGGCCTCTCGTTCAAGCTGATCGTGCCGGTGCTGATCGCGGCCGTCATCGGGGTCAGCCTCATCGCGACCTTTCAAGAGAAAATCTGCCAGCCGCAAGTGCAGTGGCCGTTGATGCACGACTATCAAAAGCACCGCATCTGCACGCTGCTCGACCCGACGTCCGACCCGCTCGGCAAGGGGTTCCATACGATCCAAGCCGTCATTGCGATCGGCTCGGGCGGCCCGCTCGGCAAGGGTTGGCTCAAAGGTACGCAGGCGCACCTGGACTTCATCCCCGAAAAGCATACCGACTTCATTTTTGCGGTGTTTTCGGAGGAATTCGGGCTCGTCGGCGAGCTCGTACTGCTGACGCTCTATACGGCGCTGATCGCGCGAGGGCTCTATATCGCGGCCAACGGCGCGACGCTATTCGGCCGGCTGCTCGCCGGTTCGTTGACGATGGCGTTTTTTACCTACGCATTCGTCAACGTCGGCATGGTCAGCGGAATCTTGCCCGTCGTCGGCGTGCCGCTGCCGTTCATGAGCTACGGCGGCACCGCGCTGACGACGCTCGGGATCGCCGTCGGCCTCATCATGAGCGTCGGCCGACAGAAGCGGCTGATGAAGAGTTGATCGCTCCGCGCTATTTCGACTGCTGCTTCTTGGCCTCGTCCTGCAGCTCCCGGCTCAGATCCTGATACTTGAGTCGGGCGGCCGGATCGCCCTGGGCCGCCGCCGCCGCATAATAGGCTCGCGCGACGTTCAGATTGACCGTCACGCCGTCGCCGCCATGCTCGTAGAACGAGCCCGTGACGTACTGCGCGGTCATATCGCCTGCCTCCGCCGCCTTCTTGTACCAAATGAAGGCCTGCGCGTTGTCGCGTGGCGTGCCGCGTCCGTCGAGGAACTGGTTCGCCAGCGCCAGTTCCGCTTGCACATGGCCTTGCTGCGCCGCCTTGAGGAACCATTGGTGCGCGACGGCCGGGTCGCGCGCAACGAAGTCGCCGTCGTCGTACATCTTTCCATAGACGTATTGAGCATGCGACATGTTCGCCTGCGCCGCCTTGAGCAGCCACTTGCGACCTTCGTCGACGTTGGCCGTCGTGCCCTCCCCGTTGAGCAGCATCATGGCGTAATTGAACTCGGCAAGCCGATTGCCTTGATCGGCCGCCTCGCGAAACTCCTTGAGCGCCGTGCTGAGATTACCCGCGTTGTAATCGGCAACGGCCGTCTGCGTTTCGGCCTCCGCACCCGCTTGCGCCTGCGGCGCCGAGGCGGCCTGCGCCAGCGCACCGCTCGCTTGCGCGAACGCCGCGGCGCCGAGCACGAGCATCGATAGCATCCGCGTCTTCATCGTCTTTGGTCTCATGATCTCGCCTCCTGCAATGCCGCCCGCGTCGCGCGCACGAGCCAAATGACGTCCGCCGCGAGCGCGATCATGCGAAAACCCGCGTCACGGTACTGGCGTGCGCTCGCGACATCGAGTGCAAAAATGCCCGCCGGAATTCCGGCCTTGCTCGCCGCATCGGCGATTCGTGCGATCGCCGCCTGCACGTCCGGATGCTTCGAATCGCCAAGATAGCCGAGACTCGCTGCCAGATCGGCCGGCCCTATGAACAAGCAATCGACGCCGGGCGTGGCGGCGATGGCCTCGACGTCCGCCAGCGCCTGAGCCGATTCGATCTGTACGATCGTGGCGATTTGGGTGTTCGCGCTTTGGATGTAATCGCGGCGCGCGCCGAACGCGGCCGCGCGCACGGCGCCCGCGACGCCGCGCAACCCGTCGGGCGCATCGACGCCCGGATAGCGCGTCAGGCGAATCGCGTGCGCGGCATCCTCGGCCGATTCGATATTCGGAAACATCAGCGTGCGCGCACCCGCGTCGAGTACCCGCTTGACGAGCCAGCCTTCTCGCGCGGGCACACGCACGATCGGCTCGGTGGGCAAATGCGCGGCGGCGATCGCGCGCAACTGCGCGCTTACATCGGCCGAATCGTTCGGCGCATGCTCCATGTCGATGCAAAGCCAATCGAAGCCCGCGTGGGCGAGCGCTTCGGCCGCATCGGCACTGGCGAGCGACAACCAGAGCCCGAGCAGAGGCTCGCCTTCCTTCAGACGCTGCTTGAGGGGATTCGTGAACGCGCTCATCGGGGTGCTCCCTGCGCGCGCCACGCAAGCGCCGAGCGACGTACGCTCGCGGATGCGGTGGCCGGCATGTCTCGTTCCTTGGATCGGTCGTCGGCTGGCCGCGTCGCTGCGCAGCCTGCTCTGGCACGATCATACCCCGACAATAAATGCTCCGATGCGGGGCGACGAACACCCCTGAAAGCCTTACCTGCAAGGCCGGAGCATACCCCGTACCGCGAGCGTCAAGGGGCCGTTCACGGCGGCTTCGAGTTCTTTCGCTTGCCGGGAAACGGCCGAGCCGAACCTAGGCGTCGCGCACGACGTCGGCCCAGCAGTTCGGCGTTTCGTAGAGACGCACGTGCTGCAATCGCAAGTTGACGCCATAGTGCGCGTCATAGACCTGGGCCAGCGTATCGAAGGCTATCGCGGCCAAATTTTCGACGGTTGGGATGCGCTCGAGCACGACCGTTTTGTGGTCGGGCATCGATTGGAGGAATTCGCGCACGCGCGTATCGCCTTCGAAAACGAGGAACGCATGATCCCAGCGGCTCACGAGATGCTCGATCGCGAGCGACTTGACGTCGGCGAAGTCCATCACCATGCCGCGATCGGGTGCGCCTTCCGTTTCCACGACGTCGCCGCACAGCGTGATTTCGATCACATAGCGATGCCCGTGCAAGTTGCGGCACTGGCTGCGGTGGTCGGGAATGCGGTGGCCCGCATCGAATTCGAGTTTTCGAGTAATCGTCAGCACGGTGAATCAGGGAATGTTCAGATACTTGTGAGTCTGCATCGAGAGCCGCCAGCGCGGATGGCGCTTGCACCAATCGATCGCAAGACGGGTGTTGAGTTCGCGCGAAGGGCCGTCCATCGGTTGCACGAGAAAGTAGTCGAAGTCGAGCTCGGCATACTCGGCCAAACGTTGATTGTCCTGGGGCACGACGACCTTGAGTTCGTTGCCTTTCGTGACGATGAGCGGCGCATCGGCCTTCGGGCTGACGCAGATCCAATCGATCGACTCGAGCACGGGCAGCGAACCGTTCGTCTCGATCGCGACCTCGAAGCCCGCCGCATGCAGCGCGCCGACGAGCGACTCGTCCATCTGCAGCATCGGCTCGCCGCCCGTGCAGACGACGAACCGATGTCCCTCGCCCTCGGGCCAGAGCGAGGCGATCACGTCGACCAGCACGCGAGCGTCGCGATACTTCCCGCCGTTCTCGCCATCCGTGCCGACAAAATCGGTATCGCAGAAGCGGCAAACAGCGCTCTCGCGATCCTCCTCGCGGCCCGACCACAAGTTGCAGCCCGCAAACCGGCAAAACACGGCCGGGCGGCCGGCATTCGCGCCTTCGCCTTGCAACGTGTAGAAAACTTCCTTGACCGCGTACGTCATGCCGCTTCTTTCATCCGTCTCGATTTTAGGCCGATCCACGACGAATCGGCCCGACGCCTAGGCGCCTAAGCACCGCTAGCTACACCGGCTGCAACACCTTTTCACCGGCGAGAAACGCTTCGTAGCCGCGCTTGCGCAAACGACACGCCGGGCATTCGCCACAGCCGAAGCCCCAATGGTGCAACTCGGCGCGTTCGCCGACATAGCAGGTATGCGTCTCGATGCGCACCAATTCGACGAATGCCTCACCGCCCAGCTCGAGCGCGAGGCGCCAAGTATCGGCCTTGTCGAGCCACATGAGCGGCGTCTCGACGACGAAACGGCTGTCCATACCGAGGTTCAGCGCCACTTGCAGCGCCTTCATCGTATCGTCGCGGCAATCGGGGTAGCCCGAGAAGTCGGTTTCGCACATGCCGCCGACGAGCACCGACAGGCCCCGGCGGTAGGCAATCGCGGCGGCGATCGTCATGAACATCAAATTGCGGCCCGGCACGAACGTGTTCGGCAAACCGTTCGCCGCGGACTCGATCTGAATCTCGCGCGTCATGGCCGTGTCGCTGATCGAACCGAGCACGGACAGGTCGATCATATGATCGTCGCCGAGGCGCTCGGCCCAAGCCGGGAACGCCTGCGCAATCGCCTGACGCACGCCGTCGCGGCACTCGAGCTCGACGCGGTGGCGCTGGCCATAGTCGAAGCCGAGCGTCTCGACCGTCTCATAACGCTCGAGCGCCCAGGCCAGGCACGTGGTCGAATCTTGGCCGCCCGAAAACAGCACGAGCGCGCGATGCTTAGCGTCTGTCCGAATCACCGTGAATACTCCGTGGACCTGATCAATAGGGTGAGCGCGCGGCGCATGTCCGGGCGCGGCGCGCGCGCTGTGCCGCCCTGCGGTGCCAAGTATATGCTTCACCTCTCGAGGCCGAGCAGCGCGGCACTTATACTGCGGAGCAGAGGACACCCTCGCGGTGCGCCCTCCCCGGTCACGCCCGGTCACGCCCGGTCACGCGTTACCTGCCAATTCTCGCGGTGTGCGCCATGAGAAAAACCCCAAGGACCTTGCGGTTCTTGGGGTTCAATACTGCTGGTGGCCTGGGGCGGAATCGAACCACCGACACGCGGATTTTCAATCCGCTGCTCTACCAACTGAGCTACCGGGCCACGAAGAAGCGAGAGTATAGCAAGGAGTTGGAGGGGGCTCAAGCATTTTTCGCCGACGCGCTCCAAGCCGCCCCAACGGCCCAACGCCCAGCGGCGCCGCGCGTTACTCCCCCTTGTTCTTGCTCAAATCGACGCCGAGTTGCTTGAGCTTGCGATAAAGGTGCGTGCGCTCGAGCCCCGTCTTTTCCGCCACGCGCGTCATGCTGCCGTTTTCGCGCGCCAAGTGATATTCGAAGTAGGCGCGCTCGAACGCATCGCGCGCATCGCGCAGCGGGATGTCGAAGGAAATCGACGTGGGCTGCGCGGCCGCCGCGCTCACCGCCATTGCGTCGGCCGCGAGCATCGGCAACGCGACGGCTGCGGCGACCGTCGCCGCATTGACCGGCACCGCCGTCTTCATCACCGCGGCACCGGCGATCGGCATTGCCGAACTCCCGCGCGCGAGCCCCTGCTCGACCGCCTTGAGCAGCTTTTGCAGGGCGATCGGCTTTTCGAGGAAATTCAGCGCGCCGATCTTCGTCGCCTCGACCGCCGTGTCGATCGTCGCATGCCCCGACATCATAATGACGGGCATCGTCAACAGCCCCTGCGCCCCCCATTCCTTGAGCAGCGTCACCCCGTCGGTGTCGGGCATCCATATGTCGAGCAGCACGAGATCGGGTGCTTGACGCAGACGGGCGTCGCGCGCCTGCTGCGCGTTTTCCGCCACCTCCACGGCATGCCCCTCGTCGCTCAGGATTTCCGAGAGCAACTCCCGGATACCCATTTCGTCGTCTACCACCAGGATGGTTGCCATTTATGCTGCCCTTGTCTGCGCTATTGCTTTTGTCGTCCCCGGCACCGCACCGCCGTTCGAGGCCCAGCCGCCGACGGGTGCCGTGTCGTCTGCCAATTGCAGGAACAAAATCGAGATCTGCGCGCCTTCGATTGCCTCACCTGCTTTCACGCGATTGCGGATATCGACGCGTGCGCCGTGCTCGTCGGCGATCTTCTTGACCATCGCGAGCCCGAGCCCCGTTCCTTTTGCTTTCGTCGTCACGTAAGGTTCGAACGCGCGCGTGAGAATCCGTGCGGGAAAGCCAGGACCGTTATCGGACACGGTCAGGCGAACCGCAACGTGTATTTTGCCTTGGGCGTCGAGGTCGCCATATTCTACTGTCTTGGTTTCGATGACGACACGCGGGCTTGCGACGTCCGCCACCGCATCCTGCGCGTTTTGCAGCAAATTGTGGATGACTTGGCGCAGTTGCGTCGCATCGCCGCGGATCACGGGCAACGCCGACAACTCGGCCCTGATCGCGCTCTTGCCCTCTTCCACGCCGTACAACGCCAGTACTTCCGTCACGAGTTCGTTCAATTGCAGGTTCGCGAGGACCGCCGGCGGCGTGCGCGCGTAATCGCGGAAATCGTCGACCATCTGCTTCATCGCGGCGACTTGATTGACGATCGTCGTCGCGCCGCGCTTCAGTACCTCGGCATCGTGCGCCGACAGTTTATCGGCCAGCTTCATCTGCAGCCGCTCGGCCGATAGTTGGATCGGCGTGAGCGGATTCTTGATCTCGTGCGCGAGCCGCCGCGCAACTTCGCCCCATGCCGCCGAGCGCTGCGCGGAAATGACGTCGGAGATGTCGTCGAACACGACGACGTAACCGGCCGTGCCCACTTCGCCGCCACCCTCCGGCGGCGTCGCGGCCACGAGCCGCGTGCCGCGCACGAGCAACGTGAGCGACTCCGTCTCGCCCGGCACCGACACCGAAACCTGCTGCTGCCAATGGCCGCCGTCGTCGACGACCCCCTCGCTGGCCGCCTCGCGATCGGCAAAGGCCTTACGTACCATCGTCGCGAACTCGGCAAGCACGCCGATGTGCTCGAGCGATGCGCCGAGCATCGATTGGAACGGCTGCCGGAAGATGCGCTCGGCGCCGCGATTGGCCGTGGTCAAGCGGAACTGGCGATCGAGCACGAACACGCCCGCCGTCAGATTGGCGAGAATGCTCTCGAGGTAAGCCTTCGAGTGCTCGAGCGCCACGCGGTTGCGTTCGACGGCAGCCCGCGCCTCCGACAATTGGCGCGTCATCGCGTTGAACGATTGCGTCAGGAAGCCGAGTTCGTCGCGCGACTTGATCTCGCGCTTGGGCGTGTAATCGCCCTCGGCCACTTCCTTCGTGCCCTTGGCCAGCAGGAATAGCGGCCGCGCAAGCTGATTGCCGAGCGCGAGCGCAAGCATCATCGCGATGAAGGTCGCCAAAAAGAGCGCGAGCGTCAGCGTGCCAATATACATCTTGCGCAGGCCCGTGCGGCCCAGCGCTTTCTCTTGATACTCGCGATAGGCGCGCTGCACGGCGTCGGCATTGCGTGCGAGTGTCGGCGAGACAGGCTGCGTCAACTGCAGGAAACGCTCGGCCGGCTGCAGAAGCGATGCACTAACGTCAGGCACGAGCACCACCACGCGCAAAAGCAACGCGCCCTTGGCGCCCTTCGCGTGCGGGTCGCCGTCGACTTCGCCTTCGATCGCGGCGTAACCGCGGGTTCGGGCCTGGTCGAGCATGATCGGCGTGGGCAAATCGTCGGGCATCAGTGAAGCGATGTTGTTCGAGGCTTGCGCGATCACGTGCAACCCGGGCGACGCACCCGATACGCTGCGCGCCGATTCGACGAGCATCGCGTCCTGGATGCCGAATTGATCGCGCATGCGCAGCAACGTCAGCGTCGTATTCGTCGGTGCCGTGCTCGCGAGCTGCTCGGCCATCACGTGCGCCTTCGTCTGCAAATCGGACAGCGAGGCATCGAGCATCGCGCGCCCGAGGTTCAAGCCGGAAGTGAGCGCCGTTTCGACATTGACGTCGAACCACGACTCGATGCTGCGCGAAACGAACTGATACGACACCACGTAAATGATCGCGCCCGGCAGCACGCCGACGAGCGCGAAGAAGACGGCGAGCTTCGCGAGCAGCCGCGTGCCGAATTTGCCCTTGCGCAGCCGCGCTAGGATCATCACGACGAGCGCGAGAACGATCAGCAGGAAGACGAGCGCGACAGCGATGTTGGCCGCATAGAGCCACGAGTAGTAGCGATCGAAGAACTCGGTATTGGCGCTGGCCGCGGCGAGCAGCACGAGCAGCAGCAGCGCCGTGACGGCTACCGTCGAGACGATCACGCGGACGAGTATGCTTTGCACGTCCGCTTTTCGACGCACGCTATTTAGCACGTTCGGCCACCGTGAAGGTAAAGCGCTTCCAGTCGGAAGCGAGCGTCCAGTCTCGATTGTTGACCGCATCGACCTGGAACGGCTTGGGCATCAGCGCCGTGTCGAGCTGCATACGCACCGACGCCGTATACGTCTCCCCCGGCTGCGCCTGGTTGCGATCGATGACGTGCCAGGACGTGACGTGCTTGATGACGGCAAGCGCCTCGGTCAGCGACGAAAAGCCCTGCTGCAAGCCACCGCTCGATACGCGGTACTCGCGCGTCAGCGGTTGGAACGACAGGCGCAGCGTTTGCGTGATCGACACGGGCTGCTCGTCGAACCAATACCAGCGCGGCCGCGTGAGCTCGAACTCGGTCGTGAAATACAGCGGAATACCTTTGTTGACGGCGTCCTCCAAGCTGCTGTTCAGCTCGAAGTCGAAGCGCGCGTCGAGGCTCCAGCCCGTGCCGTCGGCCTGCAGCGACGCCCGCTGCACCGCGATCGTATCGGCGCGCGCCGGCCCCGCCGCAACGAGGCAAACGGTCAGCCACATCCAGAGCAAGGCCACGAGCCGAAGCCGAAAAAAGCGTTTGCTGATCGTCACCGTTTCTGAAAACGTGCGTAGAAAAAACCGTCGTGGTCGATGTCGGCACCGGTGCGCTCGGACTCGGCAGCATGCGTCCCGATCGGTAAAGGCGCCGAGAGCTCGGCCGCAGCGCCGGGGCAGGTCGGCAGCAGTTGGCCCGGCGCGCCCAATCGTACCGCATCTTCATGCGTGCTTTCAAACCAGCGCGCTTGTTCCTCGCCCTCTTCGGGGAAGATCGAGCAGGTAATGTAGAGCAGCTCCCCACCCGGCGCGAGCAGCGGCCACAGCGCCTCGAGGATGCGCCGCTGCTCCGCGACGAGCGCGGGGATATCCGTCGCGCGCCGCAGCCAGCGCACGTCGGGATGGCGCCGCACGATGCCGGATGCCGAGCAAGGCACATCGGCGAGAATGCGGTCGAACGGCCGAGCGTCGTACCACGCCGACGGCGCACCGGCGTCGCCGACGATCACGCTCGCGCTCAACCCGAGCCGCACTAGGTTTTCTTCGATGCGCGCCGCGCGCACGGGATCCGATTCGAGCGACACGAGTTCGACATCGGCCAATTCGAGTACGTGGCACGTCTTGCCGCCCGGCGCCGCGCACGCATCGAGCACGCGCATGCCGTCGCGTGCGCCAAGCTGCTCGGCCGCCCGCTGCGCGCCGGCATCCTGCACCGACACGACGCCTTGCGCAAAGCCCGGAATACGGTCGACAGGCAACGGCGACGCAAGCCTCACCGCATGCGGCCCGACCGCTGCGGCCGCGATGCCGTTCGCGTCGAGCGTGTGCAGATACTCGGCCACGGTGGCACGCCGCGCATTGACGCGCAGGGTGAGCGGCCCCGGTCGGTTACCGGCCGCAAGCACGTTCTGCCAGGCGTCGGGCCACGCGCGTCGCACCGCCTCGATCCACCAGACCGGATAGTTCCATTTCGCGACCGCCTCGGCTTGCGCCTTCTCGAGACATGCTTCGCGCTCCCGCAGGAAGGTGCGCAAAACGGCGTTGACGAGCCCCTTGGCGAATGCAAACTCGCGGCGCGCCCCGATGGCGGTGACTGCTTGATCGACGACCGTAAACGGGGTGTAGGCAGCGTGTTGCGCATCGTCGGCCAACAGGGCCAGCGCACAGGCAAGCACGTCGCCGACGTGCGCGGCAGGCGCCTTGCGTACGAGCTGTGCGATGAGGACATCGGCGGTGCCGAGCCGTCTCAGCGTGCGATAAGCGATGTCCTGGATGGCGCCTCGCGCGTGGCCCGCCATGGCCGCAGGCGCCGACACCGGCACGGCGGCAAGCGCCGCGGGCAACGCCATGCCCTTGCGCACGGCGCCCACGGCGAACGCCGCGCCGTCGAGCGCGAAGCCGAGCGAATCGGGCGCGAGATGCAGTGGGGAAAGGCGTGCTGCGACGGCTTTGGGCGCCACGCGGCGGTTGGAGGCAGATCGAGTCATGGAGCAAGCAAGCGTCGCGCGAAACAAACGCGACATTGTAACGCGGGGCACAGTTCGCCCCGACCGAGGGCGAGCGCTTGCCTCGCGTCGGCGCGCCAGCGGTCCAACCGGCGTCGCCGCGCGGCGATGAAAAACGGACCGGCTAGAACCCGCTCTACCAACTTCGCTCGGCCCGTGCGGGCAAGATCAGTCGTAACGGCCCGTGCGCGCCATCTCCGTGAGCCGCGCGATGCGTTCCTCGGTTGCCGGGTGGGTACTGAACAGGTTGGCTATTCCACCGCCGCTCAACGGGTTCAAAATCATCATTTGCGCGGTCGTGGGATGGGCTTCGGCAGCGGCAAACGGGATGCCGGCCGCAAAACGGTGAATCTTGTCGAGCGCGGAGGCGAGCGCTTGCGGATCGCCGGACAGTTGAGCGCCACTGCGATCGGCCTCGAATTCCCGGGCGCGCGAAATCGCCATTTGGATCATGGCGGCGGCGATCGGCGCGAGCAGCGCGACGGCAATGCCCGCGATCGGGTTGGCCCGACGCCCGTCCTCATCGCGCCCGCCGAAGAACATCGCGAAATTGGCGAGCGCCGATATCGCGCCGGCCATCGTCGCGGAGATCGTCGAAATCAGAATATCCCGATGCTTGACGTGCGAGAGCTCATGCGCCATCACGCCGCGCATTTCACGCTCGGACAAGATGCGCAGGATGCCGGTGGTCGCGGCGACGGCCGCGTGCTCGGGGTTGCGCCCCGTCGCGAAGGCGTTCGGCGCATTTTCGTTGATGAGATACACGCGCGGCATCGGCAGGCCCGCTCGCGTCGCGAGCTCGCGAACCATGCGATAGAACTGCGGCGCGCTCGTTTCGTCCACTTCCTGCGCGTTGTACATGCGCAGGACCATCTTGTCCGAGAACCAATACGAGAAGAAGTTCATCGCCAGCGCGATGACGAGCGCGAACATCATTCCGCGCGTGCCACCGATCATGCCGCCGATCACGACGAACAGGGCCGTGATCGCGGCCATCAGCATCGCGGTTTTGACCCAATTGAACATGTGCACTCCTTTTTCGTTTGCGCCCCGACGGCCAGCCCGACCGATGCCGCCCCTGGCGGCAGCGCTCAATTGTAAGCCATTCGTTAGATATCGGCTTACGCGAGCCGCGGCGAAAACGAAAATCCCCTTCAGCGCTGCATTGCCGCGAGCCTGAGCCCCAGGCCGACGAACGCGCTGCCGACCACGCGATCGAGCCATTTCTTCACCACGGGCTTGCCGCCCAGGCGCCGCGTGACGCTGCTCGCGACCCAAACGAGAAACACGCACCAAACGACGCTCATCGTGACGAAAACACCGCCCAACGTGAGAAACGCCAGCGCTTTGTGGTCGCTTTCGTTCGACACGAACTGAGGAAAGAACGAGACGAAGAAAAGCACGACCTTCGGGTTCAGCACGTTGGTCCAAAAACCCTGCAGATAGAGCTGCTTGAGCGGCCGCGAGCCTTGCACGAGACCCGCGCCCGCTTCGTCGGGGGCAGCCCGCGCTTTGGACGGCGAAGCGAATGCGAGACGCGCGCCGAGATAGATCAGGTAGATCGCGCCGGCGAACTTGATGACGGTAAACGCCGTGGCGGATGCGGCCAACAAAGCCGTCAGGCCGAACGCGCACGCGATCGTGTGCACGCAGCAGCCCGTGCAGATGCCGAGCGCGGACATCAAGCCGGCACCGCGGCCCTGCGCGACGCTGCGCCCGACGATGTACGCGGTATCCGGGCCCGGCGTCACGTTGAGCAAGAAGACGGCGGCGACGAAAAACGGAAAATGGACGATGCCGAACATGCGCTAGGTCTCCCTCGATTGAACACTTCGCCCCTCGATGATCGCACGGCCGCCGCGCTCGAGACATCTGTCTTTCAGCGGCGGCAGCCTGCGCTCAAATCGCTTCGGGCAATTGCAGCCGCTGGCCCGCCTTGAGCGTCGCGCCGGCCAAAAATTCGCGCGCGGGCAAGCGCTTGCCGCCCGGCTTTTGCAGTTGCGTAAGGCGCAAGGCCCCTTCGCCGCAGGCGATCAGCACGCCGTCGGACGAGACTTCGACGATCGTCCCCGGCGACGCGACGCCGGCGCCCACGCCCGCCGCCGAGATGGCCTCGGCGGCCCAGACCTTCAGCGCCGTGCCGTCCTCGAGCGTCGCGACGCCGCCCGGAAACGGATCGAACGCACGCACTTGCCGTGCGAGCGCAGCGGCAGACTCACGCCAGTCGAGCGCCGCCTCGTGCTTGCCGATCTTCTCCGCGTACGTCACGCCTTCCGCGGGCTGCGGCATCGACGGCAACGCGCCCGTGCGCTCGAGCGTCGAAAGCGCCTCGACGATGAGCTGCGCGCCTTGCGCGGCGAGCTTGTCGTGCAGCGTCGCCGTGGTATCGCGCGAAGCGATCGGCGTGCGCGCCACCTCGATCATCGCGCCTGTATCGAGCCCCGCATCCATCTGCATCAGCGTGATGCCCGTCTCGGCATCGCCGGCCTGAAGCGCGCGATGAATCGGCGCCGCGCCGCGCCAGCGCGGCAGCAGCGATGCGTGAATGTTGAGACAGCCGCGCGGCGGGATGTCGAGCACTTCCTGCGGCAGCAGCAAGCCGTACGCGGCCACGACCATCACGTCGTGCGGCGTCTCGCGCAGCCGGTCGATGGCCGCTGCCGCTTCCGCGGGGAACTTGCCGGCTCGCCGCAGCGATGGCGGCTGCGCGACGGGCAAGCCGTGCTCGAGCGCGTAGCGCTTGACGGCGCTCGCCTGCAACTTCATGCCGCGTCCGGCGGGCCGGTCGGGCTGCGTCAAGACGAGCGGCACGGGAAAGCCGGCCTCATGGATGGCGGCGAGCGCGGCGGAGGCGAACTCGGGCGTACCGGCGAAGACGACGCGCAGCGTATGAGTCATGGGGCGGGCGGAAACGGCAGGTATCGGATACGCGTCGGGATGGAGCGTCACATCGCGTGCGCGAGCTTCTTCATCTTCGTCTTGATGCGCGTCTGCTTGAGCAGCGACAGATATTCGACGAAGACGCGGCCCATCAGATGATCCATCTCGTGCTGAATGCAAACGGCCAGCAGGTCCTCGCAATCGAGCTCGAACGTCTCGCCCTTCTCGTTCAGCGCGCGTACGCGCACACGCTCGGCCCGCTCGACTTCATCGTAGATGCCAGGCACCGACAAGCAGCCTTCTTCATGGACCTGGCGCTCGTCGCTGGACCAGACGATCTCGGGATTGATGAACGCGCGCAACTGATCGTGCGTTTCGGAGACGTCGATGACGATGACGCGCTCGTGCACGTCGACTTGCGTCGCGGCAAGACCCACACCGGGCGCCGCGTACATCGTTTCAGCCATGTTGGCCACGAGCTTGCGGATGCGCTCGTCGACCTTCTCGACCGGTTTGGCGATTTTGTGCAGCCGCTTGTCGGGGTAATTGAGAATGCTCAGTAAAGCCATGGTGTCAAAAAGTCGTTGCGACGTTGCTCGGGTTTCGCGCAATTCTCGCTTACCTCTCGCGCCGGCGATTTCCGCGATGCGCTAGGCCGTTCGGCTAGCTGGCGCGGCCCTCGCCGACAATCGAAGATACGCTGAACCGCGCGCGCCGTCAGGCCGCTCGCAGCAATCATGCGCGCGCACCCGCAACGTCAATCAAATTTCGGATGGTGAAAATTTTATCACGGTGCTTGGGAGTTCGCAGGCTGCCGGGCGAAGGCGAGCGTCGATGCACGCACGGTCGATGACGCCCGAAGATCTGAGTGCGTGGCTCGCACTGGCCACGGCCCGCAGGCTTGCGCCGGCCGCGCTGCGCCTACTGCTGTCCGCCTTCGGCGACGCACGAACGCTGATCGCGCAACCCTTTCGCGCGCTCGCCGAAACGGCCGGCAATCCTGCCGCTCGCGCCATCGCCTCGGCGGCGCGAGCGGACGTGCGCGAGCAGTTCGAACGCACGCGTAACTGGTGCGCACTGCCCGGCAATGCGCTCGTCGCGCTCGATGATCCGTCCTACCCGAACGCGCTACTCAACATGCACGATCCGCCGCCGCTGCTTTACGTGAGCGGTGGGCTCGCATGGCTGCACGCGCCGAGCGTGGCCATCGTCGGCAGTCGCAATGCGACACCGCAAGGCATCGACGACGCCGCGCGTTTCGCACGCGAGCTCGCCGGCGCGGGGCTCGTCATCGTCTCCGGGCTCGCGCTCGGCGTCGATGCCGCGGCCCACCGCGGCGCGCTGGAAGCGGGAGGCACAACCGTCGCCGTGGTGGGAACGGGCGCCGATCTCGTCTATCCGGCCAAGCATCGCGCATTGGCGCACGAGATCGCGGCGCACGGCGCGATCGTCTCGGAGTGGCCGCTCGGCACGCCGGCCAAACCGGCCCACTTTCCGCAGCGCAATCGGCTCATTGCCGGGATGACCCAAGGCGTACTCGTCGTCGAAGCCGCCCTGCGCTCCGGCTCGCTCATCACCGCACGCCTCGCCAATGAAATGGGGCGCGACGTCTTCGCGATACCGGGATCGATCCACGCGCCGCTTTCGCGAGGCTGCCATCGGCTCATCAAAGAAGGCGCGATGCTGACCGAAACGCCGGACGACGTTCTCGCCGAACTCGGCCTGGCATCCGGTCCGCCCGCGGGTGTGCTCCGGGCCGACACCGCGGCCGCGGCGCCGATCGTCGCGGCAAGCACCGAGCACGCTTTGGTCGCGAAACCGAAGGAGGCCGTGCGCCCTGCCGCTTGCGGCTCCCCGAATCCACGCAGGCGCCCCCACACGGGCATCGGCGAGCCACGCGACGCTCCACTGCCACCGGCTGCGAGCCTGCCGCTGTTCGATGCAGCGGCCGATCCGCCGACGCCGACGCAGCGCCGAACGCAAACGCCTGCGCGGTCTCTATCCGCCCCCGCCGCGCGGCTGCTCGAGGCGCTCGGTCATGCGCCGGCCGCCCTTGAAATCCTGGCCGCCCGCACAGAAATGGACAGTGCGACGCTACAAGGCGCGCTGCTCGAGCTCGAGCTGCGCGGACACCTGACGGCGCAGCCGGGCGGCCGTTACGTTCGGCACGAGCGCGCTTGATGCGAAGCGGTAGCCGAATCGGGCGTGCTACAGTCCCCCAAACCATCATCGGGAACCAGAAAGAAGGAACGCATCATGCCCGCGCTGAACCTCGACACCGATTCAGACCGGATCGCCGAGCGCGTCAACGACCCGAACACGCTGCTCGTCGCTTGCCTGTGCGCACAGTGGTGCGGCACGTGCCGCGACTATTGCGAAACGTTCGATCGGCTTGCCGACGCGCATCCCGCCATGTGCTTCGTCTGGATCGACATCGAAACGCACGCGGACCGCTTCGACGACCTCGATGTGGAAAATTTCCCGACGCTGCTGATCGAAGACGGCGTCACGGCGCGTTTTTTCGGGACGGTCCTGCCGCACGGCGCCATCGCCGAGCGCTTGCTTTCCGACCTGACAGCCCTTCCCGGCGCCGTGGGCGCGCCGAAAGTGCGCCCGGCGCTTGCCACGGCCTGACCGTCATTGCGCGGCGCCGACACCGGGGCAAGCGTGGCACGCTCCGTGCATGCTCAGCACGCCGGTTCGTCGTCCGCAAAGGCTTGCGCCGCACGCGTCTTGGCGAGGCAAACCGGTGCCGGCGGCCATCCCCCGGCTCAGTGCTTTTTCGGGTGACGCGCCGCCGCTGCCGCGCCGTGTGCTATAAAGCGGTCGTCAAAGGAAACACAATCCGGGATCGGACCCCGGTCACTCAATCAATCCTGTCATGTCCAAAGCACTGATCATTGCGGAGAAGCCCTCGGTCGCGAACGACATCGCGCGCGCCCTCGGCGGCTTCGCCAAACATGACGAGTACTACGAGAGCGACGAATACGTGCTCTCCTCCGCGGTCGGCCATCTGCTCGAGATCGCCGCGCCCGAAGAATACGACGTCAAGCGCGGCAAATGGAGCTTCGCGCATCTGCCCGTCATTCCGCCGCATTTCGACCTCAACCCGATCGCCAAGAGCGAATCTCGGCTGAAGGTGCTGACGAAGCTGATCAAGCGCAAGGACGTCGAGCAACTCATCAACGCCTGCGACGCGGGGCGGGAAGGCGAGTTGATCTTCCGCCTCATCGCGCAACATGCGAACGTCAAGAAGCCGGTCCAACGGCTTTGGCTGCAATCGATGACGCCGGCGGCGATCCGCGACGGTTTCGCCCATCTGCGCAGCGACGCCGATATGCAACCGCTCGCCGATGCCGCGCGCTGCCGATCGGAGGCCGACTGGCTCGTCGGCATCAACGGCACGCGGGCGATGACCGCGTTCAACAGCAAGGGCGGCGGATTTTTCCTGACGACGGTCGGACGCGTCCAGACGCCGACGCTGTCGATCGTCGTCGAGCGTGAAGAAAAAATTCGTCACTTCGTGCCGCGCGACTACTGGGAAGTGCGTGCCGAATTCGTCTGCGCGGGCGGGTTCTACGAAGGCCGCTGGTTCGACCCGAAATTCAAGCGCGACGAACTCGACCCGGAAAAACGCGACTCGCGGCTTTGGAGCCTCGCCGCGGCCGAAACGGTCGTGGCCGCGTGCCGCGACCATATCGGCACGGTGACCGAGGAATCGAAACCCTCGACCCAACTCTCACCGCAGCTCTTCGATTTGACGAGCTTGCAGCGCGAGGCGAACGGCCGCTTCGGCTTCTCGGCGAAGAACACGCTCGGGCTCGCACAAGCGCTGTACGAAAAGCACAAGGTCTTGACCTACCCGCGTACCGACGCGCGCGCGCTGCCCGAGGACTATCTCGAGACAGTCAAGAGCACGCTCGAAATGCTCAAGGAGAGCAACAACTACCTGCCGTTCGCGAAGCAGGCGCTCGACAAGGGATGGGTCAAGCCGAACAAGCGCATCTTCGACAACTCGAAGATCAGCGATCACTTCGCCATCATCCCGACGCTGCAGGCGCCCAAATCGCTGTCGGAGCCCGAGCAAAAGCTGTACGACCTCGTCGTCAAGCGTTTCCTCGCCGTGTTCTTCCCCGCGGCCGAATATCGCGTCACGACACGCATCACGGAAGTAACGGGGCACCACTTCAAGACCGAAGGCAAGGTGCTCGTCGAGCCGGGCTGGCTGCAGATCTACGGCCGCGAGACGAGCGGCGAAGACGCCAATCTCGTGCCCGTGCAAAAGGACGAGAAGGTCAAGACGGACAAAATCGCGGCGCATGGCCTGACCACGAAGCCGCCCGCGCGTTACAACGAAGCGACGCTGCTCTCGGCGATGGAAGGCGCGGGCAAGCTCGTCGAGGACGACGAACTGCGCGAAGCCATGGCGGCCAAAGGCCTCGGCACGCCGGCTACGCGCGCGGCCATCATCGAAGGCCTACTCGGCGAGAAATACCTCGTGCGCGAAGGCCGCGACTTGATTCCGACGGCAAAAGCGTTTCAGTTGACCACGCTGCTGCGCGGGCTCGGCGTGAAGGAACTGACGGCGCCCGAGCTGACCGGCGAATGGGAATACAAGCTTGCGCAGATGGAGCGCGGCAAGCTCGCGCGCGACGCGTTCATGCAGGAAATCGCCCGCATGACGCAGACCATCGTCAAGCGCGCGAAGGAGTACGACTCCGATACGATTCCCGGCGACTATGCGACGCTCGCAACGCCCTGCCCGAACTGCGGAGGCCAGGTCAAGGAGAACTACCGGCGCTTTGCTTGCACGCAATGCGACTTCTCGATTTCGAAGATTCCCGGCAGCCGCCAGTTCGAAACCGAGGAAGTCGAAACGCTGCTCGCGCAGAAGACAATCGGGCCGCTGTCGGGCTTTCGCAGCAAGATGGGGCGCCCCTTTTCGGCCATCCTCAAGCTCTCGTTCGACGACGAGACGAAGAACTACAAGCTCGAGTTCGATTTCGGCCAGGACGCCGGTGGCGAGGACGGCGAAGCGCCTGATTTCTCCGCGCAGGAAAGCGTCGGCGCTTGCCCGAAGTGCCATGCGCGCGTATTCGAGCACGGCATGAGCTACGTATGCGAGAACTCCGTGGCGAATCCGAAGACGTGCGACTTCCGCTCGGGCAAGGTGATCCTGCAGCAGGAGATCGCGCGCGAGCAGATGGCGAAGCTGCTCGGCGAAGGCCGCACCGATTTGCTGACGAGTTTCAAGTCATCACGGACGGGCCGCAATTTCAAGGCCTATCTCGTCAAGCAAAGCGACGGCAAGATCGGCTTCGAGTTCGAAAAGAAAGAGCCTTCGGCCAAGACGGCGGCCAAGAGCGCGTCCCGCACGGCAGCCAAGTCGAACGCGGAGGTCGACGGCGCCGAAGAAGCCGCCGCGGCCACGCCGCCGGCCAAGAAAGCCGCCCCCAAAACCGCGACGAAAACAACCGCCAAGGCCGCGGCTAAAACGCCGGCCAAGCGGGCGACGGCGAGAAAAATCAACGCCTAAACGCGTCGAGGCTGCACGGTAGAAGAAACGAAGCGAGCGCACAGGTGCGCTCGCTTTGCTTTCGTCATGTCAAACGTCGCACATCACGCCACGCCTTGGCCGCAATCGGACCGAATCGACGTGCATACCGCCCTATCGCTATAGCGGCGAGGATGTGCTCACGCGCGCGCGTGTCGGCCGCGCCATCTTGCGCATAGCGCTATCGCGCCGGCCGCCGAACGCCTCGCTTTCGATTTCGTAGGCCTCTTCGTCCGCGTCGATGGATTCGTCGATCTGCGGCGACACCGGCATGGCCGACGGCTCCGGCGCATCCTTGAGCCAGAGTTCGCCGAGCGTGCTGTTCGGCGTTTGGCTGAAGTGCTCGACGAGATGGTCGATGAACGTCCGCACCTTGGCCGGCAAGTGGCGGCGGCTCGGGTAACCGATGTTGATCTCGACTTGCGGCAGCCGGTAATCGGACAGCACGCGCACGAGATTGCCGCGCGTCGCATCGCTGCCGATCAAATAGCTCGGCAGGATCGCAATGCCCATGTCGAGCAGCGCGAACTGACGCAGCATCTCCGTGTTGTTCGCGATGATGACGTTCGACGGCCGCACGCGCACTTCGCCTTCCGGCCCCGTAAAAATGCGCTCGTCGCCCCAATATTCAGTCGGCAAGCTCAGGCAGGCGTGCTCGAGCAGTTCCTCGGGCCGCGTCGGCGTGCCGTGCGTTTCCAGATACGCGGGCGTCGCGCAGACGATCATGCAGCCCGTCGTCAGGCGGCGCGTAACGATGCTCGCACTGCGCACTCTCTGCGCAATGACGATACCGACGTCGAAGCCTTCCTCGACGAGATCGACGCTGCGATCGACGAGCGTCAGGTCGGGAATGACTTTCGGATAACGTTGCGTGTACGTTTGCAGCAAGGGGGCAAGATTGTGCAAACCGAACACGACCGGGGCTACGATCCGCAGCGTGCCGACGGGCTCGTGATTGCGCGCGACAACCATTTGCTCGACGTCTTCGAGCTCATCGAGAATTTGGCGGGCGCGCTCGAGATAGACCTGGCCCGATTCGGTCAGCGAGAGACTACGCGTGGTGCGGTTGAGCAGGCGCGTGCCGAGGCGGCCTTCGAGATCGGCCACGTGACGCGTGGCCACGGCGTTGGAGATATCCATCGCGCCGGCTGCACGAGCGAAACTACCGAGATCCGCCACCTTCACGAACACACGCATTGACTGCAAATGATCCATTGACGACTCCTGCCGCTTGTTGTTGGCCAGAAAAAAATTCCCGCGCCAATCCGTAATTGTCCTACGACTTTGAAACGCGTGCAGAGTTGCGAGCGCGGCGACTTTTTATTTCGCAGCAAGAAATAAGCAGCAACAAATCTCGCCATGAAAATTCATATGGTGAAAATTCGCGCCAGATTATTGTGCATATAGAGAAAAAAACCGCCCGAAGGCGGTCTTTAGTCTCATTCTCGGCGCCCATCGCGCCGAGCGAGTGCGCGAGAACGTCAAGCTGGGGTCAGACGGTTTTCAATTTCAGCTTTAGTCTGAGCCAGCGCCGTCGGCAGCCGATGCCGCAACGAATCGAAGAATTCGGCATGCAACGAGAGTTCGCGCCGCCAATCGGCATCGTCGACGGAAATGACCTGCTCGAATTGCTCACGCGTAAATTCGAGCCCGTTCCAATCGATATCCTCATAGCGAGGCGACACGCCGAACGCATGATCGGAGCCGGCCGCGCGCCCCTCGATACGCCCGATCATCCAGCGCAAGACGCGCATGTTCTCGCCGAAACCCGGCCAGACGAATTTGCCGTCCGGCCCCTTGCGGAACCAGTTGACGCAAAAGATCTTCGGCAGCTTCGCTCCGAGCGTGTCGAGCCGCGCGCCGACCTTGAGCCAATGGTCGAAATAATCGCCCATGTGATAGCCGCAGAACGGCAGCATCGCGAACGGATCGCGCCGCACGACGCCTTGTTTGCCGGCCGCGGCGGCGGTTGTCTCCGAGCCCATCGTCGCGGCCATGTAGACGCCCTCGCCCCAATTGCGCGCCTCGGTCACGAGCGGCACGGTGCCCGAACGCCGACCACCGAAGATGAACGCATCGATCGGTACCCCTGCCGGATTTTCCCAATCGGGATCGACCGACGGGCATTGCGAGGCGGGCGCCGTGAAGCGTGCATTCGGATGGGCAGCCTTGCGCCCCGTTTCCTTCGCAATCTCGGGCGTCCAATCGTTGCCCTGCCAATCGACGACGTGCGCGGGCGGCGTATCGGTCATGCCTTCCCACCAAACGTCGCCGTCGTCGGTCAAGGCCACGTTCGTGAAAATCACGTTGGCCTTCAGCGTCGCCATGGCGTTGAAGTTCGTCTTCTCGCTCGTGCCGGGCGCAACGCCGAAATAACCGGCCTCGGGATTGATCGCGTAGAGCCGCCCGTCCTTGGCGGGCTTGATCCAGGCGATGTCGTCGCCGATCGTCGAGATCGACCAGCCGTCCATCGTCCGCGGCGGAATCAGCATCGCGAAGTTGGTCTTCCCGCAGGCCGAGGGGAACGCCGCCGCCACGCGATATTGGCGGCCTTCATGAGACGTGACGGTCAGAATCAGCATGTGCTCGGCGAGCCAGCCTTCCTTGCGTCCCATCGTCGACGCGATCCGCAACGCGAAACATTTCTTGCCGAGCAGCGCATTGCCGCCGTAGCCCGAGCCAAAGCTCCAGATCTCGCGCGCCTCGGGGAAATGGACGATGTACTTGGTCGGATTACAAGGCCAGGAGACGTCGGCTTGGCCCGCGGCGAGCGGTGCGCCGACCGAATGGACACAGGGAACGAAGTCGCCGTCGGTGCCGAGCACTTCGTACACCGCGCGACCCATGCGCGTCATGATCCGCATGTTGACGACCACGTAGGGGCTATCGGTCAACTCGATGCCGATATGCGCGATCGGCGAACCGATCGGCCCCATCGAAAACGGCACGACATACAGCGTACGGCCGCGCATGGCGCCGTCGAAGAGCCCCTCGAGCGTGGCGCGCATCTCGGCGGGCTCGGTCCAGTTGTTGGTCGGACCCGCGTCGTCGCGGTGCTCAGAGCAAATGAACGTGCGGTCCTCGACACGCGCGACGTCGGACGGATCCGAACAAGCGAGATACGAGTTCGGACGCTTTTCGGGATTCAAACGCGTGAGCGTACCGGCCTGGACCATCAGTTCGCACAGGCGATCGTTTTCCTCCTGCGAACCGTCGCACCAAACGACGCGCTCGGGCTTCGTCAGGGCGGCGATGCGTTGGACCCAGTCAATCAGCTTGCGATGTTTGACGTAAGCAGGCGCTTCAAATGTGGTGAAGCCTCCAAAGGCGGAATGATTCATCGAGCAGTCTCCGTTTTGTGATCGTTAAGAAGGAAACGGGCTTGGCTCGCTGACGCTGCATGCGAGAGACGCGTTCGTACGCGTACGCTGCGCGTACGAACGGGTGCGTCAGGAGCGGGAAAGCTTGCCGCCGAGCGTGCACGATTCGTGCGCCGCGCGGGCCGTGCGAGCCGATTGGCGCGCGCACGTCATCTGCGGCTTGCGCGCCGGCGCGACAAGCTGTTAAAAAGAAACGGTCCTGCCTAGTGAAAGCCGTGAGCATCGTAACGAAGCGTGTTGCATCGCTCATGCCAGCTTGTACTCCAGTCAACCGGTTGGAACTGACAAGCATATCACTGCGTCTATTGCGTACATCTTGCGCTGCAACACTCATCTCCCAACCCTATGAAGATTGCCATCCTCGACGACTACCAGGACGCCGTCCGCAAACTCGATTGCTTCCAGCTACTGACCGGTCATGACGTCAAAGTGTTCAATAACACGGTGCGCGGCCTTGGACAGTTGGCCAGCCGGCTCGCGGAGGTCGAAGCTTTGGTGCTGATCCGGGAACGTACGCGCGTCACATCGCAACTGCTCGACAAGCTCCCGCATCTACGCATGATCAGCCAGACGGGCAAAGTGTCGAATCACATCGACCTGCCCGCTTGTACCGAGCGCGGCATCGCCGTCCTCGAAGGCGTCGGCTCGCCCATTGCGCCGGCCGAACTCACGTGGGCGCTCATCATGGCGGCACAGCGCCGCATTCCGCAGTACGTCGCGAACCTGAAACAAGGCGCCTGGCAGCAATCGGGGCTGAAGACCTCGGCGCTGCCGCCGAACTTCGGGCTCGGCACCGTGCTGCGCGGCCATACGCTCGGCATCTGGGGCTACGGCAAGATCGGCCGACTCGTGGCCGGCTACGGGAAAGCGTTCGGCATGCGCGTGCTGATCTGGGGCCGCGAGCATTCGCTCGAAGCCGCGAAGGCCGACGGCTACGAGGCCGCGGCGAGCCGCGAGGCGCTGTTCGAAGAGAGCGACGTACTGACACTGCACCTACGCATGCACGACGAGACGCGCGGCATCGTCAAGCAAGCCGATTTGCTGCGGATGAAGCCGACGGCGCTGTTCGTCAACACGAGCCGCGCCGAACTGCTCGAAGACAACGCGCTCGTGAACGCCCTGTCGCACAATCGGCCAGGCATGGTCGCCATCGACGTCTATGAAAGCGAACCGATCCTGCAGGGCTACGGGCTCTTACGTATGGAGAATGTGATCTGCACGCCGCACATCGGCTATGTCGAGCGCGAAAGCTACGAGCTGTATTTCAGCGCGGCGTTCAAGAACATCCTTGCCTTCGATGAAGGGGATACATCGAGCGTCGCCAATGCCGAGGCATTGAACGTCGCGCGACGGCGCTGATCCGACGAGCGTCTCGCTTGCGAGGGCTGTGCGCGTCTTGGTTCACGCGTCCGGCCTTCGCTCGCAGTCGTTCGTCGTTCAGATTTCGTCTATGTGGATTCGGCGGTCAATTCCGAAAGCTGCGGCAAACGGGTGAGGAATGCTTCGCCGTCGGCGCGGCCGAGATCATATGCGGGCTGCATCAGCGCCGGCTGCGTGTAGTCCCAGCTCGAGATCGGCACCTTACGCGAGGGCTGAACGTAGAGACGCTGCTGTGCGCCGTGCGAAACCACGAACGTTTGCGGATGCGGATAGCGACGCGTGACCAAGACCAGCACGCGGCCGGGCATCTCGTCGAGCGCGCCGACGGGCACGTTGTCGACCATGCCGCCGTCGAGCACGGGGCGCCCGTCGCGCCGCAAGACCGGCGTGAACGGTGGCGTGCACGACGATTGCAAGATCAGATCCGCGAGTTCGTCGACCACCGCGCAATCTTGAACACGCACGAACTCGGGCCGAAAGCCGAGCGCGTGGCCAAGGGTGGGGTGTAGCACTTTGCGCACGTGCTTGTCGATGTTGTAGGCGATGAGGCCAGCCGCGACCGACGTGCGAGCGCCGAGCCACCGCGGCACGCGCGAGACGCCGACCCGGATCTCGGGCGCGCCGGCGAGCTTGACGAAGGGCTCGCCGTAGATGTCGAGCAACGCTTGGCGATAGATCGCGTAGTGCGGGAACACGGCGGCCCCGCGCCGCCACAGATTGCCCCAATAGACGTTCTTTTTATTGTGGCGAAGCACGTCTTCGTAATAGCGCATGACCCATTGCGAATCGCGCGTGTAGAGCATGCACGCCGTCGCCGCGCCGGCCGAAACGGCTGTGATGACGCGCGGCGCGAGCCCGAGTTCGGGTTGAACGACGTCCCAGAAGCCGGCCTGCCACCAGCAGCGATTGCCGCCGCCTGCGAACACGACCTGGTCGAACATAAACGATTCCTTTGTCAGGGGACGCCGCGCGACGAACGAGCGGGCGCTCAGTTGACGAGCGAGTAGGTGGTCGTTGCGTGAACGGCCATCTTGCCGTCTTGATCGACGAGTTCGATTTCGCCGAAGACGAGATTGCGGCCCATGCGCAGCACGCGCGCGGTCACGAGCACGTCGCCTGCGCGCACGGCGCGCATGAAGTGGATGTTGAGCGAGACCGTCGTCATCGGACGAAACTCGCCGAGCGCCGACGAGATGGCGACGATCATGGCCGTATCGGCTGCGGCCATGAACACTTGGCCGCAGATCACGCCGCCCGAGTGTCGAAATTCGCCCGAAAACGGCAGCCGCAGCGTGACGCTTTCGTCGGAGACCGAGACCGGCTTGAGCGCGAGCGAGCGCACCCAGGGAGCGAGGATGCGATCGAGCAAGTCGAGGATGGCGGTTTCTGTCATGACGTGTCTCCTGTGGACCGCGTCGAGGCGGGTCGGCTCTTGGGCTTTCGACCATCGCTTCGGCGCCTGACATTCCATGCGGAGCGTTTGCTCGGATTCCGTGGGCGGTTGGGCGGGCGCTTGGCGCTCGCGTTGGCCCCATCTCCGGCAGCGGTGTCGCACAGGTGCGGCGTTGCGGTGCCGCCATCATACCGGGACGGAAAAAATCGTATCAAAGAACAACGCAGGCGCGCCGGCGGGAGTGGGGGTGCGGCGAGCGGACGCGGAATTTTTGAACAAATGACGAAAATGGGCTAGGCAAGCATAAAAAAGTCCTGCATAATTCGCAGTCTCTTGGGGCGTTAGCTCAGTTGGTAGAGCAGCGGACTCTTAATCCGTAGGTCGAGTGTTCGAGCCACTCACGCCCCACCAAGGAATTCAAGGGCTTAGCGTTCGCTAAGCCCTTTTCGCTTCTACAATCCCGCCGCGCGATCTACAAAAATCTAAGCGCTAGTGCATGTCGTGGAAGCCGCAATATGGCTGTCATCGCAGGAGTAGCCGGAGGACAAGCGCACATGAGCAAGGGAAAAGAATCGAACCCGCGATCGTCAAAATCGCCGACCTCGAAGGTTAGTACGCCCGAAGACGGGGTGGGCAAGCGCATTCAACAGAAACGCACCGAATATGGTTGGTCACAGTCTGTGCTGGCCACCCGAACAAAGCTCGCCGACGTGAATGGAGAAGGGATCTCGCGCACCGTCATCAGCGGGTACGAGACGGGCGAATATAAACCGGGTGCAAGAGAGATAAGGGTTCTGTGCGAGACACTGAAGGTCTCTCCAAACTGGCTCCTGTACGATCGGGAAGCGCCATTCGAAGCGCTCCAACCGAGCATGGAGATGACTACTCTACGTCCGAACGAGCATGAAGCGGGCGTGCCGATGAGGATGGCGTTCGCGATATCCATGTTGGAGCCACACGAACGCGATGCGCTCTACAGCCTCGTCCTATCGATGGCGGGTAGGAAACTCGGGGACCGCAAGCTGTCGAGCTTGCTGTACTCAGCGTCGCTGATCAGCGACGCTGTGCTGAAAAAACTGAAAGAAGACTACGCCGACATCTTTGAAGGTCGTTCTTTGAGCGATGCTTTGGAGAAGGTCGCATTGGAGATGAGCGAAGCGATGCTTACGAACTGGGGCAACCGGCTCAACCTTGAAGAGGACGACGGCGAACAGGGGCTCGTGCTTAAAGGGGGCAAGGAGTTGTACCCCACCAAGTCAAATTGATCGGCTACGGCCGATTTTTTTTGCCCCCAATGGACAGAAATCACGACATTTGACAGTTTTCTTGACGGTTACGAAATGACGGCTTATAGTTCAACCGTCGTCATTTCTGTCATATCGAGGGGAAACCAAATTGGCCGCGATTCAAATCTCACCTGACGCCCTGAGGCGGGCGCGGCGAGCCGTAGGCGTCACTCAGGCAAAGCTCGCCGAAGACACGGGCGTGAACGTCACGCTCATCAAGCATTTCGAAACGTTTCGAATCAACGCGCTCCCGCTGTCCGCGCAGGACGCGCTGGTCGAATACTTCAAGGAAAAGGGCGTTGACATCAGCGCCGAGGAATCCAGCAAGTCGACGAACGACAAGCCGGCGATCTCGCCCGTACCTCGTGGCGCGTTTCCCGTTCCTCCGGGAACCGTCGCACCGCGAATGAGCTTCACCATAAGCGAGAAACTGACCGATCAGGAAGTTGAGTCGGCTCTCGCACGCATGGACGAGAACGATGAAGAAATCTCGGACCTCATGCGGAAAGTGACCTCGAAAGGGTTGTGGGGCGGCTACACCGATGAAACCGTCTTGGACAGCCAGAGGCTATTCGGCCTGATGGCGGAAAACTACATGCTGTTTCGCTACATGCAGGGGACAAACTTCCTCGCGGACCTCGATCATGACGCGAAGGATGAAACGCATGCGCACATCGTGCAGCGGAAGGCGTCCGATTCGGGCTCGCCTCTCGTCGCGCAAGTATCACTCGATGGCGCGGACGAAAAGGTCAACGCGAAGGCCGCAGCAGGCTCGAAAGCGCAGACCAAGGGCCAAGCCAGCCAACAGGGGGCCTGAGAAATGGACGCTCCGTTCCCTATGCTGACTGGAAAGGGCAGCAGCGTCGCGACGCTCGTCGTCGGCGCACTCGTCATGTGGGCTGTGGTCGCCGCGATCAAGAATCAACAGCCGACCGCTACAAACCCGCTCGTATCCACCGGTTGACCGTGCGCGGCGCCTAGGCAAGCGCCCCGTCCCAAATTTCGAGATACCCCGCCGAAGGCGTCGAACGCCCCGGCGTGGATCCACTCATCCTGACGAAACGCAATGCGAGGCTCGGCAATGAACACGAGAACTCACCCGGCAGTGACAGGCAAACGGGCCAAGTCGGCGCGCATACACGCATCAGCACTCGGCGGCTTCACGATGGATGGCCCGTACTTCCGCCACCGCTCACATGTTGCGAACGCTCTCGACCGCTTCTTTTATTGGCTGGGGGCCTAACGTGGAAATCGATGTGTTCAGTAGCGGGATGAGTGGCGCTCACCAAGCGTATGTCGAAGGATGCGCCGCGTTCATTGCGGGAAAAGACGTTTGGGATAACCCCTACCTCCCAAGCTCGAACGAATGGAGCGCGTGGCGACAGGGCTTCTGCGGCGAAACGTCGCGGAGCATCAACGATGAATAATTCCGTCGCCTTCGTTGAAATCGGCTGCTACGTCGAAGATGGCGAACCGGGATACGCCGGCACGAATCACTTATCGTTCGTCGCGCGCCGGCCACCGTGCGTCGCGCACGTTCGCGCAACACCGGTCGGCGCCGCGGCGCTCGATCGCATCCTGCGCGACCGTCGCGCCGGGAGGGGGCGGTAATGTGGGTCTACGCGCATACGATTGACCACACCCTTCCGACGTTGCCGGCCATGCAGAGCGCCCGCCAACGCTTGCCGTTCCGCTGGTACAAGCGGGCGTATCGAAAAGCAGAGGAAGCTGGCCGCAACAGCGCTCAGCGCGCGAACGCGCCGCACATGTTTGACTTGAATGCGGCCGAGCAAAGCGCGGCCGCATTCCTCGAAGAGCACGCTCCGGATACGTTGCCGGTGCGCCCGAACGCATCCGACATAGAAATCTGTGAGAAGGCGCGGCGGATCGCCAACGATTTCCAGTTGCGCACGCTGGGGCTCACGAACGATGACGCGCTCACCGTAGCGAAGGCGACGTGCAAGGCTTATGGCGTCGTCCCGCCCGCCTTCGATCGGCCGGCCGACCAGGTCGCGCGGCTGCGCTGCGCACTGTGGTGGCGCCGGCAGTTTCGGAAGCTGCATATCCGTGGGCTTGAGCATTCGAATATCCGCCTCCACTACGTCCACTACCGATCAGACCCGTATGCAAGCGATGACGCAGTGCGCCGCCGCCTCGCGCAGAACCAACGCAACGCCGCGACGTTGGAGGCGGTAACGCTGGAAAACGAACTCGGGCACCGCTTCACCTTGGCCGAACTCGCGGCGAAGAGCATTTCGAACAAGGCGCTCAAGCGCGGCGAGTTGATGACGCGCCTGCGAGGCTGCGAGGAATTGGCCGTCGATGCACGCATGCGTGGCGTCATGTTCTCGCTGACGTGCCCTAGCAGGTTTCACGCGGTGAGCCAATGCGGGACGCGCTTTCGCCCGAACAGGAAGTACCAAGGATCGCACCCACGCGATGCGCAAGCCTACTTGGGGAAGGTGTGGGCGCGTATCCGCGCGCAGTTGAAGCGCGACGGCGTGACCTACTTTGGCATGCGCGTGGCCGAGCCAAACCATGACGGCACGCCCCATTGGCACGGCATCGTTTTCGCCGATGACGTGGATCGATTCTGCGCAGTCATGCGTGCGCACGCGCTGCGCGACTCGGGCGACGAGCGAGGCGCAGCCAAGCATCGTGTCGATTTCGTGCCCATCGATGACGCGAAGGGCTCAGCCGCCGGCTACATCGCGAAGTACATCGCGAAGAACATCGACGGCCACGGCGTCGGGGACCACAAGACGAAGGAAGGCTTCGTCGTCACAACCGACATGCTCGGCGACGTGGAAATCACGCCATCGATGCGTATCGAAGCCTGGGCCGCGATGTGGGGCATCCGGCAGTTCCAACAGTTCGGCGGGGCACCGATCGGCGTGTGGCGCGAACTGCGGCGCGTGAAGGAAGCAGACCTACCGAGCGAGAGCGAATCGCCGGAAATTCGCGCAGCGTGGCGCGCGGCGCAGAAGACAGAAGGCCATCGCGCGGATTGGGCGGAATACGCGCGCGCGATGGGTGGCGTCGCGGGCGAAGCGCGACGCATCTCCGTGAAGTACACAGCCGAAATGCGCGAGGGCCGCTACGGCCTGCGCCTCGTGCGCGCTCCGCACGGTGTCGCCGCACAAGGGCTCGCACACATCGTGGACGGCATCTGCGATTACCGCCGCATAGCGGAGATTTTCGTCCCGGCGACGCGTTACGAGTGGAAGGAGGTTCAGCGCAGCGCCGAAGGCGCGAGCACTCGGACTCGTGTCAATAACTGTACGCACGACGGCAGCGAAACACATCCGCACGAAGCCGATTACACCGAGGACCGCCCAAACCAACCCGTGAAAAACGACGTGCTGCGAAGGTGATCTCCTCGATTTTCGAGCCTCGTCCCATCAATTCCATAAGCAGGACCGACCACATTGAAGCGAAAAGGCTCTCGATGCGACCAAGCACGTACGTAGCCTGACGCCAACCGAACATAACGAATAAGACGATGCGATACGAACCATCTGAACCACAAACGATTGCGGCCGAGCTTCACGATGCGACGGTAACAAGAATTCCAATTCGTGAGCGGCAACAGAGCGAGGAGAAGGATGCGCGGCGCGACACGCTGCGAATGATGAGGGTGTCCGAGCAGCGCGGGTTCGGCGCCGCGCATCGCGACGTTGATGCACGACATCCCAATATCGCCAAAGTTTGGAGCTACCCTGCGGTAACATTCCCGGCCCGCCGTGAACCGAAGGGCAAGGGGAAAGATGCACCCTTCTTTGGCATGCCCGATTGGTATCGCGAAGCGATGAAGCGGCAGAGCGTCACGCCCGGCGAGTTCGAGCACTGGCGGCGCTACTTCGTGAACCTGACTCCGGATGAGTGTGCGGCACTGTTTCGAGTCAGCAAAAAGACAATCGGGAATTGGGAAAAGGGCAAAAGCCCCATCCCATTCTCGGCATGGTACGTCATGCATTGCCACCTCCAAAACCCGGAAGTCTGGTTGAGCCGATGCGGTTTTACGGACCTCTATGTAGAGTATCGAGACGGCAAGGCCTATCTGTGCAGCGCCGAGTATCCTGACATCCGATTTACGCACGGCCAGTTGGCCTACTACACCCAGGCAATGGGTCATCTCGATTCCGTGCAAGCCGAAAGCGAGCGCGCGAAGGCTCGAATCGCCGAACTCGTCGAGGAAAATACCGAGCTTCGAAGGATGTTCAAGGGCCATCACGTCAAGACACAGTTGGAAGGCATGCAGGCCCAAATTGGCGAACTGCTGAGCCGGCTGCACACGGCAGACGTGTATTCGTTCCCCGTCGAGGGGGAAGGCGACGCGGAACCAACGCCGGTCACCGCAGCGGGGGCGCGATGAGAAAGCAATTCAAGCTCAACACGGCCGTCAGCGCACTGGCAAACATGGCCCGTTTGCGCATGCACATCATCCGAAAAATGAAGAAACCGTATCGGCCGCACGCAAGGCTCGGCCGCGTTCTCGCGCATCGTCGCGCGCAGCAAAGCGAGCGCCGATCTATCAGTACGCGTCCTATGTGCCGGCGCGTGCGGTGCGGCTCACGGATGAGGTAGGGCATGTTCCTTTCAAAAATCGAACTCGAAGATCTGACGGGATTCGTCCGATCTGCCAAGCAAATCGAATGGTTGCAGGCGAACGGTTGGCGGTTCGCGGAAGATTCGCAGCGCCGTCCAAAGGTTGCACGCAGCTATTTCGAGGCACGGCTTGGCGCAACACAGTCAGCCCCGGAGGCATCCCCAGCGGCAGCAAACCGGCCGCGTTTCGAGGCGCTGCGCGGAACACGTACGACCCGGGGGGCGGAGCATGGGGCGTAGGCGACAAACGAACCTTGACCTCCCGCCACGGATGCACATGAAAGAAGGCCGCTACTATCACGTCGGAACATCGCTGCCGCGCCAGTGGACGCCCCTCGGGGCCGATCTGAATGAAGCGAGGCGCAAGTGGGCCGAAATCGAAGCTGAGCCGGCGCAAGACGACGACCGGGCCTTCGCGGTCGTCGCGCGCCGCTACACGCGAGAAGTGCTGCCAACAAAATCGCCACGGACGCGCAGCGACAATCTCAAGGAGCTAGAGAACCTCAAGGCCGTGTTCGGGGCGATGCCGATCGACGCAATCACACCGGTCCACGTGCGCGAGTATCTGGACATTCGAGGGGAAACTGCGAAGGTGCGCGCGAACCGCGAGAAAGCGCTGTTGAGTCATATCTACAACAAGGCTCGAGAGTGGGGTTACGCGAGCACATCGAACCCGTGCGCGGGCGTCAAAGGGTTCCGCGAGAGCGGGCGGGACATCTACGTGACCGACGAGGCGTTCCGAGCCGTCTATGCCGTCGCGCATTCGACGCTGCAAGACGCGATGGACGTTGCCTACCTTACCGGGCAACGCCCGGCCGACGTGCTCAAAGTGAAGCGAGCGGACATTCGGGGCGATCACCTACATATCGTCCAGAACAAGACCGGGAAGCACCTGAGAATCGCGGTCGAGGGTGAGTTGAAGGCGGTCATCGAGCGCATCATCGCTCGGCCCAGGAAGATGACGGGCACGAACCTGTTGCAGAACGACGACGGCACGCCGGTAAGCCCGTTCGAACTGCGATCGAGATTCGACAAGGCCCGCAAGCTGGCGGGCGTTTCGTTCCAGTTTCGCGACCTCCGGGCAAAAGCAGCGAGCGATACCGGGGACCTCGCGCACTCGCAAAAGTTACTCGGACACCAGAGCCGAAACATGACGGAGCACTATGTCAGAACGCGCATCGGGGAACGCGTGAGGCCGGTTCGCTAAACACAGACAGCCCAGTTACGACGGTCGCAACTGGGTCAACGAAACCGGTTGCACGGCCATCATTAGGACCAACCAAGCCATCCCAAAGCCGGTTGAGGGAGGCGGGCGGGACAGTTGCGGCGGTTACAGCGATTAGAGTCGTTGACTTGCGCAACTGATTGCGCACAACCCGATACTTCAAATCCGCCCCTCCCCCAGCGTCGCGCCCTTCGGCATAATGCCGCTCGATGGACTGACGAAAAAGGTACCACCACGGGGCAGATATGAACCTAAGCACAGCAGCCTTTCCCGCGATTCTCGCCGCGCTCGCGTCCGGTGTCTTCGCCCTGGTCGGGGTAGTCGTCACGTCGACGCTCGCACAGCGGCGCGAACATGAGTCAGGTTGGCGCCAGACGAAGCTCGAACACTATCAAGAGTACGTCTCGGCGCTGTCGAGCATCGTCTCGGGCCGTTCGACGCCTGAGGCACAGCATCGTTACGCTGACGCGGTGAATGCACTAGCGCTCGTTGCTTCTCCTGCAGTGTTGGACGCGGTTCAAGCCTTTCAAAAGGAAATTTCCTACCGTAACACTGCGCGAAGCGGCGAAAAGCACGACGCCTTGTTGAGCGCGGCGTTCCATGCGATGCGCCAAGATGTGCAGCCCGGCCGCATTGCCGGAACGCCCCGTGCAATTCATCTACTTGCACCACCGCCGATAATGACCGGAACTGACAAAGCCCCGGACCAGTGACAAGTCTTTCCCGGCGTCGCTTTAACCGACGCAATCAATCGCCGGATGAAAGCCTATTAAAAGCGACGGTCGCGACGGCTACCGCTGGTCGCGGAGGTGGCCCACGTACGCTCCACTCTCCGGTTGCAACTCGAATAGCACGCCTTTTCGCTCACTTAAAGCTGCAGCCTGTCGGTCATCCACCGCGACGCTAATTCGCGACAAACGCACCGGCGCAGATGCGCCGACAAGCAGCGCGAATACCTCGATGGTGTATGTGCCGGCCGCGAACTCATACGCCGAACGATGCACCGATAGAACGAAATGATGGTTCGCTGACACTCCCGTTTGTCCAACGTACAAGCCGCTACCCGGCGTGATATGGGTGGCCTCGCCGTGGCCCCAGAAGCTGAATGTTTCGCCAATGCCGTCGCGCGACAGTTTCGCGTGCATACTTTCGATCACCTGCCCCTTCACAGACGTGCTGTAGAGCAAAGTTCGCAAGAATATCTTTGCCGTCCATTTGGGGACTGGATCAAAGCCGAAAAACACCACAGATGGTCTCGTCATGCACAGACGGCCCCGCCGCAGCCATGCGAAATACATTGTGCTCACCGAGACCGCAAGCGACATCAACGAAATTACGATGCCGCCGATAGCTATGATTGTCGCGTCCGTCATCCGGGCTCCAAGACGATAGGTCAATTCGATGCGTTCACCATCTACAATCAGCGCCGCCCCCCAGATGTGGCGAGGCTTCCGAGGGGACACAAGGCAGCGACTTTGTAGAAGCATGGGAAGCGCAACGCATTGATTTTACTGTGGTTTACACGTGCCTCTTAATCCGTAGGTCGAGTGTTCGAGCCACTCACGCCCCACCAAAGAATTCTGTAGTTGAAAATCAAGCACTTGCGAGCGATCGCGGTGCTTTTTTTTCGTCTATAGCCAGCGCGTGCAGGCGTCAAAAACTGGCCTTTGCCGGAATGAACGTATTGCCGGCCTATGCACGCAGCTCAAGCTCGACTGTATGGCCCGCGATTGGGGCTCGCTCGCGCAGCACGCGGCAACGCGTGATGCGAGCTTGGCCGACTTCCTGGAGCAACTGCTACAGGCGGAATTCGATGCGCGCGAAGAACGTAAGCGGCAGACGCTCACGAAGCTCGCGTCGTTGCCGAGCATCAAGACGTTGGAGCAATACGACTTCGCCTTCGCCAGCGGCGCACCGCGAGCGCAGATTCAAGAGTTAGCTAGCTTGGCGTTTATCGAGCGCGCCGAGAATGTGGTGCTGCTCGGCCCAAGCGGCGTCGGCAAGACGCATGTTGCGAGTGCGCTTGCCTATCGCGCGACGCAGGCGGGCATCAAGACGCGGTTCATCACGGCCGCCGACCTGATGATGCAACTGGCAACAGCGCGGCAGCAGAATCGACTGAAGGAGTTCTTCAATCGAGCGGTCGTCGGACCGAGGCTACTCGCAATCGACGAAATCGGCTATTTGCCGTTCGGGCGCGAGGAAGCGGACCTGTTCTTCAACGTCGTCGCCAAGCGCTACGAGCGCGGCGCCATCGTATTGACGAGCAACTTGCCGTTCACGCAATGGGCTTCGGCGTTCGCCGACGACCAGACGCTAACGGCAGCGATGCTCGACAGGTTGCTACATCACGCGCACATTGTGCAAATCAGCGGCGAGAGCTACCGCTTAAAAGACAAGCGCAAAGCTGGGCAAACGAGCACGCGGGCGGGCGCGAAGGCCGCCACGTGATAAGGGCCCGGGTGGGTCAGTTTTACTTCGTCGATTCGCCGGAAAGTGGGTCAGATTTAAATCGGCGTTGACAGCTACGCCCCCTTCTTGAAATCGGATGCTCACGGCGCCGTCGTCCGACACAAAGACAAGCGGCAAAATGGCAATCGAGGCGAACTTCGCCAGCGCGGCGGCGTGGTGTTGGTTCATCGTAGATAAATATTTGGGGACGGTCGACCTGAGACGTGACCTCCTGTCGCCCTAAACAAAACAGCCTGGATGCCCTCACTCGCTTGCCGGAGCACCGGGCTAGCCCGAACACTTGCGTTCGTCGGGCATCAGAGACAGTCGTTGCGGCAACCTGCGTCAGCGCTCAGAAACTGTGGAGCCAATCTACATAACCTCGGGAGGCAATCTAACGCCAACCGATCAGGTTCGAAGTGCCCGATTGTCGACCAAGCTTACTGGCGCGAAGTTTCCTGCGTCCACGCCGAAACGCGAGCGGAAATGTTGTGAAATCTGCTCTCCAGAGAGGGCTGACGTGCCGGGGCTACAACGACGAGATCAGTCGAGCGCCGCATTCGGTCGGGTCGTTGTGATACGCGACCGGCTTACCGTGATGATTGCGCTGGCTGTTCTCCGGAAGGATCTTGAAGTTTCCCTTGCATTGCGGACACCACGTCATGTCGTCCTTCAAGGCGACGGGCACGCCCAACGCTTTCAGGTCGTCGCTCGCGGTGATCACTTGGCCGCCATGTGTCGTCGTGTCGTTCAGACGGATTACGCCACGCCCGCTTTCATCTTTCATTTGCAACCTTCCTCATGCTCGCCTCACTGCAAGGCGTTGGTCAACACTCGGATCCTTGAGCCAAGCTGCTGCATGCAACCGGCCGTCCGGTTCTCCGCTCCAACCTTCGGTCCGCGCCTTCGGATCATTCGGGTACTCGCCTCGCTGCTGGGCCAGCACAGTGTCGCCCCAGCCGACCGGTGTGCCGGAGCGTGGCTCGGCGTTGGGGTCATTCGGGTCGATCTTCGAAATCTTTTCAATCGACTCCGGCCAGATGGGCGCACGACAGGTCGCGTTGGCGAGAATGCGCATGACCGTGAACACCGCAATGAACGGCATCATGATCATGCGCCAGAAGACAGGAGCCCGCATGCCCACACTATAGAGCGAGAACAGGAACGATTCCCGCGGTGTCTCGTTTTCGGTGTGGAAGAGCATCGGTTTAGGCAAGCCGCTAGGACCGTCGTTCATGTACTTGCACCAGTAGTTCCATTGCGCAAGCGCAAGTTCCACTTCGACCGCGCCCACCCACTCTCGGCCGATCGAGAACACGCGGGTTACGTTGCCCTGGTTGTCAACCGTGTAGTGCCGAATGTGGTACACGGTATTGAACTGCGTGACTTCCTTGTGCAAACAAAAGAGGGACTCTGCGGCCCACGGCGCCTCCCAGACAACGTCGCCCTCGCCCGGCTTTGCGAAGAATCGCCGGGCGCGAATCGCATACAGCTTCCGAGCCTCGCGATGGAACCGGATCGGCCGGTAGCGCAGGCCGAAGAACAAGCCTCGGCCCACCTTCCAGACAATAGCTGCAAAGACAAGTGAGATCCCTGCTGCCGCGATATTCCCCAGCACGCCTCCGGCGTATGGGTAGCGGACGTTGGTTAGCCAGTAAACATATGGCCCGATCCCGATGAAAGCGGAAGCAAAAAAGACCCCCGTAATGAACCACTGTTTCTCTAGAAACGCGGGTTCCGTCGCGTCCATGTATGTCGCATTGATTCTGAATATCGATCCGGTGTCCCACATATCTGGACTCATGGGTCGATCGATCTGCAGTTGGTGTTCCATGTCCCATGCGGGCACGGGCTTACCTATACAGTTCTTCATTAAACGTTCGTCCATACACTAGCCTCCCGCCGCCGAATTAAACGCCTGCAATTCAGCATCCAGCGAATCATAGTGCTCGCCCCTACCAAATTTGCACCGCGATATCCAGTCTTTAATCGCTGAGGCCTTAACCTTAGCGATCGCCACACCAACCAGGATCGAAAGAATCAAAATCGGCCAGAAGAAGGGGATTGAGCCCAGAAATGCCGCGACCGCACAATATGCTCCAAGCCCGCCGCTAGCGACGTACAGCCATCCCAACTTCGACTCATGATTTCCGAAGGCTTCAGGCGCATTGTGAAACAGGTCATAGCCTGCAAGCACCAGCCCAGCAATCGCGCCGAGAGCCCGCCCTCCGTATTTTCCGTACTCCGAATAGCGTTCGGCGTTCGCCCAATGCTTCATGATGAATGCCGACAATGGATGGCTTTCCGACTTCGCAACGGTTTCTGACGCCGTTTCGATCACGTTCCCCATTACCGACGCGATACACGCGGCGAACTTCATCGTGTTTTCGCCCCGGTTAAATTGATCGCTGCCGGACAAGTCCTGCGTGGCGAACACAAGCGTCGCCATCTGGAACACCGCGGTCGCGACGCCTAGGTTGAACTCACTGGGTGAGCCAAGCCACTTTTTCGCGGTTTCCACTCCCGGCACCTTGATGGCCTTGATCGCGCTGGCATTCAGTTTCCCATCTTTAACGAGCGCATCGGTGTCCATTTCATAGGCGACGATATTTGGATCGGACGGTGGAGCCGCCTTCGTGACCTCCTTCCCAACCTGAGTCGCCGCCGCGCGCCTTTCCGTTCGATCACCCTCCAGATCAAGACCCGCCTCTTTGGCTTGCTCCAATGTCCAGTCGCGTATCGCGAGCTTGCTGACCTGCGATGGCTTGAGCCGAACGCCCGCTTGAAGCGACAGCCGGATGGTGATGTATCCGAGGGCCGCGTTGCGAACGCCTTTCGTCAGAATTGCAACGACCTGGTTAGCGGTGGTAACGAGCAGTCGATCACGTAGATTGGCTCTCTTCTCGAGCTTCTCGACCTCCGAGACGGCACCTTTATAGATATTGAGAAAGTTCTCGTACTGAATATCCGAACCGTGAACTTGTGCGTCCGCCGCCTTCATCAACTGTTCGTAATTGAACATCAACGCTCGTGTGTAGACGTTGCGCGTATCGGCCGCCTTTTGGCTTAGCCAATCGTCGAGTACCTTCTTACACGCTTCCGTGCCGGCTGCCGTGCCGATCGCCTGTGCACACGATTCACTGTACGCATACCCGCTACGGATGTCGTGTATGTCATGATTGCCCGCCATCCAATCGGCGAGAAGCTGCGAGTTCAACCAGTCAGCATGCGCTTGGACAAGGGGTTGCCATTTCGGCTTAAACGCATCGAGCGCGCGTTGGTATTCCTCAGGGAAGCGTTTCAGCGACTCCTCATCAATCACGCTAATCCGCTTACCGTCCGGCCCAATTTTGGTCGATGCTTCTTCCCAAGCTTCGTTGGCAGCCTCCTCTTGTGTCGCGGGGATGTTGTCCGTCTTCTCTTGTACCTCTTTTGCAGCTTGATCGAGACTCCCGGTCTTTATCCACGCACGTAACATATTGAACGCGCCCATCGGATCTGCGACGGCCGGCATACGCGCTTCGATGTTAGCCTTGTTCGCTTCTTCAATGACCTTCGAGCCACCATAAGTCAGGTTCGTTAGCGCCTTCGCGTCAGCTCGAATGCCGGACTCGGCACGGTCCAAGAGTTGGGCCGAAATGTACTTCCAGTAAATCTGCTCGTCGAAACCGTTGTTCCGATTCGGAACGGTCAGCTCGGCGAGATCATTCGCAATGCCGACCGGGTCGTTCACTGCGACAATGAAGCCCTTCTTGAAAGGGGATTGCGCCATCGCTCCCCCGATGCGCTTTGCGGTGTTGCGCTGACGTAGGCGGATTTCGTCTTTAGGTGAGCGATTGCTAAAGCCGAACGCGTCCTTCATCGCTTTGTCGTCCATCGCGAAGTGCGCGACCTTGCCGTGGGCCGCTTCGAACTCCCCCGTGTCGGCCGCTCCGCCGGCAATCATCGCCGTTACGTTGATGCATTGCATATGCTGCTTGCGCCATGCCGCATCGCCAATCTTGTTGTGAACGAGCTCTTTCGTCCATCGGACATTCGACCACCCGATCCAAAAATTGGTTGCCTCATCCGTCGAGGGCGTATGTTCGACACTAACGCACCTTCCTAGAGACTCGAAGTCCATTTCGCCTCGGCTGATGCAGCTTTGGGTCAGCGCATCCTTGGCCCCGGGCGGCGGCGTCGTGTCGGGCGGAAAATGCCATAACGAGCCGTCATCGAGGACCATGTAGGCGTCAAGCCGCTTGCGCTTCTCATCGTAGGTGTACAGATACCCCTGGCGCAGTCCCCGCAAAGTGTATTTCGCGGCGCCAACCGACTTCGGCGCACGGCCGTCGATTTTGAAATTGCCCGACAAATCGGGGGCTTTCGCCGCACCACGCGGACAAGCGACGGCATACCGAACAGGATAGATCAGTACCGACTGGCGATCGCACAGCGGACAGCCTTTTGTTGTCATCGTTTCGATCCTTGTATTTCGGCGTCGATCGCGAAGTCATCCCGCACTCGCTGCGACATGAACCCCACAAGCACATCGACATCCTTCGTATCGCTACTCAATTCCAATTCGGAAAACAGCCCATCGAGTGTCGCAGGGAGTCGAGTGGCTAGCTCGACCGACAGGGCCGGTAGGCGACGCAGCACGCGATCAGCGACTTCGCTGTGATTGATGCGGGTCCATTGCTCTGGACGCGGCCAGCCCAACGGGCGATCGTCATCCGCGGCCTCCTTGGGAGCATTCGTGACACTCCATCGGTGGCCCGCCCACGCAAACTGCCACTCGCGGATCGGGCCAAGCAGTGCTTGTTGCTGCATCGAATCGAGAATCGCCAGCGTCAGCGTCAATACGCGTGGATCGTAATAACGCCAGAAGGCCGCCTTGCCGTCTGCTCCCGGCCCCACCAGGTGGCGTGCCAAGTGTTCGCTGACTGCGTCTGCGTCAGCCTCACTATCAAGCCATGCGCACACCACCGGCGGCCGCTCCACGTATGCTTCCGCCATCCAGCACTCCGTCGCTAGCGCCCGCGTTTCGTCGTCCAACGCAGCCACATCGACCAGTTGCGGCATCAGTTCCTCGCGGTGCGCGAGTATCCGTGGGGTACAGGGCCGCATATTGACTTCGGCCAGTTCGGGCACGTGAACTAGCGCTGCCGGTTCGATTAGCAAGAAACCGCGGGTCAATGGTCCTGAGAGGTTGGAGGCGGCCTGCATCTGAGAAATCGTCATACCGGATCCTCAACTCAGTGCGACCGACGCCTGGCCCGACTGGGCTGCCCCACTCGCAACCTTCTCGCAAAGGTCATTGCCTGGGAACTGTGCAGGAACGCTTTCTGGCCCCATCGTGCTGTGGCTTGCCGCGTAAATGACGTTGCTGCCGGGGGTCTTGCCGTTGATACCATTGGCGTCGATCACGAGTTCGCTGTTGCCGGCGTTGAGCCGAATACCTTGTTTCGCCGTGATGTTGATCCAGTCGGTGGTACTGATGATCGCCACGACCTTTTTCGCGAGTAGCTCGAGTTCATCGTCCTGCGCTTGAACCTGAATCTTGCCGCTGGCTGCAATGAGCTTCACGCCCATGCGGTGCACGAACAGCGAGAATTTCTCCGACACGCTTGCAAAAAGCGATTGGCCTGCCGCGATCGAGACGTTCTGACCAGAGGTGACGGCAACGTGCTGGCCACCCGTCAGGTGTGCGGTCGCAGGCGTAGTCATCTCCAAGCCGGCCGCCCCTGCAAGCAGCAAGTGCGCTTCGTTCAGCTCTGGGAAAGCCCCCTCACCCCCACCCGCCCCCTTGATGCCATCGGCCTGCGATTTCAGCGCATCGGCCACCTGACTCTGATCGGCACCGCTGTCCTGCGCCTCATGCTTTTGAGCCAGCTTGCCGAGCTGATCGTGCAGTGTTTGTGCTTTGGTGAGACGCGACACAGGCTCACTGACATCGGCGATGTGCGACTTCCCCTCCGGCCGTACCTCGGTACTGACCAACATACCTTTGCCCGAGCGAATGGCGCCGACCGCATCGGTGCGCAACTCGAAGCCTTCGCCGCGCGCTTCTTGCCGGCCCTGCCAGTCCTCGATGCGCGTGATGCTCCCCAGCGATAGCTGACTCGCGACATGGTCCGATCTCAACTGCGTCTGGATAGCGTTGGCCGTATCGTCGAACACCAGGTGGTTGCTGCGTCCGCCCGCCCGATTACCGGCGTCGCCGACAAGCTCGCGACTGCGAATGCCGGTCAGCGCCCGCTGATGCGGCAACCGCCACGCCGGCAGGTTCGCCGAGTTGCTCACGCGGCCCGTTACAAGAGGATGGTCAGGGTTACCATCAAGCCATTGCACGACCACCTCGGACCCAATCCGAGGCAGCGCATTCATGCCTTGACTGCCCCCCGCCCAACCGCTCGACACACGCACCCACGTTGTGTACTTGCCTTCTCGATCCCAATGAAACTGAAGCAGGACACGGCCGTACTCGTCCGTGTAAAGGCTCTCGCCGCTCGGCCCGACCACCGTCGCCGTCTGGGGCGCCAGGATGCGTGTTTGCACGCTGTTGTATCCAGGCATCGGCCGCCACGGCGTGCGTTTGCTCACACACGTGAATCGATTGCTGTAGGTCGCCGGGGCGCCCGCACCCTGAAGGTAATTGTTCGTCGCCGTGTGATGCGCGGATACGATCAGGTATTCGTCGTCGTGGCTGTTACCGCTGATCGACTGACCGAAGTGGTCCCTCAACCGAAACCAGCGGCCCGGCATCACGTAGCGGTTGTTACCGCTCGCCTCCCATTGCCGCGCGATCACCTCGATCGCGTCGATACGTCGCCCGGTTTGCTGCTGGCCGTGATCCGTGTTGCGATGCCCGTATGCGCCAACGTACTCGTACCACTCCAGTTCCTGCGCGCCTGTGCTTTTCGACGCATCGGTTCGCGCGTCGGCCAAGCCGCCGGTACGCGCGTTCAGCGCCGACTCTTTGAAGTTGGCACGCGACTGTGCGATGTGCGTGGACGTGGCTTGTTGAATCAGCGACCACCGCGCGATGCCGTCCGCTTCCTGAGAGCCGGCCTTGTCCTGATATGGAATGTCGGGACTGCTGCCGTCGATCGCCGGCTCAGTACGCACGGGATCGGAGACGATCAGCTTGTGCTCCGCCGCGGTGTGCTCGTACCAGTAGCACAGGCCCTGATGCTCCCAGCGCCGATGAACGTAATTGTGATCGTGCTCGTCGAACTGGCACGCCATCGTCATCGGCAGGTCTTTCTCATAGACCCGCCACTCCCACACCGGCAGCGTGCCGTAGTCTTCCAAGATCGTGGCCGTCTGACCGCGGATAGTTAGATCGAGGAACAAGCGATTGTTTTTGCGTAGTCTCAGATACCGCATCCACGGGCCTATATCGGCCTCGTAGAAAGCGATCCCGCCATCGGTCCTAACCAGACGGAACGCAAAGACATAGCCATTGAAATACCGAAAGCTCCCGTCATCGCGCAGCAATTGCACGCAGATCTGTTTGCCAACGAAGTCCTTTGGATCGAGCTTTGCGTTATCCGACAGTATCTCGACAACGAACTGGAAATCGCGCGATAGAGATTCTTCGCCTTCCAGGCGGTTGATCAATAGGATGTTGTATGGAGCATCGCCCTGCGGGAACGACAGCGTCAATAGCCGCTTGTTCTGCATTCCAGCTGAGATTTTTCGGAGATCTTGGACAGACACGTTGGTATTCATTGGCAAGCCCGACAGAAACGCCAACATTCAAAGTTCGGCGATTCTACACACAACTGCGCGGTGAAAGAACAGATTGGAACGCGATTAACCATCGTTAATAGAAAAAAGAAAATATTGCCGATCTAGCATCGTGCATTGAGCAATTATTGCTTTACGAATACCGCTCGTTCACAGGAGCGGCTCCGCTCCCTTTAGCGGCTCGCCGCGCCACAAAAGAGCCCCGCCCGTTGACTTAACCATGAGCTGCACGAAGCTGTTGGACGAGGCGTATGGCGCAAAGTAGCGCTCCATCACGCCAGCGAACACAGCAACGCTGTTCGCGGAGAACAATTGCTCGTCGATCACCAATGTGATTTCGATTCCGCGCACCATGGCCGGCTGGGGTCGCCTCATCATGAGCGTCATGACCGACTTGTGGCTCAGTGCGGTGATGCCGTCGATGTGCCGCGCTTGTGCTGGCGAGAGCACGGCAAACTGCTGGAAGATCTGCTTCAAGGCAGGCAGGCCGTCCTGGGTCAACCGGAAGGCATGCGTTGTCTGCTGGCCGATGAGCTTCCACAGTGCCCCGTTTGTACGAGGAAGTCGCGTGACTGCGGTCGGGACGCTTAACAGCGCAATCTTGCCCTCACCCGGCGTCTTGCCCTCCACCCGCATATCGCCTCCAGAGGCGCCGATGCTTAACGAGCGAGGCAGATCGCCGTTCGAGCAAGTCACATCGGCCCACAGCGGGCCGATGTCGCCGCTGGCTTGCGTTGCGCCGTCGATACCCGCGAAGGAGAGCGCAGCCGGTCGAACGGTATCCGGCGATGCAGGGCGAGCTCGCTGCAACAACGTCCAACTTGGGCGCGCTTTACTTGCGAGCGCGGTCATGAGTGCGGACGATGAGCTCAGAGCGACGCCCTGCGGCGTGCGAACCTGATCCACCGACCAGATCTCAGTGAGTGAATCGTCCCGCCCCTGCGCCTGTATCGGCCACGCGCGGGTTCCCGCATCATATTTAAATGCCACGTCCGCCTTTGCAAACAAGTTGACGACCGGCGTGCAAAATAGCTTTAAATGGTCCGCATGCACGTGCGCCAGCTGTTGCGCCACCCACGAACTCGGCGGCACACGCTCCACCGCCAGATGGAGGGTGAGTTGGCTGCCGGGGGCAGCCAAGCGCAGCCCGGCGAAATCGATGTCGATGAAATGAAAACGCTGCGCGAACGCGAAATACTCACCGAGCAGCCCGAATGGCTGACCGGGCTCCTTCGCATCCGTGAAAAGCCAATCCTGCGGTCCGAAACCCACCCTCTTGACCGGATGGTCCGCAAGACGCGTCCAGCGCCCCGTACTGTCTTCCACATAGGCGGTGGTGGTACGCAACTGCAAGGTATCGATGAGTGCAGCGACCGTTTGGGGCTGGCCGGCCACGTGGATACGCAGGGTGTCTGGTGTCGCCACATCGAGGTTGCAGCCGGACTTGACCGAAGCAAAGGTCACGGACAGCATCCCGCTCATCTCCGGCGGCAGCTTCACGCTGGGTGGGGCTGCCGGGGTAAGAGCGTAATGCGCACGCGCGATCCGCAACGGCGCGAGCACGACATCGTACGCGGTGCGGAAGCTGCACTTTCCGCGCTTGGTCAATAGCTGCGTGCCACGCGCAATGTGCACGGATTCCGCCAAACCGTCGAACATGCCTGCAATGTCGAACTGTGCGACCGAACACGATGGGAAGGGGCGAAGGTACTGCGGATACGTCCGGCAGATCAGCGCCTCGGACAACTCGGGATAGTCGTCGTCGATCTTCGCGCTGTGGCGGGCGTTAAGCAGCGCTGTCGACTGCGCGAGACGTTCGACGCCCGGATCGTCGGAGCGCCCATCGCTGTTGATCGATAGGCGCGCGGCCGCTTCGGGGTTCCGCTGCGCGAAGGCTCGCATGTCGCGGCGCATGATCTCAAGTTCCTTTTCGTAATAGTGCCGCAGCAGATCGTCGTCGAAATCATCGTCGGTTGTACTCATCGGCAAAGTCCCCCTGATTACGCAAAAACGAAATCGCTACTGCGCGGCTTGCATCGCACGATCTCTTCGCCCGAATGCTTCGAGACGACGATTAACTGAACGAAGCTGTTCAACGCGACGTAGTTACCAAGAAATGCGTTGATCGCCCCCACGAACGTCGCGATGCTGGCTCCGATGAAATGGCGCTCATCGATGGTAAGACGCATTTCGACGCCCCGTACGGGCGTCGCGTACGGTTTGCCGGGCAACTCCAGCACCGCACTGCGCGACTCGACGTCGACGATCCCGTCGATGTGGCGGGATGACACTGCCGAGCGGCGCACGTCGTATAACACCAACACGGCCTTGAGCGCGGCATCCGTCAGCGCGAGGTGATCGAGCGCCATGTGTGAGGCGAGCCGCAGATGCAGTTCGTCCTCGCTCTCGAAGCGCAGCGTTTGCGTTGGCCGGCGCAGCATCGCGATACTAGGTGCGGGGCCACTTTCAACGCCGTCCGGCATGAAGAGATCGCCTCCTTCAAGGCCAACGGCAAGTCGTGCCAGAAGATCGCGATTCGTGCATGTCAGCTTGAAACTCAACGTATCGGTCTGCGCGGCCATCGGGTCGAAATTGGCGTCCACGACCGAAATCTCCGTTTCGTAGCCAGGACTCATGGACGCCACCGCCTCGTCTCGACGGGCAAACCAGCAATGCCCGGCCCGGTGCTCGTCGCCGTAGCGCTGCGTGTAAAACGGCCGTAACTCGATGATCTGATCTTGCTCTTGCGTTTGACGTACGAGCACCACTGAATCAATCGAGTAAACGTCGTAGGCCGACGCGTGGCCCGCATCCGCCACGACCGGATAGGCAACCTCTTCGTGCGTCACGCGAATCGGTTCGCCACGCTGGCGGAACAGGTTGACGACGGGCGTCGAGAAGAGCCTGAAATGGGTAGTTGACAACGACTCCAGCAGTCGCCCCGTGTGCGGGTTGCCGTGGCCCTTCTTCAACACCACATGGAGTGTGACGCGTCGGCAAGAGCCCGCCGTATCGAGCATCGCTGCGAGATCGATGTCGGCGAAATCGAATTTTTCTTGGAATCCGAAATATTCCGCCAGCGGCTGGTAGGCCGGGGGCGACTTCAAAGGATAGTCGAGCAGCGTATCGTTGTCGCCAAAACCGGCCTGCGCGACCGGCGCCGTCCGCAGTCGTCTCCAGCGGCCATCGCCATCGGCCTCCACATAGCCCGCCAACGCATGAATGAACAGGCCGTCGGCCAGTGCGGCAATAAACGAAGACTCACCGTTCAAATGCAAGCGAATGGTGCGCAGATCGAGCGCGCGCAAATTCAATTGCGGCGCAGTCGACTCGAACACAATGGATACGATCCCGGCAGCGTTTGCGGGCAGAACGACAGGGGCGGCCGCTGCCGGCAGGTAGCGTGCCTCGCTGATCGTAAGGGGCGCGAGCGTGACGTCGTAAGCGGTTTTGAAGCGGCATTGAACTCCGTTGATCGATCGGCTGACCAGCTCCGTGCCTCGCGCAAACACATAGGAACGCTTCTCCCCGGCCGCTGGATCAACGAAAAACTGCGCGATCGAGCGCGCCGGGAACGGCCGCGGATAATGCGGATGCATCACGTCCAAGAGCGCTTCGACGCACTGCGGGTAACCATCCTTGAGCTTCTTGCCGATGCGCGCATCGAGCATCGCGATCGCCTGGACCAATTGCTCGACGTACGGATCGTCGCTATGCTCATCCGCCGGCAAAAGATGCCCCGCAATCTTGGGATAGCGCTGCGCGAAGTCCCCGGAATAATGTCGCAAGTGCGATAGCTCGCGCTCGTAGTACGGCAGCAATTCTTCCATCTAGGTCTCAGGATTCATTTGTTACTCGGCCCGAGCGCCGCTCTCGTGTTCGTGGCCTTTTGTTAGAGCCTTTTGTTAGGACCTTTTGGGGCGCGCGCGGGTGACCGAATATTGCAGCGTGGACGGTTGCAGCATGGCGTCGAAGTTGACCGGCTCCGCAGCCGGATGCACAACGAGCATCGCCTTGATGGCGAAGCACAGCACGTTCGTCGACTGCGCGTTCACCTCGAGCTTCACGTCGACCTGCTTGAGCCTGCGTTCGTGGCGCTCGATCGCGCGTTGAATCGAAGTGCAGATGGTCGTACGGTCGTCATGGCTTGCAAGGCTGAGCCCCGCGAAATCATTCAGCCCGTAAGTCAGCACCGACCGCTGGCATTCGTCGAACCCAACGAGGCGATCGTCGGTAAAGGTGATTCGGGCGTTCAGGAGCGACTCGATGTGGCGCGCGACCGTGCCTTTGAGTTCATCCAGCGACAATTGCCGCACGACGGCCGGCGCCGCCTGATTCGGGCCGTCGCCGAATAATTTATCGAGCAGACTGGGTTCGAAACGGCTCATCTATTTTTTTTGAAAGAATCGGTAGGTGATGCACCCTCTCAAGTGCGAGCCGTATGATACAGGACTACATCTCATCCCGAAATGCTCGTCACTCGCAACGAGTCCCAGGCGAAGCCGCCCAGGACTGCCCGCCTATAATGGCCATACAGCCACGGCGCGCGATGGCGCCCAGCATTGACCATGTCGTCGGATTTCCTAAGAAATGAATTACCACGTCGCCTCGGCTTGCCATACAAGGTCGCCCTGCTCAAAATCGTGCGTCGTCCCGAGACGCGTCAGTTCTGCGCCAATTCTCTCTACCTGTCGGCGCAGCGAAACCTCACCGACCGCAAGGTGACCGACTCGGCCGCCGACACGTTCTTGCGACGCGTACTGACTTATCCAGCCACACATCTCAGCGATCGCGCGACGCTTGCCGTAAACGAGCGCGCCATCAAAGCGGCGGCCGACTCGGATGGTTCAACGACGCTTGGCAAGACATTAGAGCAGGCACGAGCCGCTCAGAATGGTTCGCGCTTTATCGTAACGACGGAGCGATCGACGACTGGACGTTCATCGAGGGCGTGCGCCGCGGCAACTTCCGGCTACATCCTTCAGGGCGGTGGGGCCTGAGCCAAGGATGCATCACACTGCCCAATGCCAGACAATTCGTAAGCTGCGTCAATTTTTGATGTCACAGCCGAAAGCAGTATTCCCGGTACGGCAGTCGATTATTACGGCACTATCACGGTTCGTTAAGGCTTCGCGACCGCGATCGAATTGCTAAACCACCGCTCCAGAGGGACGTTCATGCGCAGAATATTTCCCAGGCTCCTGCACGCTCCTTGCGTTGCCCTACTTACAGCATTCGACATAGCGCCGTTTCTTTTGTTCGCGCCGAATTCCCCCAACAGATCGTTCGACAGTCTTCGTGCTTGTCGTGATCTTCATAGCCGCTATCTACGGCGCGAGGTTAGCCGCCAAATTCACGCCACCAAAGCGACGAGTCTTACTACTAAGTAATCGAAAGAATTCACACTGCTCGACTACCCCATGCCGTCACGCTCTCGAGCGCTTCGCATTCCGAGGGCAATTCCACGCGCAAACGATTTCGCGGGCCGGTACATCGTCGCGACATGCGTGATCGCGCGCAAACGCAACGCACCCGCTGGTTCAAGCCCCCAAAAAGCATCTAAAGATTTCCGTCATCGCGCCGTTGTACGACTAAGCGAGATGCAGGCCGCAAGCTAGCGCACGAACAACGTTGTCGGGCCATATCGCTACCTTTCGCCATTTCCCCCGCCATCAAACGGTCACTCCGTCCGGTAAAAATTTACCGGCTGGTCTTCGTTCGATATATCGCTGATCCGGATCCCAGCGCGCTTACCCGGCGGACTCTCATTTGACAGCGCGTGCGCGCTCTGAAGAGCCCCGGGCCAAAAAACGTCTTTAGAAGGTTAGAACAAGCTTGACCACCAGTACGCAACAGCAGCACCACCGCATGACTTCCCGTGATGACGCCAGCATGTCTTCGCTCTCCTACGCGACGGCGGAACTCTCGCGCGGGCAACGCGCCATGTGGTTTTTGTGGAATCTGAACCCAGAGGGTGCGGAATACGGCCTGCCGATGGCCTGGACGATCGGCAGCGCGCTCGACATCGATGCCTTTCGCGGCGCCTTGCAGGATTTGGTCGATCGGCATCCTGTACTGCGCACAACGTATGCGGCGCCGCAAGGCGAGCCTCTACAACTGATTCATTCCCACGGACAGCCGGACTTCCAGCACGAAGATGCATCGCAGTGGAACGCCATCGAGTTGCATGCACGCCTGTCAAAAGAGGCCGATACCGGTTTCGATCTGAAAAATGGACCTGTTTTTCGCGCGCGACTGTTCTCGAGCCGCCCCGATGAGCATGTCCTGTTTTTGAACAGTCATCACATTGCCGCCGACACGTGGTCGCTGATCGTGATGATGGAAGAACTGGGGTTTCTGTATCGAGCACGCTTGGCGGGGAAAACGGAAACAACGGGAGAAACGGCCGACTTGCCGCCCGCCGGCCTGTCTTACGTCGACTACGTGGAATGGCAGCGGAGCATGCTCGCCTCTTCAGTGGGCGATCAGCATTGGGCGTACTGGAAGAAGGAACTGAATCGGCTCCCCGTGCTCGACCTGCCGACGGATCGGCCGCGCCCTCGCGTGCAAACTCACGTCGGCGCCGGTCATTCGTTCGAGTTCGACCAGGCCCTCACGCAGCAGATCCGGGCACTCGCGCGGCAAGAGGACGTGACGTTCTACACGGTATTGCTCGCGGCGTTTTATGTGCTGCTGTACCGGACTACCGGGCAAGACGACATCGTCGTGGGCTCGCCCCGTTTCGGACGGCCGCCGCACGGCTATGCGCGCACGGTCGGCTACTTCGCGAGCCCCTGTGCGCTGCGCGCACAACTCAATGGCGAGCGCTCGTTCGCCGATTTTTTGCAGCACGTCCGGGCCGTACTCGTCGGTGCGAAGGAGCATCAAGACTATCCGTTTCCATTGCTGGTGGAACAACTGGGCGTAGCGCGCGATACGAGCCGCAGCCCCGTTTTCCAGGTGTCCTTCACGTACCAGAAGGCTCATCTCGCGCATATGCGCGGGGTAGCGGCCGCGCGCATGGGTCTGGGCGGCGCCAAACTGGATCTCGCCGGCCTGCCGCTGGAGTCGTATCCGTTGGAGCAGCATGGCGTCAAATTCGATCTCGACTTCGTGGTCGAAGAGGTCGGTGGCCACCTGCGCGCAGTGTGCTGGTACAACACCGATCTTTGGGACGCGCAAAGCATCGCCTATCTGATCGGCCATTACCAGGCAGTGATCGCGAGCGCAATCCAAACACCGCAACAGGCGCTTCGTCATCTGTCGATGCTGACCGGGCGTGAGCGCAGTGACTACGCGACGTGGAACGCGACCGAAGCCCGCTTCCCGCAGACTCCCGTGCACCGGCTCGTCGAGGAGCGGGCGGAACGCAAACCGCAAGCCGTCGCGCTGTACCACGAAGCGCAGACGATGTCCTACGCCGAGCTCAATGCGCGCGCCAACCAGCTTGCGCATCATTTGCACCGTCTCGGATTGAGGCCGGGCCAGTTGGTCGGCGTGAGCATGGAGCGCAGTCCGGAACTGGTGATCGGCATCCTCGCCGTGCTGAAGGCTGGTGGCGCGTATTTGCCGCTCGATCCCAGCTACCCCGAAGAGCGTCTTGCATATATGCAGGACGATGCGGGCTTGACGTTGCTGCTGAAGCGCCGGGGTGCCGCCGCCCAAGTTTCGTCCGCGAAGATCCAGCAGTTGTGCGTCGATACGGATGCCGCTGCAATCGCCGATGAGTCCGCTCACAACCTGGATCTGTCGTCGAAGCCGACCGATCTCGCGTATGTCATCTACACCTCCGGCTCTACCGGACGTCCAAAGGGTGTGATGCTGGAGCACTACGGCTTGTCGAACATGGTGCATGCGCAGATCGCTGCTTTCGACATTGGGCCGGACAGCCGGGTCTTGCAGTTTGCGTCGGTCAGTTTCGATGCGTCCGTCTCGGAGATCTTCACGGCGCTGTGCGCCGGCGCTGCGCTCTGCCTCGCGTCGAAAGCGGACATCATGCCCGGCTCGGCATTGGTGAACACCATTGCGCGTCACGCCGTCACGGTAGTCACGCTGCCGCCTTCGGTCCTCGCGTTGTTGCAACCCGAAGACGTGCCGACACTGCGCACCGTCGCCGCCGCGGGCGAAGCGTGCAGTCTGGAGATCGTCAAGCGGTGGGCGCATGGGCGACGCTTCCTCAACGCCTACGGACCGACCGAAGCAACGGTGTGCGCGACCATTGCACATCTGCAGCCGGAGACTCAACGCGTCGCGCTCGGACGCCCCATCGCGAACACTCGGATCTATTTACTCGATGCGCAATTGCAACCCGTGCCTGTCGGCATTGCAGGCGAGATTCACATCGCCGGGATGGGTCTTGCACGCGGCTACTTGAATCGCGAGGACCTCACGGCGGAACGCTTCATCGCCAACCCGTTCGAGGAATCCGGCGCGCGTATGTACAAGACGGGCGACCTTGCCCGTTATCTACCCGACGGCAGCCTGGAGTATCTCGGGCGCCTCGATCATCAGGTGAAGATCCGCGGCTTCCGCATCGAGCTGGGAGAAGTCGAGTCGGTCATTGCGAGCTATGCCGGCGTGCGTGAGGCACTCGTGATCGCGCGTGGAACGGCAGGTAGCGCGCCGTCGCTGCTTGCTTACGTGATTGCCGATAACGCGGGGGGTATCTCCGCCGCGGGCATTCGCGCCCATGCACAAAGCAAATTGCCGGAATTCATGCTGCCGTCGGCAATCGTTCCGCTCGACGCATGGCCACTGACGCCGAACGGCAAGATCGATCGCGCGGCGTTGCCCGATCCGACCGAGCGCGTGGCAACGCAAAACATGATCGCGCCTCGCGATGCACTCGAACAGCAGATTGCCGACGTATGGAAAACGGTACTCAAGCTGGACGCGGTGGGCATCGACGACAACTTCTTCGAAGTGGGCGGTCATTCGCTCGATCTCGTGCGCGTCGAAATCGAACTGGAAAAAATCCTGGAACATCGCGTTCCGACGATGGATCTGTTCCGCTTTCCGAACATCCGGACCTTGGCGGACCATCTGCGCGGTGCGACGAATGATCAAGCGACTACTGCGTCGCTCGGCGATGCCGACCGTACCGGGCACCAAGCCATGCGTGCACCGGTAGCGCCAAACAGCGCGGGACCCGCGGATACCGACATCGCGATCATCGGGATGGCGGGCCGGTTTCCGGGCGCGGCAAACGTCGACGAGTTCTGGCGCAATCTGGCCGCGGGGGTCGAGTCCGTCAAGTCGTTGACCGATGAGGAACTGCTCGCGGCAGGCGTCGATCCCGCCTCGCTGGCAAATCCGCGCTACGTCAAACGCAAGGGCGTGCTCGACGACGTGGAAAACTTTGATGCGGCATTCTTTGGCTATCCGCCACGCGAAGCCCTGTTGATGGATCCGCAGCAGCGCCTTTTCCTTGAAACAGGCTGGCAAGCGCTCGAACATGCGGGCTATGCGAACGCGGATTACGCCGGCAGGATCGGCGTATACGGCGGAACGGGCCGCGCGGCCTATCTGCTTCATTACCTGGAAACGAATCCGGAAAGCGCCGCCGAACTGTTCCAAACCACGATCCTGAACGAGAAGGACTTTCTTTCCACGCGGCTTGCCTACAAGCTCAACTTGCATGGTCCGGCACTGACCGTGCAAACGGCGTGCTCGACCTCGCTCGTCGCCGTCCATCTGGCCTGCCAGCAACTGATGCTGGGCGAGTGCGACATTGCCTTGGCCGGCGGCGTGTCGATCGAAGCACCGCACGCCACGGGCTATCTGCATCAAGACGGTCACATCCTATCGGCCGACGGGCGCTGCCGTCCTTTCGACAGCCGCGCACAAGGCACCGTGCGAGGCAGCGGCGGCGCCATCGTCGTTTTGAAGCGCCTGTCTGCCGCGCTGGCGGACGGAGATCACGTCTGGGCCGTCATCAAAGGCTCGGCGATCAACAACGACGGCAACGCCAAAGTGGGCTTTACGGCACCGGCCGTGGACGGGCAAGCCGACGTCATCGAGCAGGCGCTGCAACGCGCCAACGTCGATCCGAGCAGTATCGGGATGGTCGAAGCCCATGGCACCGCCACGCCGCTCGGCGACCCGATCGAGGTACAAGCGCTGACCCGCGCCTGGCGCCACTATACGGCAGCCGCGCGGTTCTGCGCGCTCGGCTCGGTGAAATCCAATGTCGGCCACCTCGACGTCGCGGCAGGTGTCACCGGCCTCATCAAGGCCGCGCTGTCCCTGCATCACGGACAGATTCCGGCGACCCTGCATTTTCAGTCGGCCAATCCGAAACTCGAGCTGGCAAGCAGCCCGTTCTGGGTCAACGATGCGCTGACCGACTGGCCGGCGACAACAATGCCGCGGCGCGCGGCCGTCAGCTCGTTCGGCATCGGCGGTACCAATGCGCACGTGATTCTGGAGCAAGCGCCGCGACACACGCCGGTTGAGCGCGATTCGGCGTTCCACGTGCTGGCTTTGTCCGCGAAATCCGAGCACGCGTTGAATGCGATGACGGAGAACCTTGCCGGCTATCTGCGGCAGCATCCTGCCGCCGATCTGGCCGATATCGCCTACACGCTTCAAGTTGGGCGCACGCATTTTCAGCATCGGCGTGTCGTCGTGTGCGACAACCCATCGAGCGCAGTCGACGCGCTGACGTCTCTGCCATCGGCCTGGAGCTACACGGGCGGGCCGGTGCCAGCCGCACGGGTCACGTTCCTGTTCCCCGGACAAGGGCTGCAGCAGGTCAATATGGGCCGTGACCTTTATGAGTCCGAGCCCGTGTTCCGCGAATGCATCGATCACTGCGCGCAGCTTTTACAGTCGCTGATGGCGCTCGACATTCGCGCTGCCCTTTATCCGCCGCTCGATGAGATCGACGTCGCGCGGCAGCGGCTCATGCAGACGTCGATCACGCAGCCCGCACTATTCGTGGTGGAGTATGCGTTGGCGCGGCAATTGGAACATTGGGGCGTGCGCCCCAGCGCGATGATGGGACACAGTCTCGGCGAATACGTCGCCGCGTGTCTTGCCGGCGTCATGTCGCTGCCTGATGCGCTCAAGTTGGTCGCCGCGCGCGGGCGATTGATCCAGCAACTGCCGACCGGTTCGATGTTGGCCGTGGAAGCGTCGGCGCATGAGCTAGCGCCGTTCGCGCAGGGCGGCGTGGATCTCGCCGTTGTCAACGCCGCGCGCGCGTGCGTGCTTGCCGGCCCGGCTGAGCAGATCGACGCCGTTCATGCGCGATTGGACGCGGCGGGCTTGCGCGCGAAGCGCGTGTCGACGTCTCATGCGTTTCATTCGGCCATGCTCGATCCCGTCCTCGAGCCATTCATGGCGGTCGTCAGCGAGGTCGAGCTCCATGTTCCGCAAATACCGTACGTCACGAACGTAACCGGCTCATGGGTAACAAACGAGCAGGCGACCGATCCGGCACACTGGGTGCGTCATCTGCGCGAGACCGTGCGATTTGCCGAGGGACTCGACTCGTTGCTGCAAGCGACGGACGCGATGTTCCTCGAAGTGGGCCCAGGGCATACCTTCACCTCCATCATCCGGCGGCATTCGAATAGCGCGAATGCGCGGGTGGTAGCCCCCACCCTCTCGAGCGCGCCGGGATGGTCCGATCGCGGCGCACTGGCGATGAGCCTGGGACGGCTGTGGGTAGCGGGCGCCGCTCCGCGCTGGGACAAGTTGCACGAAGGTGCGGCGCGACGGCGTGCCGCGTTGCCGGGCTATCCTTTCGAGCGACAACGCTTCTGGCCGCAAGCGCGTCAAAGCACGCCGGCGCGCGAGACGTTCAGGGCGGCTTCGGTGCAACGTCACGAGGAGGTCGTTCTTGCAGGCGAGGCTTGCGGCCCGCGTACGCTGACGGCCGGTCCGAACAACGCCGTCGAATACGAGCTGGTCAAGATTTTCGAGCAGGTGTTAGGGATGGAATCGGTAGCGGTCACCGACAATTTCTTCGAGCTCGGCGGAAGTTCATTGTCGGCCCTGAGCGTCATCTTGCAGGCGGAACAGCGCTTCGGGCATCGGCTATCGCCTGCGGCGTTGCTGGAGAATCCGACCGTGGCGGCCCTCGCCGTCGCATTGCAAAACGTTAGCGCGCCTCGCAGCCATCAGCTCGTTGGCATGCGAACCGCAGGATCGCTCACGCCGCTATTTTGCATCCACCCCTACGGCGGGCACACAACCAACTATGTCGAACTGACGCGCGTCCTCGGGCCCGATCAACCTGTGTACGGCATCCAGGCAGCCGGCCTGCAAGGCGAATCGACGCCGTTGCGGCGGATCGAAGACATGGCCTGCGCGTACATTGATTTGATGAAATCCGTGCGTCCGCTGGGCCCATATCGGCTGGTCGGACACTCGATGGGCGGATGCATCGCCTATGAGATGGCTCAGAAACTCACGCAAAAGGGCGAAAGCGTCGAGCTGTTAGCCTTGCTCGACTCTCGCGCGCAAAACGCCAGCGTTCAGCCACTGTATCGGAACGGCACTTACGGCAAGATGGCGGGCCGACACTGGCTGAGCGACGACGCCGTCATGCTCGGCATCCTGATGCCGAAGCTGTCTTTCGACTGGGAGTGCTTGCTCGGCGTGCCAACCGAAGCTCAGTGGCAACACGTGCTCGAAGCGGCCACGACGCAAGGGTTGTTGCCGCCGGGTACGAGCGAAAGGCAGTTACGGAATGTGCTTTCCGTGACGGAGGCGAATGATGAAGCGCTTCGCACCTACCGTCCCGCACCCTATGCAGGGCCCGTGTTGCTCTGCTGCGGCGATGAAGGTTTCTCCCGGCAGTTCGGCGAACCGGACCTCGGCTGGAGCGTACTTGCCGATCAACTGAACATTGTCCGCGTGCCGGGCGATCACCACAGCATCATGGGCAAAGAGAATGTGGTTGCGATCGCTCGCCTCCTCACTCGAACCTGAAACATGACAAGGATGGACTGTGTCCGCATCAAAAATAGCGCGCTTCACGCGTGACGAATTGAAGATCGTCGCGATCGTGACGGTCTTGTTGTTCATCGGTCTGCTGGGTACCGACATTCACCTCTCCTCGTTGCCGGAGATGGCGAAGGTCATGCATGTGTCGCCGCAATACATGCAAGCGTCGATCTCCATTTTTCTGTTCGGGACAGGCGTGGGTTCGCTCGTGTACGGACCAGTGAGTGACAAATGCGGCCGCAAACCCGTCATTCTCATCGGGGTTGTCATCGCGATCGTGGGGAATCTTTGGGCTGTTTTCGCTTCGAAGATCGCCGCCTTTCTGATCTCGCGCTTTGTTCAGGGAGTGGGCAGTGGCGCCTGCCTGGCGCTGTCGCGGATCGTTCTGTCGGATATCGTTCAGGGAGAACGATATGCTATCGCCAGCTCATATATCACGTTGTTTACGGGCCTTTCCTTCGTGCTGGGTCCGCTGCTGGGCAGCTTCGTTCAATCCTGGTTCGGGTGGAGAGGGAACTTCGTAGCCATGTCGCTGCTGCTGGCGTCGATCTTCGTCGTTTACTCGCAGTGTCGGGAAACGAATACGCACAAGAACAAATCGATCACCGCACGCGAAGTCTTTGCCAGTTACAAAGTGGTGTTGTCGGACACCACGTTTGTGTCCTCGGCCATCATGGCGGGTATCGGCATAACCTGCTTCGTCATGTACACCAGCTCGAGTCCATTCGTGCTGCAACAGCAATTCGGATTTTCCAGCACGCACTACGGCTGGGCCATCGCGCTCGTCGGCGTCGGGCTCGTCATCAGCCGTTTGCTGTTGCCGAGGCTCATCGCGCACTTTGGCATGCTTTCGACAATGTTCGTCGGGTTCGTCATACCTGTCATCTGCGGCTCGGCGTTGTTACTCCTGTCGAAACTTGGGTATATGTCTGCCGGGGGATTCCTCGCAAGCGTGGCGGGCGTATCGTTCAGTTACTCGTTCATCGTGCTGTGCGCCTCAGCGATTTGCATGAGTCGGTTCCCCACGCGGCGAGGGGCGGCCGGCGCAGTGTATTGTTGCTCCCAAATGGCCATCGCTTTCGGCGTCAACAGCGTCGTCTCGTCGGTATCGAGCGATATCGTTACACTGCTGGGCGTGAGCTATATGGCGCTTCCCGCATTGGGTCTATTCCTCTGCGCCAGAATGGGGGCCGCGGACAAATCAAAAAGACTGTTTTTTGTCGGTAAGTGATCGTGCAAATAAGTCGATTGCAAACACGATCCAGGTAGAATTTTGGCATGGTGTTCCCCTGCAACATTGCGACGTATCCCGCCACTTTTCAGTTCGCTTGATCAAAGGAGAAACCGATGCTGGAACTCAGGCCTGGCTGCGAATGCTGCGACAAGAACCTGTCGGCGGAATCCGACGAGGCGCGGATCTGCTCTTTCGAATGTACGTTTTGCGTAGACTGCGCCACCAACGTACTGCATGGAAAATGCCCCAATTGCGGCGGCGAACTCATCGCTCGCCCGCGTCGCCCGGCGAATAAGTTGGCGAGCAATCCGCCGTCGACCCAGCGCGTGTTCAATCCCGCGTGCGCGCAACAGGCTTGAGCGCGGCCTCTCGCATTGACTCACCCAATGACAGCGCATCCCTCGACACGACCGCCCGGCTCAAAACCCGGGCATGTCGCGCGACGAGAAGCACGTTAAGCCCAGCTAAATCTTCACTTCACGAACGCTACGCTGATCGGCTCGGGAATCTCGATCGACTGCCCGGTATCCGAAAGCCGCCCTGTCTTCGTATCGATGCCGAGCACGTGCACGTCGCCGCTCTTTTCGTTATCCACGAGCATCCATTTACCCGATCGATCGATGCCGAATCCCCAAGGATTCTCGCCACCGGCAGCGATCCGCTGAATCAGCGACACCTTGCCCGACTCGCGATCGATGCGATAGACGGCCACCGCATTTTCTCCGCGATCCTCGACATAGACGAAACGCCCATCGCGGCTCACGGCGATTTCGGCGCCGCTCTTCGGTCCTTTGAATCCCTCGCTCGAGATCGGCAACGACTGCACGAGCGTCAGTTGCCCCTGCGAGGCATTCCACTTCAACACCATGAGCTCGGCCGACAGTTCGGTATCGAGGTAAACGAAACGGCCATTCGCACCGAATGCAAGATGACGCGGGCCGCTACCGGGCGGAGCGACGAACGCGCGAGGATTCGTGGCCGCATCGGGCGATAGCGCATGCGTCGCGCGATCGAAGCCGTACACGAACACACGATCGGCCCCGAGGTCCGGCACGAGCGCGAATCCGCCCGAAGGATCGACCACGGCGCAGTGCGCATGCGCGCTCGCTTGCCGGTGCACGTTCGGCCCCGATCCCGTCTCCTTCATCGTCGAGACGAGCGCGCCCAAGCTGCCGTCGGCTTTGACCGAGATACTCGATACGGACCCGCTGCCGTAATTGGCGGCAAGCAGTGTCTTCGATGCAGCGTCGAACGACAAATAGGTCGTACCGCTGCCGCCGGACGCGACCGAGTTGATGCGTGTCAATGCGCCCGTCGCACGATCGACCGCGTAGGCAGTCACGCTGCCGTCTTGGTCTCTTTCCTCATCGACGGCATAAAGAACCGGCAACGATGGATCGGCGCTCACCCACGTCGGCTTCATCCGTTGTTCGACCGAGCCTATGACGGTGACCTTGCCCGTCGCGACATCGAGGCGCAACGCGCGAATCTGGCTCGCTCGCGTGCCGACATAGGCGAATTCGGTCTGTGATGTGTCGTCTCCCGGCGGCGCGGCGGCATGATCGGGCGCGCTGTACATCGCGCTCGACAGCGCAAGCAGAAGCGGTGCGACCTTCATGCCCCACCGCGTCCGTGTGTTCTTCTTGTAGAAAGAGGTCATCGTAGGCAAGTTTCGAGGATGCGTTCGCCAAAGCGTATGCGATCGGCGATCGGCAGTCCCTGCACAAAACTTGCATTCACCGGGATTTTTTCAGCTTGCCGACTTCGGCATCGTCTTGCCATGCGACTGCTGCCGCGCGGCGATGCGGAATTGGCTGGGTGCTTGCCCAACTTCTCTGCGGAAGAAGCGCGTGAAATAGGCGGCATCGGCAAAACCGAGCCAGAACGCAATCTGTTCGACGGACATGTTGCCGAAGATGAGGTTGCGCTTGGCCTCGGTGATGATGCGCGCATGGATCATCTTGGTGGGGCTCTGCTCCGCCGCCGATGTGCATGCGGCCCGCAGTTGCACGAGCGACACCGCCATCATCGACGCGTACTCCTGCAGCGGTAAGTTCTCGCGGTAATGCTCGTCGATCAGTTTGCGGAAGCGATCCACCAAACGCACGTCGTTACGCGCCGCGGCTTCATGTCCGGCCTGATCCACGCTCGCTTCGCGCACGAGCATCAACAGCAGCGTCGTCAACAACGCTTCGGTGGCCACCACGCGACCGACCGCGTCGGATTCGACTTCTTGCTTCAAACGCTGAATGAGGCCATGAAACGCCGCGCCGGCCTCGGCGGAATCGGCGAACGGAATCACGCGCGGCGATGCCCACAGCGCGATGAATTCATGGAGCTTCGCATTGACTTGCGTGAGATAGGCGACCTCGATCGTCACGACCCACCGGTCGACGTCGATCTCGTAGTCGAGGCCATGCACGCACTCGGTCGGCAATAGCAAGGCGCAAGGGCCTTCGAACGGCACGGTGCTGCCTTCGAGGTTCATCACGCCTCGCCCGCTGTGGACGAATATCACCTGGCCGTAAGCGGGATGCGCATGAGGCTCGGTTCGCCAGCGGCCTCGTTCGGTGACGTGCCCGACGTGCACGAACCAGTTCTGTTCTTCAGGGCGATCGACGTATAGGCGAACCTTCGGAACGGTGGTCAATCTTGCCGCTCCGTTCCAATCGTGCCGATGCTTGGCCATGGCATGCTGTGTCATTGAATCTCCTTGGCAGCATCCCACATCTTGGCACACACCGCCGCGCCGCGCGACCTGCGATTTACCCGGACCGAAGCCAAGCGCGCGGTGCTACGCGCGCTCGCGTCAGAACTTGTGCACGATGCCAAGCGTGACGCCGCGTGCGTCCGCACCAGGCGCGCCCTGGATACCCGCATAGGCCGTACCGTTGAGCGTGAATGCAGCCTGGTTGCGATTTTGAATAAACCCGGCCGCGGCGTAAAGCGTCGTGCGCTTCGATAAATAGTGCTCGTACGCCAAGCCCAATTGCTGTGCGTTATTGCCATTTCCGGTCCGGTCGCGCGCGTAGCCGTACATCAACGCCACTTGGTCGGCCGGAGCGAAGAGGTAGTCGGCCGATGCCTCGTAGACGTCCCGCTTGATGCTGTTATCCGTTTGATGTTCGGTGTGATAGGCGAGGAAGAACGTGGCGGCTCCGGCACGAACCGACGCGCCCGCATTGAATACCTTCAGTATCGAGCTGCCGGTCGCGTTGGCCGCCTGCTCATAGCCGGCCGCGGCGCGGAACGGGCCGTTCTCGTAGCGGAGCGCGCCGTTGTAGAACTGAAACCCGTTGCTCGGCGTGGTCGTCGAATCGCGCATCGCAACCATGAACTCCGCTTTCAGCCCGTAATAAGTCGGCGTGAAATACGAAATCGCGTTGTTCTCGCGTATCGTCAAGCTGTTGAAGTTGTTCATCGGTGACGCCAAGGTCATCACCGCCATCGGGTCCAGCTCGGGGTTCATGAAAATGTACTGCGGCGTGTTCTGCAAGCCGATGCGCACCTCGCCGAAGCCGCCCGACAAACCCACCCATGCCTGCCGGCTGAATGCCTCGCCTGCTTTCGATACCGCGCCCGTCTGACTCGAGAAGCCCTCTTCCAACTGGAAGTTGACATGCAGGCCGCCGCCGATGTCCTCGCTGCCTTTGAAGCCGTATCGGCTCGCGAACAATCCGCCCGATATCGCGCGCACCACCGAGCCGTTCCCCGCGTTCTGAAATTCGATACCGTTGTCGATGACTCCGTACAGCGTCACGGACGATTGCGCCTGAGCCGATGCGGCGGCAAATACCGACAACGCGCCCAAGATAGGGATCGCAAATTTTCTTTTCATCGTGTCTCCTGGTCCTTTTGTAGTGGTTCTTTGTGCTTTATGGCGATTCGAGCGTCGATCCATCACGCCGGTATTCGTCTGCTCCGCATTTACTTCGCAGTCCTAATGATTAGATCCACATCAATCGAGACTTCCGGTCACGTCGTCGAAGAGCTCGTCGACGGAAAGCCGGCGCGGAATGATTTTCTGATCGAGCGCCCAGTCGATCGCCAATTGGATTCCCTTGCGATTCGCCTCCATCCCGATCGGCGGAAACACCGCGGGCACACCCTCGGCCTGCGCACGGCTTTCGACGATCATTCGATAGAGTTCGCGAACGACGTCGGGACGCGTCTTCGAAATGCTTTCGTGCACGACGAACATATGGTTGATCGGCACGACGCCTTCGCGCGCGAACCACGCTTTCGCCGCGTTCTGCGCATCGGGCACGAGCGTGCGCACGCGCGGATCCTTGGGCATGTCTTCACCAAGCAATGCCGCGGCCAGTTCGCCGTCGAGCATCATCTGCGGAATCGACGAGCCCTTGGGCAAGCGCTCGCAGTTCTGCGGGTCGTTGTACTCGGCCAGATGTCCGTCGCCGAGCGTCATCCACGTGACCTTGTCCAGATCGACGCCGTATTCGTGACGCAAGATGCCGCGTATCCAGAGTGCGGTCGTCTGCGTATAAGTGCGCACGCCAACTTTCTTACCCTCGATGTCCTTCGGATCGAGATGACCGAAGTCGATGTTGAAGCCCGCGCAGTGATGCTGGAATCGCCCCGAGATCGGTGTCGGCAGCAACACGTACGGCTTGCCGTATGCCTTGGCCTGCAAGAACGTGACGATCGCGAGTTCGCCCGCGTCGAACTGGTTCTCGCGCACCATCGCCTTGAAGCCGTTGTGCGCCGGCGTCGGCCCGCAGAAGTCGAGCGTGACGAGGTCCGAGCTCACCCGTCCGTCCCGCATTGCTTTCGTCACCGCGTATTCAGACAGATTGGTGCGCAGCGTCGGCACCCCGGTCAGCGTCGTTGTCATGGATGTCATTCCTTGGCTTGAATCTCGTGAATCGAATTACAAACGGACTTCGATCAAACGCGGGCCGCGCTCGCGCGTCGAATCGACCATGGCTTTGTAGAACGCCTCGGCCGTATCGACAGCCACGGCTTCCACGCCCATGCTTTTCGCCATCGAAAGCCAATCGATGCGCGGGCGATCGATGTCGATCATCGACAGCGCGCGTTCGCCGGGCGTGCCCGCGCCCATGTTGGCGTACTCAGCCTTGAGAATTGCGTAGCTGTTGTTGGCGAAGATGATCGTCGTGACGTTCAAGCTCTCGCGCGCCTGAGTCCATAACGACTGGATCGTGTACATCGCGCTGCCGTCGCCGACCATGCAGAACACGCGCCGATCCGGGCACGCGAGCGCCGCGCCCGTCGCCACGGGCGTCGCATAGCCGATCGAGCCGCCCATGTTGTTGATGAGGTCGTGCGGCGCGGCGCCCATGGTCACGCCCATGGACTCGCGGCCCGTCGTCAGCGATTCGTCCACGAGAATGCAGTGCTCGGGCAGGGCCGCGGCCAACGCCTGCGCAATGCTCGTCGGGTTGAGCGCGCCGCTCGGCGCCGGCGTTTCGATGCGCGGCTGCACGAGCGCTGCGGTGCCGGCCGCGCCCAGTGCCTGCAGCAGCATGTCGAACGCGAGTTCGCTGTCCTCGTCGGCCTCGACGAGCGCATGCACCAGCGTACCCTCGGGCTTGAGCAAACTCGGTTTGTCCGGGTAGGCGAAGAAGGCCACGGGCTCCTTCGTCTCGACCGTGACGATGTGCTTGAAATCCTCGAGGAAAGCCGTAGCTTGCGCCACCGCGTAGGGAATGCGTTCGATCGGTACGCGCCCGGCGCCACGCTCGATGCGCGCGGTGAAGAACTGCGAGCCGAGCCGCGCGCCCGTGGCGGCGGCCACACGGCCCGCCTTTTCGAGTGCAGCGCCGCGCGTGGCTCGGTTGGCCAGAACGATCAGCGTCGGCTCGCCCGAGCGCAGCACCTGCGCGATGTGCTCGATGCGCGCAGCGCTCGGCGTCTTGCGCTTGACCGCAACGGGCGGCGGCAACAATCGGCTCTCGCCAGCCTGCTGCCAGGAGGTGTCGCCCGGCAAGATCAAGGTGGCGATCTGCCCCGGATGCTCGCTGGCCTTGGCCACGGCTTGCGCGGTGTCCCAGGCGATCGTGTTCGATGACTCGGCGCGGCGCACCCAGTGGCTGAGCGGCCGCGCGAGCCCCTCGATGTCCGAGGTCAGCGGCGGATCGTACTTGAGGTGCGACACCGAATGCTCGCCGACGACATTGACCATTCCCGACGACGCACGCTTGGCGTTGTGAATGTTGGCGAGCCCGTTGGCCAAGCCCGGCCCGAGGTGCAGCAGCGTCGAGGCCGGCGTCTCTTTCATCCGGTACCAGCCGTCGGCCGCACCCGTCGCCACACCTTCGAACAGGCACAGCACGCTGCGCATCTTCGCGTTGTCGCCCAGCGCCGCGAGAAAATGCATCTCCGACGTGCCGGGATTCGCGAAGCAAATGTCCACGCCCTGATCGACGAGGGTCGCGACGAGACTTTCGGCGCCGTTCATCAGTACCCCGCCATGTCGCGGGCGAGACCGACCACGCCGTAGGTGCGCTGCGGCGCCGACAACATCAAGCGGTAGCCCCCTTCGGTCAAACGGCGATGGTTCTTGGCCGTGACGTGCGGATTGCCGACGACGACGTTGTGCTTGCGGCAGGTCTCCACGATGCGACGCATCGCGTCGACGACTTCCGGGTGCTCGTATTGGCGCGCGAAGCCCAGCTCCTGGCTCAGATCGCCCTCGCCGATCAGGATGAAACCGATGCCTGGCACGTTGGCGAGGATGTCGTC